>JAEUKY010000180.1 GCA_016794005.1 Rhodospirillales bacterium
TTTCGCCTCGCGCCCGCTGTGGCTGCTCGCCGGCGAGGACCGCACGGGCCGCAACGACTTCGCGATCGGCCACGCGCACTCGCGCTAGCGGCCGGACCCGACTATTGTGAAGCCCGCATGGCATCCGCACGCAAGGCTTCGTCCCCGCTCCGCGCGGGTTCGCTGATCGTCACCGTCTTCGGCGATCTGGTGGCGCCGCGCGGCGGCGAGGTCGCCTATGCCGGGCTTGCGCGCATCCTTGCCCCGTTCGGCGTCAACGACAGCCAGCTGCGCACCGCCCTGTCGCGGCTGGTGGCGGAAGACTGGCTCGTCTCCGAGCGCGTCGGGCGGCTTGCGTATTATGCGCTCGCCCCGTCCGGCCTGAAGCGCACGCGCGAGGCCGAAGCGCGCATCTACGCGGCGGCACCGCCGGCCTGGAACGGCACGTGGTGCGTGGCGCTGCTGCCCGACCTGCCGCCGGGCGCGCGCGAGGCCGTGCGCCGGCCGCTGTCGTGGCTCGGCTTCGGCGCCGTCGGCCCGCAGACGATGCTGCATCCCAACCCCGATCCGGCAGCACTGGCTTCGCTGCTGGCCGATCTCGCGAAGCCGCTGCGCCCGCTGATCGTCGAAGGACCGGGTACCGCCGGCGACGCGGCGCAGGCGCTCGTCCGGCAGGGCTGGGACCTTGCCGCACTGGGGCGCGGCTATCGCGGCTTCATCGACGGCTTCGCGCCCCTCGCGCGCGCGGCACGCAAGGAGATCTCCCCGGAAGCCGCACTGGAAGGCCGCGTGCGCCTCGTGCACGAATTCCGCCGCCTTGCGCTGCGCGACCCGGGCCTGCCGGGCGAACTGATGCCGCGCGACTGGGTCGGCGGGGCGGCAAGGCGATTCGCGGGCGATCTCTATCGCCGCCTGCGGCCGGCCTCGGAAGCGTGGATCGACGCCAATCTGCTGGATTCCAACGGCAAACTGCCGCCGCCGTCGGCCGCATCGCGCCAGCGGTTCGGCGGCGACATGTCACGCAAACGGGTTTCTTGGCGATAGATTTCGTGACATATTGAACGGGTCCGACGGGAGGAACGCGCATGTACACCCAAGGCCTCGACCAGCGGGGCGACAATGCCGCCGCGCCCGCGCGCGCCGACGATCCGGCGGCTCTCGCCGCGTTCCAGGCGCGCATCGACCGCGAGGAGAAGATCGAGCCGAACGACTGGATGCCGCAGGGCTACCGGCGCACGCTCGTGCGGCAGATCTCGCAGCACGCGCATTCCGAGATCGTGGGCATGCTGCCCGAGGGCAACTGGATCACGCGTGCACCCAGCCTGCGCCGCAAGATGATTCTGCTCGCCAAGGTGCAGGACGAGGGCGGCCACGGGCTCTACCTCTATTCGGCCGCCGAGACGCTGGGCGTTTCGCGCGCCGAACTCGTCGGCCAGCTTCTGGCCGGCAAGGCGAAATATTCGTCGATCTTCAACTATCCCACGCTGACCTGGGCGGATATCGGCGCAATCGGCTGGCTGGTCGACGGGGCCGCGATCATGAACCAGGTGCCGCTGTGCCGCTGCTCCTACGGCCCCTATGCGCGCGCGATGATCCGCATCTGCCGCGAAGAAAGCTTCCACCAGCGCCAGGGCTACGAGCTGATGCTGAAGCTGGCGCGCGGCACGCCCGACCAGAAGCGCATGGCGCAGAACGCGCTGGACCGCTGGTGGTGGCCCTCGCTGATGATGTTCGGACCGTCCGACAGGGATTCGGTCCATTCGTCGCAGAACGCCGCGTGGAAGATCAAGCGCGTGTCGAACGACGAGCTGCGCCAGAAGTTCGTCGACGTGACGGTGCCGCAGGGCCACTTCCTCGGCCTCACCTTTCCCGATCCGGACCTGAAGCTCGACGAGGGCACCGGCCACTGGAACCACGGGCCCATCGACTGGGCCGAGTTCAACCGCGTGGTCGCCGGCGACGGGCAGTGCAATCGCGACCGGCTTGCCGCCCGCCGCAAGGCGCACGCGGAGGGCGCCTGGGTGCGCGAGGCGGCTGCGGCGTTCGCCGCGAAGCGGGCGCACGCGCGCGCGGCAAAGGCAGCGGAGTGACGACGATGACGACCGAGAACCGGGCCGACTGGCCGCTCTACGAGGTGTTCGTGCGTTCGCGCAACGGCCTTGCCCACCGCCATGTCGGCTCGCTGCACGCGATCGACGGCACGATGGCGGTCGAGATGGCGCGCGATGTCTATTGCCGGCGCGCCGAGGGCGTGAGCGTGTGGGTCGTCCCCTCGGCAAGCATCGTGGCGTCGGACCCCGCGCAGAAGGAAAGCATGTTCGAGCCGATGGTCTCGAAGGTCTATCGCCATCCGACCTTCTACGAGATCCCGCCCGACGTGAAGAACATCTGACGATGGAACGGCGTGCGGCCCTGTTCGAATACCTGCTGCGGCTCGGGGATTCCTGCCTCGTGCTGGGCCACCGCGTGTCCGAATGGTGCGGGCATGCGCCCGAGCTGGAAGAGGACATCGCCCTCGCCAACGTGGCCCTCGACCTGACGGGACAGGCCGACATGCTGCTCGGATACGCGGCCCGCATCGAAGGCAAGGGGCGCGACGCCGACGCGCTCGCCTTCCTGCGCGACGCGTGGGACTTCCGCAACCTGCTTCTGTGCGAGCGGGCGAACGGCGACTTCGCCCACACGATCGTGCGCCAGTTCCTGTTCGACGCGTGGCAGGCCGAACTCTACGCCGCGCTCGCCCGCTCGACGGATGCCGGGCTTGCCGGCATCGCCGCCAAGGGCGTGAAGGAGGCGCAGTACCATCTGCGCCATTCGGGCGAATGGGTCGTACGCCTGGGCGACGGCACCGACGAGAGCCATGCGCGCGCGCAGGCGGCCCTCGACGAATTCTGGCCCTTCACCGGCGAGATGTTCGAGACCGATGCCGTGGCAACAGAACTGATCGCCGCGGGTATCGCGCCCGACATGACCCCGGTCGAGGCGGCGTGGATGCGCACCGTCGACGACGTGCTGGCGCAGGCCACGCTCGCACGGCCGAAATCGGGCTGGATGCAGACCGGCGGATCGAAGGGCCGCCACGGCGAGGAACTCGGCCATCTGCTGGCCACGATGCAGTTCCTGCCGCGCGCCTATCCGGGTGCGAAATGGTGAACGCCGCCGCCACGCTCGACGATCCGCGCGTTGTGCTTGCGTGGGAAGCGCTTGCCGGCGTGATGGACCCGGAGGTGCCGGTGCTGTCGGTCGTCGATCTCGGCATCGTGCGCGCCGTGCGCGCCGACGCAAGCGGCATCGCCATCGACCTGACGCCGACCTATACCGGCTGCCCCGCCACCGCCGCGATCCGTCTCGACGTGGAGAACGCCATCGAAGCCGCCGGCCTCGGCCGGCCGCGCATCGCCCTCGTCAACGCGCCCGCCTGGACGACCGACTGGATCGGGCCCGACGCGCGCGAAAAGCTGCGCGCCTACGGGATCGCTCCGCCGGCAGGCAAGGCGTCGGAGCTCAAGGCCGCACTCTTCGCCGAAGACCCCGTTCTCGCCTGCCCGCGCTGCGGCTCGACCGACACGCGCCTGACCGGCCGGTTCGGCTCGACCGCGTGCAAGTCGCTCCACGCCTGCAACGCGTGCGCCGAGCCCTTCGAACATTTCAAGTGCATCTGATGGCATTCCACACGCTCGAGATCGCCGACATCCGCCGCGAGACCGCCGACTGCGTGTCCATCGCCTTCCGCGTCCCGCCGGAACTGGCCGCCGCCTACCGCTTCGCGGCCGGCCAGTACGTGACGCTGAAAGCCGACATCGACGGCAAGGAAGCGCGCCGCTCCTATTCGATCTGCGCCGCCCCGCACGAGGGCGAGCTTCGCGTCGCGGTCAAGCGCGTGGAAGGCGGCGTCTTCTCGACCTTCGCCAATACGAAGCTGAAGCCGGGCGACCGCATCGCCGTCGGCACGCCCGAGGGCCGCTTCGGCCCGGTGATCGACGCGAAGGCAACACGCGCGCACGTGCTGGTCGCCGCCGGCAGCGGCATCACGCCGGTCGTCTCGATCGCCAAGGCGGTGCTGGCGGAAGAACCCGCCTCGCGAATCGTGCTCGTCTATGCGAACCGCACGATCGATTCGATCGTCTTCCGCGAAGAAATCGAGGATCTCAAGAACCGCCACATGACGCGTCTGTCGCTGGTGCATGTGCTGAGCCGCGAGCGCCAGGACACGCCCCTGCTCGACGGCCGCATCGACGCCGCGAAGATCGAAGCGCTGGCGAAGGCCCTGTTCGATCCGGCCACCGCCGACGGCTTCCATCTGTGCGGGCCCTTCGCGATGGTCGAGACGGTGAAGGCCGCACTCGCCGGGCTTGGCGTGCCGCAATCGCGCATCCACGCCGAGCTGTTCCTGGCGCCCGACGCAAGCGCACGGCCGGCCGCGAAGCCGGCATCCGCGCGGCGCGACGGGGCCGCGCGCGTGACCGTCGTGCGCGACGGCATCCGCCAGATCTTCGAAGTGCCGTTCGACGGGCCCAGCATCCTCGACGCAGGGACCCAAGCCGGCCTCGACCTGCCCTTCAGCTGCAAGGGCGGGGTCTGCTCGACCTGCCGGTGCCTGAAGCGCGCGGGCGACGTCGAGATGGCGGCGAACTATTCGCTGGCGCCGTGGGAACTGGAGAAGGGATTCGTGCTGGCCTGCCAGTCGCGCCCGACAAGCACGGAAGTCGTGCTCGACTTCGACGAAGCGTGAGGGACGCCTAGCGGACCGCGGTCGCGACAGGCCCGGCCGACGAGATCGTGCGGGCGATCAGGTTCGCGATGCAGTAATAGCTGGCATCCGTCATGTGCAGGCGGTCCGCCGCGATCGCATCCTTGGCGACGATCTGCCCGGTGGCCTGCCAGTGGTTCATCACGCGGAAGCGCGGGAAAATCGGCACTTCCTTGATCCGGCTGATCAGGACCAGATGGTCCGAATATTCCCGCCGATGCGGCGCGTTGACATAG
>JAEUKY010000188.1 GCA_016794005.1 Rhodospirillales bacterium
GTCGGGCCGCGAGAGATATTTCGCGGCCAGCGCGGATGCCGCCGCCGTGCGCTTCAGCGTCAGCATGTGGCCGTCGATGACGGCGAGCGGCGTGCCGTCGCGCGCCGACATCAGGATGTAGCTCGCCATCACCGCCGGCAGGCCCTTCTCGCCGTTCGACGGGAAAACGGTGACGATCTTGACGCCGCAATAGCGGCCCGCCTGCCAGGCCGGCATCAGCAGCAGCGAGGCGGGGGCGCCGCCGGGCACGTCCATCGCGTGGCGGTGGCGCAGCGGAACCTCGGCCCCCTTGCGGAAGGCGTTGCGCAGCGCTTCGACCAGCGCGCCCGCCTCGAGGATGTTCTCGACCTCGCTGGCGCCGATCACGCGCATGCCCGCACCCTGTCCGCGCATCGCCCGGGCCTAGATCGGCGGGGCCGGCGGCAGCGCCGGGGGAGGCGGTTCGGCTTTCGCGGCGGGCTTCTTTACGTCGGCCAGCTCGCGCGCCAGTGCTTCGGCCCGCTTCGTGGCCTCGCGCGCGCGCTTGCGCGTGCGGCCCTGCGCCAGCCATGCGATCAGCGCACCCAGGCCGAAACCGACATAGAGCGCGCCGACGAGGGCCACGAACACCGGCATCTCGAAGGCCGGGCCGAGCGGCCAGAAATCCACGCGCACGTCGCCGCGGTTGCCCAGCGCGAAAAGCCCGGCAAGTGCGGCGAGGAGCCCTGCGAAGATCCAGTAGATAATGCGCACGTTGCCCGGCCTCAGCCGGACGACTTGCCGCCGTCGTTCAGCTTCTCGCGCAGTTCCTTGCCCGTCTTGAAGAACGGGATGAACTTTTCCGTCACGTCGACGGCGGCTCCGGTGCGCGGATTGCGGCCCGTGCGCGCACCCCGGCGCTTGACCGAGAACGCGCCGAAGCCGCGCAGCTCCACGCGATGGCCGCGCGCGAGTGCGGCGGTGATCTCGTCGAACACGGTGGTGACGATCCGCTCGACGTCGCGCTGGTAGAGATGCGGGTTGAGCTCGGCCAGCCGCAGTATCAGTTCGGACTTGGTCATTGGCCAAACACCCCTAGCGCTTGGAAATCGTTAGCGGAAACGCAAATCAGGGTGCCAGACCGCCACAAGGCCGTCAAGCGTAAGCCGTTCCGGCAGATAGCTTTTTCCCAACGCCGCCTGGACGGCCGTCCGGACGAGCCCGCCGAGCAGCTGTTCTTCTCGCCAAACCCTGATTTCCCGCAGCGGAAGGCTTGATTTGACGCCCTTTTCGCCGAGCCAGTCGCGCGCCTCGCCGATCCCGCCCAGCGCATCGACCAGGCCGTTCGCCTTGGCCTGCCGGCCGGTGTAGACGCGCCCGTCGGCCAGTGCGAGTGCGGTCGGGCGGTCCATGCCGCGCCGATCGGCGACCATGCCGACGAACATGTCGAACATGTCGTCGACCAAAGCGCGGGTCGCCGCGCGCCCGGCATCGGTCAGCGGTTCGAACGGCGAGGGGACCGCCTTGAGCGGGGCCGACTTGATCGCCTCGGCCGACACGCCGAGCTTGCCGAGCAGGCCGGTCACGTCGGTCGTCTGCAGGATCACGCCGATCGAGCCGGTGATCGTGCCCTCGCGCGCGACGATG
>JAEUKY010000210.1 GCA_016794005.1 Rhodospirillales bacterium
TCCGGTCGATTTCGAGGCCCTCCGCGGCAGGCGCGTGGCGATCCTCGGCGGCGGCGCATCCGCGTTCGACAATGCGGCCTGCGCGCTCGAGGCGGGGGCCGCCGACGTGCGCCTCTATATCCGCCGTCCCTATCTGCCGCAGATCAACAAGTTCAAGTCGATGGGCTATGCCGGCTTCCAGCGCGGCTATGCGTGCCTGCCCGACGCGGCGCGCTGGCGGCTGATGCGCTACGCGTTCGCCTGCCAGGTGCCGCCGCCCCACGAATCGGTCCTGCGCTGCACGAAGCACGCTTCTTTCTCGCTGCACGTGTCGAGCCCGTGGCGCAAGGTCGAGCGGCACGGCGCGAAACTCGCGATCCATCTGCCCGCGCGCGTCGACCGCGCCGACTTCGCCATCGTCTGCACCGGCTTCGGCGTCGATCCGGCCGAGCGGCCGGAGATCGCGCACCTCGCCGGCGACATCGCGCGCTGGCACGACCGCTACGCTCCGCCGACCGAGCTTGCCGACGCCGAACTCGGCACCTTCCCCTATCTCGACGGCCGCTTCGCCTTCGTGCCGCGTGCGCCGGGTACCGCGCCGCACCTTGCCGATTTGCACGCGTTCAATTTTTCGTCCACGCTGTCCCACGGCCTGCTGTCGGGCGACATCCCGGCGCTGGGCATCGGCGCGGCACGGCTTTCGCAAGCGATCGTCGAGGACCTGTTCGTCGCCTCGCTCGCCGCGCACGAAGCCGACCTGCGCAGGCTCGACGACCGCGAACTCGCCCCCACGCCCTTCTTCGTATCCCCGGAACTTCGAGGAGACCCCGCCCCATGAAACGCCTTGCCCTGCTCGCCGCCGCCGCTCTGGCGCTCGCCGGCCCCGCATCCGCGCAGGACACGCCGCGGCGCGGCGGCACGCTCAACTTCTCGATCGCCTTCGAGCCGCCGACCTACGACTGCCACGCGGCGACGACCTTCGCGGTGCTGCACGCGGTCGCACCCCACTATTCGACGCTGCTCAAGTTCGATCTCGCGAAGTATCCCGAGGTGACCGGCGACCTCGCCGAGCGCTGGACGGTCTCGCCCGACGGCAAGACCTTCACCTTCGCGCTGCGGCCCAACGTGCGCTTCCACGACGGCACGCCGATGACATCCGCCGACGTCAAGGCGAGCTACGAGCGCATCATGAACCCGCCGCAGGGCGTGGTCTCGGTGCGCAAGGGCGAACTTGCCGACATCGCCAGGATCGACACGCCCGATCCGCGCACCGTCGTGTTCACGCTGCGCGAGGTCAACGCCTCGATGCTCGGATTCTTCGCCTCGCCGTGGAACTGCATCTATTCGGCGGCGAAGCTCAAGGAGGACGGCACCTTCCCGCAGAAGAACATCCTGGGCACCGGCGCCTTCCGATTCGTCGAGCATGCGCGAGGCTCGCACTGGATCGGCCAGCGCTTCGACGGCTATTTCCGCGAGGGCCGACCCTATCTCGACGGGTTCCGCGCGGTGTTCATGTCGCAGACTTCGGCGATCACCAACGCGCTGCAGGGCGGGGCGATCCACGCCGACTTCCGCGGCTTCACGCCGGCCGACCGCGAACGTCTGCAGGCCGCGATGGGCGACAAGGTGCGCTTCGAACTGGCCGACGAGATGGTCAGCATCATCGCGACCTTCAACACCGAGAAGGCGCCCTACTCCGATCCGCGCGTGCGCCGCGCGCTGTCGCTGGCAATCGACCGCTGGGCGGGTTCGCAGGGCCTGCGCCGCACCTCGCGCCTGGCAAGCGTCGGCGGCATCTTCCGCCCCGGCTCGCCGTCCGCGGCGACCGAGGCCGAACTGCAG
Source organism: Rhodospirillales bacterium (assembly GCA_016794005.1). GTDB lineage: Bacteria > Pseudomonadota > Alphaproteobacteria > CACIAM-22H2 > CACIAM-22H2 > Tagaea. The sequence continues at coordinate 1,822 of JAEUKY010000210.1, forward strand.
GCGTCGACCGGATTCGGGCGCGACATCGCCGCGGCCCGCGCCGAGGCGCGCCGGCTGCTGCAGGAAGCGGGCGTGCCCAACCTGTCGTTCGCACTCGTCAACCGCAACCAGCCGCCCTACACCGAGGCAGGCGTCTATCTCGTCGACCAGTGGCGCCAGATCGGCGTGACGGTCGAGCACCGCCAGGTCGAGATCGCGCAATGGTCGTCGGCGCTGACCAGCGGCAATTTCGACGTCATCGTCGATTTCACCAACGACTATGTCGACGATCCGTCGCTCGCCCTGGTCAAGTATCTCAGCCACGACAAGTCGCCGACCAACGGCAGCCGTGCCATCGACCGCACGCTGGACGGGCTCTACGAACGTCAGCAGCGCACGATGGACGCCGGTGCCCGCCGCGCCCTGCTGCGCCAGTTCGAGACGCGGGCCCTCGGCGAGGCCTACAGCGTGCCGCTGCTGTGGGTGCAGCGCATCGTGGCGCTCAACGCCGACGTCCGCGGCTGGCGCATCTCGCCGTCGAACTCGCTGGGGCAGGACCTGATCGACGTGTGGCTGGCGAAATAGCCTAGGACGGCAACGCGGGCGGCGCGTATTCGCGCACGAGGTCGGGCAGGCGCCCCTCCTCGACAGCGTGGCACGCGACCCTCGCACCAGTCGGGACGGGCTTCGCGGCCGGCGCTTCCGCGCGGCAGCGTTCGTTGGCGAACGGACAGCGCGGATGGAACGTGCAGCCCGACGGCGGGTTGATCGGGTTGGGTACCTCGCCGGCCACGGGCGTGCGCGGCCGTCCCGACATGTCGAGGTCGGGGATCGCGTCGAGCAGCATGCGCGTATAGGGATGCTGCGGGCGCACGAACAGCGTCTGCACGTCCGCGACTTCGACGAGCTTTCCCAGATACATCACGCCGACGCGGTCGGAGATGTAATAGACGACCGCGAGATTGTGGCTGATGAACAGGTAGGTGAGGCCGAGCTGGCGCTGCAGGTCCTTCATCAGGTTCAGGATCTGCGCCTGCACCGACACGTCGAGCGCCGAGGTGGGCTCGTCGCAGACGAGAAACTCCGGGTTCGACGACAGCGCGCGCGCGATCGAGATACGCTGGCGCTGGCCGCCGGAGAATTCGTGCGGGAACTTCTCCTGGTCGGCCGGCGACAGCCCGACCTGGCGCAGCAGTTCGTCGACGCGCCTGCGGATCGCCTTGGGGTCCGACATCAGCCCGTGCACGACGATCGGCTCGGCAATGATGCGGCCCACGCGCCAGCGCGGATTGAGCGACGCGTAGGGATCCTGGAAGATCATCTGGAAGCGCTTGCGGATGCGCTCGATCTCGGCGCGCGAATCCAGGTTCGCCATGTCGGTACCGTCGAACTCGATCGAGCCGGCCGTCGGACGGTAGAGCCCGACGACGAGGCGCGCCACGGTCGACTTGCCGCAGCCGGACTCGCCGACCAGCGACAGCGTCTCGCCCTTGCGGATCGAGAAGTCGATGCCGTCGACCGCGCGCAGCACCTGGCGCGGCAGGCCTTCGATCACGCGGTTGAGCAGCGGTTTCGAGACGTCGAAATGGCGCGCGAGACCCCGGGCGACGACGAGCGGAGCGGTCATTCGGCGGCTGCCTTCCCGGCCTGATCGTAGAGCCAGCATGCCACCTTGGTGTCGCCGACGTCGATCGGGTCGGGTCGCGCGGTGCGGCAGCGGTCGAATACCTTGGTACAGCGCGGGTTGAAGGCGCAGCCCTGCGGGATCGCGGTCAGCCGCGGCATCGCACCGTCGATCTGGGCCAGGCGCGCCTGCACGTTGCCGAGCTTGGGGATCGAGCCCATCAGGCCCTCGGTATAGGGATGGCGCGCGCGCCGGATGACGTCGCGCACCGGGCCGATTTCCGCGATGCGGCCGGCATACATCACCGCGACGCGGTCCGCGGTCTCGGCGATGACGCCCATGTCGTGCGTGACCAGCATCACGGCCGTGCCGTGCTCGCGGCACAGGCGCTTGATGAGGGTGATGATCTGCGCCTGGATCGACACGTCGAGCGCAGTCGTCGGCTCGTCGGCGACGATCAGGCGCGGATTGGCGCACAGCGCCAGTGCGATGACCACGCGCTGGCGCATGCCGCCGGACAACTGGTGCGGGTAGTGGTCGATGCGCCGTTCGGCCGCCGGGATGCCGACGTCCTGAAGGAGCTGGATCGCTCGGTCGCGCGCCGCCGCCTCGGTCATGTCGAGATGCGTGACGATCGTCTCGGTAAGCTGCCGGCCGATCGTGTAGAGCGGGTTGAGCGAAGTCAGCGGGTCCTGGAAGATCGCGCCGATCTCCTTGCCGCGCACGCGGCGCATCTTCTCGTAGGGCAGGTTGTCGATGCGCCTTCCGTCGAGCAGGATTTCGCCGCCGGCGACGCGCCCCGGCGGCTCGAGCAGGCCGATGATCGCCGCACCTGTGAGCGACTTGCCCGCCCCGGACTCGCCGACCACGCCGAGCACTTCGCCGGGCGCGATCGAGAAGGAGATGTCGTCGACCGCGACGAGCGTGCCCCGCCGCGTCGGGAACTCGACGCGCAGGTTCTTGACTTCGAGGAGCGGCGTGCCGGCTTGCATGGTCAGCGGAGCTTCGGGTTGAGGGCGTCGCGCAGCCAGTCCCCGAGGAGATTGACGGCGAGCACCATGATGACGAGGGCGAGGCCCGGGACGACGGTGATCCACCATTCGCCCGAGAACAGGAAGTTGTTGCCGATGCGGATCAGCGTGCCGAGCGAGGGCTGCGTGGGCGGCACGCCGACGCCGAGGAACGACAGCGTCGCTTCCGTGATGATCGCCAGCGCCAGGTGGATCGTCGCGATGACGAGCACGGGGCCGAGCACGTTGGGAAGGACGTGCTGCAGCATGATCGCCACCGGATGGCGGCCGATGACGCGCGCGGCCTGCACGTACTCCTTGCTCTTCTCGACCATGCACGAGCCGCGCACCGTGCGCGCGTACTGCACCCAGCCGGAGAATCCGATGGCGAGGATCAGCACGTAGATCGCGATCTCGTGGTGCAGTTCGCGCGGGATGACGATGCGCGCCACGCCGTCGATCAGGAGCGCGATCAGGATCGCCGGGAACGAGAGCTGCACGTCGGCGATGCGCATGATGACCGCGTCGACAGTACCCCCGAGATAGCCCGCCAGCAGCCCGAGCCCGATCCCCAGCACCATCGCGAACACGACCGAAAGGATGCCGACCAGCAGCGATATGCGGCTGCCGAACAGGATCGTCGAGAACACGTCGCGCCCCTGCGTGTCGGTGCCCAGCGGGTACTGCGGCAGGCCGTCCGGCATCCAGGCCGGCGGCAGCGAGGCGTCCATCAGGTTGAGCTGGCGCAGGTCGAACGGGTTCTGCGGCGAGATCAGCGGCGCGAAGATGGCGCCCGCGAAGAACAGCACCGTCACGATCGCCGAGACCACCACGACCGGCGAGCGGCGGAAGCTGTAATAGATGTCGGAATCGAGCGCGCGGCGCAGGACGTCCATGGCGTGTCCCATCAGTGGCCGTGCCCGCCCGCCGCACCGCGGTCGATCCGCAGGCGCGGGTCGACGGCGTAGTACAGCAGATCGACGATCAGGTTGATCAGCACGAAGAAGAACGCGATCAGCAGCAGATAGGCGGCCATGACCGGAACGTCGGCCGAGCTCACCGACTGGATGAACAGGAAGCCCATACCCGGCCACTGGAACACGGTCTCGGTCACGATCGCGAAGGCGATGATGCCGCCGAGCTGGAGCCCGGTGATCGTGATGACGGGCACCAGCGTGTTCTTGAGCGCGTGGCCGAAATTGATCGCCCGGTTGTGCAGGCCGCGCGCGCGCGCGAACTTGATGTAATCGGTGCGCAGCACTTCCAGCATCTCGGAGCGCACGAGGCGCATGATCAGCGTCATCTGGAACAGCGCCAGCGTGATCGAGGGCAGGATCAGTGCTCGCAGGCCCGTGGGCGTGAGGAACCCGGTCGTCCACCAGCCCAGCGCCACGGTCGTGCCGCGCCCGAAGGACGGCAGCCAGCCGAGCACGACCGAGAAGACGAGGATCAGCAGGATGCCGATCAGGAAGGTCGGCAGCGACACGCCCACGAGGCTGACGGTCAGCAGCAGGCGCGAGATCCACGTGTCGCGGTTGAGGCCGGTATAGACGCCCATCGGCACGCCGACGGCGAGTGCGAGCGTGGCCGCACAGAACGAAAGCTCCAGCGTCGCCGGCAGCCGTTCCATCAGCAGGTCGGTGACCGGGCGCGCGAGGCGGTAGGAGATGCCGAACTGCCCCTGCGCCGCGTTGACGAGGAAGTTGAAGTACTGGACGAAGAAGGGCTTGTCCAAGCCGAGGTCGGTGACGAGGCGCTGGCGCGTTTCCTCGGTGAAATCCTGCCCGAGCATGATCGAGACGGGATCGCCGACATAGGCGAACAGCGAGAACGCGACGAAGCCCACGGCCATCATCACGAGGACGGCCTGCAGCAGGCGGCGGATTACGAATGCGATCATCGGCGGGGGATGCGGTGTCCGGGAGAAAGGACCGGTGCGGATCCCCTAAGGACCCGCACCGGCGTCGTATCGCAGGATCAGTTGACCTTGACCCACTTCACTTCGAGCTGGTTGTCCGCGCGGTGGACCAGATCGATGTTCGAACGGGTCGCCCACGGGATCATCTGGTGGTGCAGCGGGATGTGCGGCACGCGCTCGTGGTAGAGCTTGTTGAACTCGCCGATCAGCCTGCGGCGCGCGTCCTGATCGAGCTCGGTCTTGACCCTGTCGATGACGCGGTCGAAGTCCGGATCGGAGAAGCGGCCGTGGTTCCAGCTGCCGTTGCCGGGCTGGCCGTCCTTCGTGCGGATCAGCGCCTGGATCGAGTAGAGCGCGTCGTAGGTCGGCACGCCCCAGCCCAGAAGGTAGAGCGACGTGTCGTCGCGCTGGATCTTCGGGAAGTACGTGGCGAGCGGCTGGGCGAGGAGGTTCGCCTTGATCCCGATCTGCGCCCACATCGCGACGAGCGCCTGGCAGATCGCCTCGTCGTTGATGTAGCGGTTGTTCGGGCAGTCGAAGGTGACCTCGAAGCCGTCCGCGTAGCCGGCCTCGCGCATCAGCTTGCGCGCCTCGGCGAGGTTGAACGGATAGCGCTTGTCGCCTTCCTTCGAGTAGCCGTTGACCGCCTCGGGATAGAGCGAGCCGGTGTTGACCGACGAGCCGCGCATGACGCGGGTGTGGATCGCGTCGATGTTGGCCGCATGGTACATCGCGAGGCGCACCCGGATGTCCTTGAAGGGGTTCTTGCCCTTCACCGACGAGTAGAGGAGCTCGTCGCGGCTGGTGTCGAACGAGATGAAGATCGTGCGGACCTCGGGTCCGTTGACGATCTTCAGGCCCGGCGCCTGGCCGAGCTGGCCGACGTCCTGCACCGGCGGATCGAGGATGAAGTCGATCTCGCCCGAACGCAGGGCCGCCGTGCGGGTGGCCGCCTGCGCGATCGGCTGGAAGACGATTTCCGTGACGTTCGTCTCGCGCGCGGCGTTGTTCCACCAGCCCGTGTGCTGGGCGAGCACCGTGCGCACGTCGGGTTCGCGGCTGCGGACCATGAACGGGCCCGTGCCCATCGCGTTGCGCGCGGTGAAGAACTCCTCGCGCGCCGTGGCGTTCTGCGGACGCGTGGCGTTGTTCGCCTCGCTCCACTCCTTGTCCATCATGTAGACCGACGGGAGCTTCTGGATGAGGATCGGGTCGGGGATCTTCGTCAGGATGTCGACCGTCATGTCGTCGACCTTGACGGCCTGGTCGATCGTGTCGGTGAAGATGCCGTACTGCGAGAACTGGTGCTTGGAGCGCGCGATCGAGAAGACGACGTCGTCGGCGTTGAACGCGTTGCCGTTCGAGAACTTGACGTTCGGGCGCAGCGTGAAGCGCCAGCGCAGCGGCTCGACCTGGCGCCACGCGGTGGCGAGGCCGGGCTCGAGTTCCAGCTTCTTGCCGCGCTGGATCAGCGGTTCGTAGACCTGGCGAAGCAGCAGCGTGACGTTGCCCGCGTTCTGCGAATGCGGGTCCATGGTGTTCGCGTCGCCCGAAACGGACATGCGGAACGGCTTGGCTTCCGACGCGACCGGCGTCAGCGCCAGCGCGCACATGCCTGCGAATGCGGCGAGTGCGAGTTTGCGGCTCAGGGTTGGCATCGATTTTCTCCGTGCAAAGTTCGGTTCTCCCGGGGGAAGTCCGGCGCTGTCGGCGGATGCGTGGCACCTTCCGTGCCAGTTCTTCTTCGGACATCCTACCGCCCGCACCGGCGGACTGGCGCAATCTACGTCGGGGTCCGCCTTCCGAATCAACCGATTTCTGCCGCGAAAAAGTGCACGGCAGGAACGGGACGGGAACAGGCTTCGCGCGGCGGGCCGCCGGGTGCTACGATGGGATATCCGAAGAGCATGGAGTACCCCGAGATGAACGACCTGCGCCCGCGCGGCAATTCGCTGGCCGCGCGCGACATCGCCGCCCTGGTCCACCCCTATACGAACCTGCGGACCCACGAGACCGAAGGTCCGGTCGTGATGGCCAAGGGGCGCGGCGTCTATGTCGTCGACGACAACGGCAAGGAATATATCGAGGGTCTGGCGGGCCTGTGGTGCGCGTCGCTCGGCTTCAACGAACCGCGCCTGGCCGAAGCCGCCCAGCGCCAGATGAAGGACCTGCCCTATTACCATATCTTCGCCGGCAAATCGCACGAGCCGGGCATCGTGCTCGCCGAGAAGCTGAAGGAAATGGCGCCCGTCCCGATGTCGAAGGTGTTCTTCGCAAGCTCGGGCTCGGAAGCCAACGACACGGCGATCAAGATCCTCTGGTACGTCTCGAACGCGGCCGACAAGCCCAAGCGCAAGAAGATCATCAGCCGCGAGAAGGCCTATCACGGCGTGACGATCGCGGCCGCGTCGCTGACCAAGCTGCCGGCCAACCAGCGCGACTTCGACCTGCCGATCTTCCCCGTCGCCTATGCCGAGACGCCGCACCATTATCGCGGGGCGGCACCGGGCGAGAGCGAGGAAGCCTATTCCACGCGCCTTGCCGAGAATCTCGAGAAGCTGATCCTGGCGGAAGATCCCGAGACGATCTGCGCGATGTTCGCCGAACCCGTGATGGGAGCCGGCGGCGCCATCGTGCCGCCCGCGGGCTATTTCCCGAAGATCCAGAAGGTGCTGCGGAAGTACGGCATCCTGCTCGTCGCCGACGAGGTGATCTGCGGCTTCGGGCGCACCGGCAACATGTGGGGCAGCCAGACCTACGGCATCGAGCCCGACATCCTGACCTGCGCCAAGGCGCTGTCGAGCGCCTACGTGCCGATCTCGGCCGTCATGGTCTCGGAGCCGATCTTCCAGGCCATGCAGCGCCAGAGCGACAAGATCGGCACCTTCGGCCACGGCTACACCTATTCGGCGCACCCCGTGCCCGCGGCCGTGGCGCTGGAGACGCTGAAGATCTACGAGGAGCGCGATCTCGTCGGCCACGTGCGGCGCGTCGCCCCCCGCTTCCAGGCGGCGCTGCGCGCGCTCGCCGACCATCCGCTGGTCGGCGAGGCGTCGGGCGTGGGGCTGATCGGCGGGTTGCAGCTCGTCAAGGACAAGGCGACGAAGACGTGTTTCGCGCCCTCCCAGGCGGTGGCGCCGCTCGTCGCCAAGGCGTGCGAGGCGGCCGGCCTGATGGTGCGCGGCCTGTTCGACAACCGCGTCGCCGTCTGCCCGCCGCTGATCATCACCGAGGCCGAGATCGACGAGCTCTTCGCGCGCTTCCGCAAGGGCCTGGACGACGGCCACGCGGCGGCGAAGGCGAAGGGACTTCTCGGATAGAGCGATGCGCAGGAACTACGACACATATTTCTCGGACGCCACGGCCCGCCTGAAGGCCGAGGGGCGCTACAGGGTCTTCGCGGATCTCGAACGCAAGTGCGGCGATTTCCCCCATGCCGTCTGGCATTCGCCCGCCGGCCCGGTCGACGTCGTCGTCTGGTGCTCGAACGACTACCTGGGCATGGGCCAGCATCCCGAAACGCTGGCCGCGATGCGCGCCACGCTCGACGCCAACGGGGCCGGTGCCGGGGGTACGCGCAACATCTCGGGCACCAACCACCAGCACGTGCTGCTGGAACGCGAGCTTGCGTCCCTGCACGGCAAGGAAAGCGCCCTCGTCTTCACGTCGGGCTACAACGCCAACGAGGCGACGCTCGCCGCGTTCGGGCGCCTGATGCCCGGCCTCGCGATCCTGTCGGACGAGATGAACCACGCCTCGATGATCGAGGGCATCCGGCATTCGGGAGCGGAGAAGCACATCTTCCGCCACAACGATCTCGCCGATCTCGAACGCCGGCTGGCGTCGATCGACCGCGCGCGCCCGAAAGTGATCGCGTTCGAGAGCGTCTATTCGATGGACGGCGACGTGGCCCCCATCCACGCGATCTGCGACCTCGCCGAGCGCCACGACGCGATGACCTATCTGGACGAGGTCCACGCGGTGGGTCTCTACGGCCCGCACGGGGCGGGGATCGCCGAGCGCGACGACGCCATGGGCCGCGTCGACGTGATCCAGGGCACGCTCGCCAAGGGCTTCGGCGTGGTCGGCGGCTATGCCGCTTCTTCGGCCGTCCTGTGCGACGCGGTGCGCAGCGTGGCGCCCGGCTTCATCTTCTCGACTTCGATGCCGCCGGTCGTGGCGGCGGGGGCGCTCGCCTCGATCCGGCACCTGCGCGCCTCGAACGCCGAGCGCGAAGCGCTGGCCGGGCGTGCCGCACGCCTCAAGCGCCTGCTCGCCGAGGCGCGGCTGCCGGTCATGGCGTCGTCCACGCACATCGTGCCGCTGCTGGTCGGCGACGCGCGGGCCTGCAAGCGCGCGTCGGACGAGTTGCTGGAGCGCCACCGCATCTACGTCCAGCCGATCAACTTCCCGACCGTGCCGCGCGGCACCGAGCGCCTGCGCCTGACGGCCACGCCGTTCCACGACGACGCGCTGATGGAGCGGCTCGTCGCCGCCCTGATCGACGTCTGGGGACGTCTCGAACTGAGGAAAGCCGCATGACCGCTCCGACCCGACTCTCCCTCGCCGCCCTCGTTCTGGCACTCGCCGGCTGCGCGACCGACGGCGCGCGCCTCTACGGATCGTCGTACCCGTCCTACGCGCCGAGCGTCGCGCAGACCGCGGCCGGCGACGGCCCCCTTCCCGTCTCGATGACCGGTGCGCCGTTCGCGCCGTCCGAAGTTGTGGCCGCGATGAACGCGCTGCCGAACGTCCATCGCCTGGTGTTCGCCGCCGACGCGCGTCCCGGCCCGAACGGATACCGCATCGCGCTGTCGTTCGACGCGAACACCCCAAGCCCCTGCGGGCCCGGCCAGGCCGTCGGCTACCCTTGGCCGAAGCACGCGGGAAGCGGGCAGGTGGTGGCGGCCCTGTGCCGCCACGGCGGCACGATTTCCCGCACGGCCGGCCTGTTTCCCGAAACCGCTTCGGCCAGCGACCCGAAATTCCGGAGATTCATGAGCGCGGTCGTCGAACAGCTCATGCCCCCGTTCGAGACGGACCGGATCGGCGGCGACGGCTGCGCGCGCCCGCGGCCGGAGTGCTGACGGACCCCGCTCCGCCCCGGAACCATTAGACCCCGGCGCTTCATTGCGGCATTCTGCGCCGTCGTCCGCAACGGGGAGTCCCATGGATCCGAGAAGCGTCAAGACCGCCGAAGACGCCGCAGCCCTCATCGCCGCGCGCAAGATCGACAACGTCAAAATCGGCGTCTTCGACGTCGACGGGATCATGCGCGGCAAGTACATGTCGCGCGAGAAGTTCCTCTCGGCGCTGTCCGGCGGGTTCGGCTTCTGCGACGTGGTCCTCGGCTGGGACTCCAACGACCAGCTCTACGACAACGCGAAATACACCGGCTGGCACACGGCCTATCCCGATGCGCCGGTGCGCGTGCTGCCCGACACGTGCCGCGACATCCCGTTCGAGCCGTCGACCGTGCTGTTCCTCGGCGAGTTCGCCGAGCAGGCCGAGGCGGTCTGCCCGCGCGGCACGCTGCGCAAGGTCGTCAAGCGCGCCGCCGACATGGGCCTTGTCGCATCGGCCGCCGCCGAGTTCGAGTTCTTCGTGTTCGACGAGACGCCCGACACGGTCCGCGCCAAGAACTACAAGGACCTGAAGACGATCACGCCGGGCTATTTCGGCTATTCGGTGCTGCGCAGTTCCGTGCACGCCGATTTCTACCACCACCTGCTCGACACGATGCGCGCCATGGACGTCGCGATCGAGGGCCTGCACACCGAGACGGGCGCCGGCGTGCTCGAGGCGGCGATCGGCGTGGACGGCATCCTCGCCGCCGCCGACAAGGCGGCACTCTTCAAGACCTTCACGAAGATTCTCGCCCAGCGGCAGAACCGCATGGCGACCTTCATGGCCAAGTGGTCGCACGACTGGCCGGGCCAGAGCGGGCACCTGCACATCTCGCTCAAGGACAAGAAGGGCAAGTCGGCCTTCCACGATCCGAAGAAGCCGCACAACATCTCGGACACGATGCGCCACTTCATCGGCGGCCAGCAGATGCTGATGCCCGAGCTGCTGGCGATGATCGCGTGCACGGTCAATTCCTACACCCGCCTGATCCCCGGCTTCTGGGCGCCGACCGCGTCGATGTGGGGCGTCGAGAACCGCACGACGGCGCTGCGCGTCATTCCCGGTTCGTCGAAGTCCCAGCGCGTCGAGTACCGCGTCGCCGCAGCCGACATCAATCCCTACATCGCCTTCTCGGCCGCCCTCGGCTCGGGCCTTTGGGGGATCGAGAACAAGATCGAGCCGACCAAACCCGTGCAGGGCAACGCCTACGCGGTCGAAGCCCCGGCCAAGCTCCAGCTGCCGCGCACGCTGGGCGACGCCGCCAAGCGGCTGGCGGCGTCGAAGGCGGCGCGCGAACTGTTCGGCGACGCGTTCGTCGAGCACTATGCCGGGACGCGCGACTGGGAACAGCGCGAATACAACAAGGCGATCACCGACTGGCAGCACCAGCGCTATTTCGAGATCATCTGAGGGCCAGACGATGAAGACGCTGAAGACGATCAGCCCGGTCGACGGGCGCGAATACTGCACGCGCCCGCTCGCGGACGCCGCGAAGATCGAGGCGGCCCTCGCCGCCGCCCAGAAGGCGAAGGAAGGCTGGCGGCGCACGCCGCTTGCCGAACGCGTCGCGATCCTCGGCAGGATGGTCGACGCGGTGGTGGCCGGCAAGGACGCCATCGCCGAGGAACTGACCTGGCAGATGGGCCGCCCGGTCTCCCAGACGCCGGGCGAGGTGCGCGGCTTCGAGGAACGCGCGCGCCACATGCTGGCGATCGCGCCCGAAGCGCTGGGCGACGTCGCCCCGGCCGCCAAGCCCGGCTTCACGCGCTTCATCCGGCGCGATCCGCTCGGCCTCGTCTTCGTCGTGGCCCCGTGGAACTACCCGTTCCTGACGTCGGTCAACGCGGTGATCCCCGCACTCGCCGCGGGCAACGTCGTGATCCTGAAGCATTCGCACCAGACGCCGCTGGTGGCCGAGCGCTACGAGGCGGCCGCGAAGGCCGCGGGCCTGCCGGCGGGCGTGTTCCAGATCCTGCACACCGACCATGCCGACGCCGCGCGCATCGTGGGCGACGGCCGCGTCGATTTCGTGTGCTTCACCGGCTCGGTCGAGGGCGGCAAGGCGATCCAGCGCGCGATCGGCGAGCGGTTCATCGGTGCGGGCCTCGAACTGGGCGGCAAGGATCCGGCCTATGTGCGCGCCGACGCCAACCTCGCCCATGCGGTCGAGAATCTCGTCGACGGCGCCTTCTTCAATTCGGGCCAGTCGTGCTGCGGGATCGAGCGCATCTACGTGCACGAAAGCCTCTATTCCAAATTCGTCGACGGGTTCGTCGAGCTGACGAAGACCTACAAGCTCGGCAATCCGACCGACAAAGCGACCAATCTGGGGCCGATGGTGCGCGCCGGTGCCGCCGATTTCGTGCGCGGCCAGATCGCCGAGGCGGTGAAGCAGGGTGCGCGTTCGCTGATCGACCCCAGGCACTTTCCGGCCGACAAGGCCGGCACGCCGTATCTGGCCCCGCACGTGCTGGTCGACGTCGACCACAAGATGCGCGTGATGACCGAGGAAAGCTTCGGCCCCGTCATCGGCATCATGAAGGTCTCGTCCGACGACGAAGCCGTGGCGCTGATGAACGACAGCGCCTACGGCCTGACGGCAGCACTATGGACGATGGACGCCGCCGCCGCCGAGAAGCTGGGGGCACGCATCGAGACGGGCACCGTGTTCATGAACCGCTGCGACTATCTCGATCCCGGGCTCGCCTGGACGGGCGTCAAGGATACCGGGCGCGGCGCCACGCTCTCCGCCCTCGGCTACGAGCAGCTGACGCGCCCGAAATCCTTCCATCTGCGCACGACACTCTAGGGAACGCCTCGACCATGACGATCAAGGGAAACTGGAACTATCCGACCACCGTGTGGGCCGGCCCCGGCCGCATCGACGAGCTTGCCGCCGCCTGCAAGCGGCTGGGCATCGCGCGTCCGCTGCTGGTGACGGATGCGGGTCTTGCCGCCGCCCCGATGGTCGAACGCGCGCTGAAGCTGTCGGGTGCCGCCCTGTTCGCCAAGGTGAAGGGCAATCCCACGGGCAAGAACGTCGACGACGGGCTCGCGGTCCTGCGCGCAGGCAAGCACGACGGCGTCATCGCCTTCGGCGGCGGTTCGGCGCTGGACGCGGCCAAGGCGATCGCCCTTATGGCCGGCCAGAAGCTTCCGCTGTGGGACTTCGAGGACGTGGGCGACAATTTCAAGCGCGTCGATCCCGACGGCATGCTGCCGGTCGTCGCGGTGCCGACGACGGCGGGTACGGGCTCGGAAGTGGGACGTGCTTCGGTC
>JAEUKY010000217.1 GCA_016794005.1 Rhodospirillales bacterium
GGCCGGCGGTCGGCTCGATCAGGCGCAGCAGCAGCCGCCCGACGGTGGACTTGCCGCAACCGCTTTCGCCGACCAGCCCCAGCGTTTCGCCGTGCGCCACGTCGAGCGACACGCCGTCGACCGCCTTGACCCTGCCGGTCGTACACCCGAACAGCCCCTTGCGCACCGGGAAATGCTTCACCAGACCGGTGGCGCGGAGAAGCGGCTTCGTCATGCGGCCGCCATCTCGAGCGGGGCGTGCCAGCAGGCGACGGCATGCCCGCCGGCCAGATCGCGCATCGGCGGTTCGCTCGTGCGGCAGCGTTCGTCGGCGAACGGGCAGCGCGCGGCGAAGCGGCAGCCGGACGGCAGGTCCGCGAGGCTCGGCACCGTCCCTTCGATGGTGGCCAGACGCGCACGCGTGCGGTGGAGCTGCGGAATCGCCCCCAGCAGGCCGATCGTATAGGGGTGCTGCGGCCACGCGAACAGGCGGGCCACCGGCGCCTTCTCGACGATCTTGCCGGCGTACATCACGACCACGTCGTGCGCGAGTTCGGCGATGACACCCAGATCGTGCGTGATCAGCACGATCGCGGTTCCCGTTTCCTCGCGCAGCCGGCGCAGCAGGTCCAGGATCTGCGCCTGGATCGTCACGTCCAGCGCCGTCGTCGGCTCGTCGGCGATCAGCAGCTTGGGATCGCACGCCAGCGCCATCGCGATCATCGCGCGCTGGCGCATGCCGCCGGAAAGCTTGTGCGGATATTCGTCGAAGCGCTGTTCGGGGGCCGGGATGCGCACGCGGCGCAGCATCTCGATCGCGTGCGCCTTCGCGTCGGCCGGCGACAGGCGGCGGTGGCGCACGATGCCCTCGACCAGCTGGTTGCCGATCGTGAAGGCGGGATTCAGCGACGTCATCGGTTCCTGGAAGATCATCGCGATTTCCGCACCGCGCAGCGCGCGCATCTCGGATTCCGGCAGCGTGGCGAGATCGCGGCCGCGAAAGCGGATCGATCCGCCCGCGATCCGTCCGCCGGGTTTGGGCACCAGTCCCATCACCGACAGCGACGTGACCGACTTGCCGCAGCCGCTTTCGCCGACGATGCCGAGCGTGCGGCCCTCGCCGATCCGGAACGAAACGCCGTCGACGGCGCGGAACTCGCCGCCGTCGACGGCGAAGTAGGTCTTCAGGTCCTCGACTTCGAGGAGTGCCGTCACTTGGCACCGGCGGCGGCGAGGGCCGCGTCGATCTTCGACCGGTCGTAGGTGCCCGCGATGTCGGCGCGCGTGGCGAGGAACCGGCGGAAGATCGCGAAGCGCTCCTTGCTCTTGGCGTAGAGGCGACGAAGCTCGACCAGCGGCAGTTCGTGGTCGTCCACGCGCATGTCCAGATCGGGATATTCGTCGCCGCTGTGCACGCGGATCGCGGCCGACTGCCGGCCGCGCTTGTCGCCGCCGGCCGCGTCGCCCGCGTCGAGCGCGTCGAGGAAGCGTTCGGCCAGCGGCTTGCCGCGCGAGGCTTCGAACGCCTTCGCGGTCGCCTCGATCACCTGCCGGCCCGCCAGCATGTTGCCCGCGACCGAGAAGCCGTCGGCGATCAGGTGGCCCGCCCAGTCGACGCAGCCCTTGCCGGTGTGCGCGGCGAAGCGGCCGGCCGCATCCATCAGATGGACCTGGCGCACGTCGCGCCCGGCATCGCGCGCGAGCAATGCCGCGAGCGTCTCCTCGGCCGGCATTCCGCGCGCCAGAAGATCGATCCCGTCGATGCCGTGATAGGGGTTGATCAGTGCCTGCGTGGCGACGGCACCCGCGCCCGGGCGCACGTAGGGGCACAGCGCGCCGACCGCGAAGAAGCGCGTGGCGACGGCGATGCCGATTTCGCCGGTTGCGGGATCGCGTGCGACGACGGACCAGGTCATGGGGCCTCGTTGGTTCCACCGGGAACTTAATTCCGGGCGACAGAGTAAAGCCCGGGGCGTCGCATTATGCAACGCCGGGGCCAGCAACGCCGGGCCGGCCAAGACCCGAGTTGGTCGTCAGGCCAGCGTGAACGCCTCGTGCACCGCGCTCTTCACGCCGCCGCCCATCACCGGCCCGCCGCCCGCGACATAGATCGCATCGCCGATCGTGACCGCACCCATGCCGTGGCGGGGTGTGGCCATCGGCGCATAGGCCTGCCAGCGGTCGCTCGCGATGTCGTAGGCCTCGTTCTGGCCGTAGACGCGGTTCGAGCCTTCGCCGCCCATGCAGAAGATCTGGCCGCGATAGAGCGTGGCGCCGTGGCCCGAACGCGCGGTCGGGAACGGGTTGCGCATGCGCCAGCGGTCCTCGCGCGGGTCGTAGCTGTGGTGGAAATGCGAGTTCGTATAGAACGTGTCGACGCGCCCGCCGATCGCGTGGATCAGCCCGTTCGCCGCGACGATGCCGATATGGTCGCGCGCGGTCGGCAGCGGGGCGGCGTTGCGCCAGCGGTTCTCGCGCGGATCGTAGACGAGGTGCCGTTCGATCGAGCGGCGCGTTTCCGCCGTGTCGCCCATGGCGCCGCCGATCGCGTGGATGTTGCCGCCGAAGGCGACGCAGGCCATCGCACCCGCCGCCTGCGGCATCGGCGCGATCGGCGTCCAGCGTTCGCCTTCGGCACCGTAGACGAAACACTCGGCATGCGGCCGGCGGTTCTGGTCGAGGAAGCCGCCCAGCGCGTAGAGCCGCCCGTCGAGCACGGCCACGCCGACATGATTCGCACCGCGCGGCAGGTCTTCGGCCTGCATCCAGCGGTCGGACGCGGCGTCGTAGACGTGGTGATAGGGCTTGTCGACGCGCTGTTCGGCGTATCCGCCGACCAGATGCAGCCGCCCGGCGCGCTCGGCGGCCCACGCCATCTCGGTGCGCGGCAGCGGCAGGGGCGCGCGCTCGATCCAGCGGCCCTGGTTGGCGGCCTTGGGCGCGATGCTGTCGAACATGCGCTGTTCCTGCGCGATCGGCGGCACCTCGATGCGGCCGGGCTGGTTCAGGCGTTCGTACATCGGGCCGTGATGCGCGTGCTGCGAGGCGGCGGGGGCCGCGAACATCGCAAGTCCGCCGGCGACGAACGCGCGGCGCGTCGGTCGGATCATTCCGTCCATCTCCTCTATGCTGTTTCGCGCGACAGCTTGTTGACCATCGCGTAGGCGAACGTGTCGAACCCCAGCACCGACAGCAGGAAGGCGCCGCTGCCGCCGATCACGTTCTGGCGGTACCATTCGTCGAGCCCGCCGGGCGGATGCGTGTGCATCGGGTTCCACGGGCTCGGAATCTCGGTCAGGATGGCCAGCCCGTTGATCGTGATGCCGGCCTCGACCGCGATGTCGCGCGCGGTGCCCGCCAGCGTGCCGCTGGTGTTCGTGCCGTCGCCCGACACGTCGATCGTGCGCCGTTCGGCCGGGAACGGGCAGCGGCGGAACTCGCCCATCGAGAAGACGATCGCCTCGCCGATCGCGGTCGATCCGGCGAAGGGGCGCGGCGGGGCCAGCAGGCGTGCGGCGAAATCCTCGGCGCTGTCCTGCCCGTCGATGATCGACCAGTCGACCAGCGTGCGCTGCGCGCCCGGGCCCGACCATTCGTTGTAGCTGAGCGCGACGCGCTTGAACCTGCCGCCGGTCATCGCGCGCACGACGCGCGGATCGGCGATCGCGGTGGCGTAGCCCTGGCGCTGGAGAAGGAAGCGCGCGTTGTCGATGCTGCGCGAGACGTCGGCGGCGAGGACGAGCTGGAGATCGACCGCGCCGGCCGCCCGTGCGGGCAGCGCAGCGGCCGCGATCCCGGCGCCGAGGCCGGCAAGGAACGTCCGCCTTCTCGAGGATCGTGGCATGGGGCCCCGCAGGAACGCCGTGACTCGCACGATCGAGCTTGCCCGAAGCGGTGCGCGCCGCCAAGCGCGGTAACATTCCGTGAAACGCGGCGGATGTGTGGATAAGTCGCCGCCGTTCCGGGACGCTTGGATTCGCACGGAGGCTGCCCTAAACAGGGCGGATCATGTGCCCGTCCGACGATCAGGTTCCGCACGCCGCCGAGGCGAAGGCCGATCCGGCGCCGCAGCCCTGGTGGAAGGGCGGCAGGCGCGATCTGCGCACGAAGCTCCATGCGTGGTGGGAAGGCTACCGGCTGCCGGCCGAAGGCAAGCCGAAGCCGGTTGCATCCGCAGCGCCGGCGGCGGCGAAATCGAAGCCGGCCGCGGCCGAGCCCGCGAAGGCGGCGCCCCCCAAGGACTTCTGGAGCCCGGAACGCATCCTCGTCGCGCAGCTGATCTGGGGCGACGGCTTTTCCTTTCCCGGCGGCGGCGATTTCGCGGCCGATCTCGCCGCCTCGCTGATCGTCGACAAGCGCTCGACCGTCATGGATCTGGGCTGCGGGCTGGGCGGCGGCACGCGTGCGATCGTCGAGCGCTACGGGTCCACCGCGCACGGGTTCGATCTTTCGCCCGAACAGGCCAAGGCGGGCGACGCCATGTCGGCCAAGCAGGGCCTCGACATGCGCGCACCCATCGCGGCCCTCGATCTCGAAAATCCGGACTGGAAGCCGCGCTTCTACGATGCCGCGCTGCTGCGCAACGTCGTGTCGCTGGTAACCGACAAGTCGGCGCTGGTGCGTCGGGCCGGCGAATCGCTGAAGCCGGGCGGGCGCTTCCTGCTGATCGACTGGGCGCTGTCCGAAGACGAGACGCAAGGTGCGGCCTTCGCAAGCTACATCGAAGGCGAGCCGCGGCCGCCCTATCTGGGCACGGTCGCGCAGCTGACGTTCCTGATCGAAAGCCTCGGCTATACGGTCCGGCGCAGCGAGGACTACACCAAGGAATTCCGCCCCGTCGTGCTCGAGGGCTGGCGGCGGATCGACACGATCGTGGCCAAGGGCATGCTCAACGCCAACGAGGGCAAGGCGCTGATGCGCGAGGCCGAGCTGTGGGCCCGGCGTATCGCGGCGATCGACGCGGGCGAACTTCGCGTCGCGCGCATCGAGGCGCTGAAGAAGGCCTGATCTAGTACGGCGCCGACCGCCAGAAGCGGTCGACCAGATAGCCGCCCGCCGCCCCGACGGCGGCACCCACCGCCGCACCCTTCAGCAGGCCTGTCCCGCCGGTCGAGAGAGCGCCGACGCCGGCCCCGATCACGGCACCGCCGCCGATATACGCCTGCTGGCGGTCCAGTCCGCTGCAGCCCGAAAGCAGCAGGGCGGATCCGGCGACGAGGACGAGGACGGTGCGGCGCATGTGCGGGGCTCCGGTCTGAGAAAGGCAAGACTATAGCCTTCCCGTCGCGGAGTCCGCAAATGCGGCCGGGGCTATTTCGCGGCGCCCTTCTTTTCCTTCGCGGCCTTCGACGCGCCCTTGGCGTCTCGCTTGTCGGCGTTCATGCCGCGGACCTGGTCGGCCCGCTCCTTGCCGCGCACTTCGCCGGCCTTGTTCGAGCGCTCCGGCTGCGACGGCTGCTGTGCGGCCGCGATCGCCGGCGCGAGCAGGGCGGTCGCGAGGACGGCGGAAAGGACGATGCGCTTCATGGACGTTCTCCTCCGGTATTCGTTCGGAACCGGACGGATACTAGCGGAGAATGGCGGACAGGGTGAGATTCGAACTCACGATACCGTTGCCGGTATTTCAGTTTTCGAGACTGACGCCTTCAGCCACTCGGCCACCTGTCCGCGCGATCTGGCTGTCGAAGGGCGCGGAAACTATCGCCAAACGGGGGAACGCGCAAGACCTGCCGCCCCGGTCAGCCGGGCGGGCCGCTTTCGGCCGTCCGGTCGCGGACGATCCGGCGCGGGTCGAGGCCGTTGCGCAGCGTCCAGAGCCCCGCGACCGCAAGCCCGGTCAGCAGCGTAAGCGCATGGGTCAGAAGGGCGAAGGCGAGGGCGGCCTCCGCCGGCACGCCGAAAAAGGACAGGGCGAAGACGATCGCCGCATGGAAGATGCCGATGCCCCCGGGTGCCGCCGGCACGAGGAAGGCGAGCGCCGTCACGCCGACCGTGAACGCCGCCGGTGCGAGGCCGACGTCCGGCCAGACGGCCCCGATGCCGAACGTGAACGAGGTCGCCGTGACCGTCCAGATCGCCCCGGTCAGCAGGATCGCGCGCAGCAGCACTGCGGGCCGCGCCAGTACCGACAGGCCGGCGAGGAGCGCATCGAGGCGCGGCAGCAGCTTTGCGCGCCAGCGGAGCGGCAGGATTCGCCCGACCATCACGACCGCGAACGCGCGCATCCGCACGGCGGCCGCGACGAGAAGGACGGCGACGAGCATCGCGGCGGCGATCGCCGCAAGCCCGTCGGCGACCGCCTGCGGACGCGCCGGCAGTGCCGCGATCGCGATCCCGAGCAGGCAAATCGCGCCGGCAAGATCGCACAGCCGGTCGAGCACGATCGCCGACAGCGCGTTGGCGACGGGAACATGCGCGCGCCGGTTCAGCACCCACAGCATCGCGAACTCGCCCGCGCGCATCGGCAGCAGGCCGTTGAGCGCGTTGCCCAGCGCATGCGCGCCGAACGCGTCGTTGAAGCCGACGGGCGTCTGCGGTGCCGTCGCGGCCAGCAGCATGCGCATGCGCGCCGGACGCAGGGCGAGCCAGACGAGCCATGTCGCCAGCATCGCGCCGATCCGCCAGGGATCGGCCGATACCAGCTCGTGCCCGACGCGGTCGAGATCGACCACGCGCAACAGCGCGGCCGCAACGATCGCGGTCACCGGCACCCACGCCCAGCGCAGGGCATGTCGGGACCAGTTTCGGCGGCGTGTCGGGGATGAATCGGGCATCGTCCGGGCGGTTTAGCAGGGGGCTTCCGGCCCGTCATCCCAAAGCCACTGGAAATTCCCGCGAATCCGGCCTTTTCGCGGGCTTCGGGGCGCCGCTTGACAGTGCCCGCGCCGTAAGTATATTGCGCGCTCTTCGTCCGGGGGTCCCCAAGGCCGCCGCGACGATCCTCATTTGCGGGTTTCCTCGGCTTTTCAAAGGGTTGAGGCCGAAAGGACCCGGGGGTACCGAAACATGTACGCAGTCATTCGCACGGGCGGCAAGCAGTACAAGGTCGCCAAGAACGACGTCATCGTCGTCGAGAAGCTCGAAGCCGAGGCCGGCAAGACGGTCGAACTCGGCGACGTGCTGATGATCACCGACGCCGGCAAGGCGACCGTGGGCAGCCCGACCGTCAAGGGCGCCAAGGTCACCGCCACGGTGCTGGCCCAGGGCAAGGGCGAGAAGGTCATCGTCTTCAAGAAGCGCCGCCGCCAGAACTACCGCCGCAAGAACGGGCATCGCCAGCCCGAGACGACGCTGCGGATCGTCGACATCAAGGTCGCCTGAGGAGATTGCGGGATGGCACATAAGAAAGCAGGCGGCTCTTCGCGCAACGGGCGCGACACAGCGGGCCGCCGCCTCGGCCTCAAGCGTTCGGGCGGCCAGGAAGTCCTCGCCGGAAACATCCTCATCCGCCAGCGCGGCACCGTCTACGTGCCGGGCAAGGAAGTGGGCATGGGCCGCGACCACACGCTGTTCGCGCTGAAGTCGGGCACGGTGAAGTTCCACAAGGCGGGCGGGAAGACGATCGTGTCGATCGTCCCGGCGCCGGCGGCCGCGGCCGCCGAGTAAGCCGTCCCACAAGCGCCGCGACGAGCGGAAGCATACGAAAGGGAACGGCCCCGGCCGTTCCCTTTCTTCGTTTCAGGGCCCCCGATGAAGTTTCTCGACCAGTGCAAGATCTTCGTGAAGTCCGGCGACGGCGGTGCGGGCGCCGTCAGCTTCCGGCGCGAGAAGTTCATCGAGTACGGCGGACCCGACGGCGGCGACGGCGGCAAGGGCGGCGACATCTGGATCGAGGCGGTCGCGAACCTCAACACGCTGATCGACTACCGCTACACGCAGCATTTCAAGGCCGAGAAGGGCCATCACGGCGAAGGCCGGCAGAAGTCCGGCGCCGGCGGCAAGGACATCGTGCTGAAGGTGCCGGTCGGCACGGCCGTGATCGACGACGATCAGGAGACGCTGATCGTCGACATGCGCGAGGCCGGCCAGCGCCACCGCCTGTGCAAGGGCGGCGACGGCGGATTCGGCAACACGCATTACAAGTCGTCGACCAACCAGGCGCCCCGCCAGGCCGGCCCCGGCTGGAAGGGCCAGGAGCGCTGGATCTGGCTGCGCCTGAAGCTGATCGCCGATGTCGGTCTCGTCGGCCTGCCCAACGCGGGCAAGTCCACGTTCCTTGCGGCCACGACGTCGGCCAAGCCGAAGATCGCCGACTATCCGTTCACGACGCTGAAGCCGCAGCTCGGCGTCGTACGCATCGACGACGACGAACTGGTCGTCGCCGATCTGCCCGGCCTGATCGCCGGTGCCGCGGAAGGCAAGGGGCTGGGTCACCGCTTCCTCGGCCATGTCGAGCGGTGCGGGGCGATCCTTCATCTGGTCGACGGCACCGAAGAGAAGGTCGTCGCTTCGTACAACCAGATCCGCGACGAGCTCGAGACCTACGGCCACGGCGTCGCCGAGAAGCCGGAGATCGTCGGCCTCAACAAGACCGACGCGCTCGATGCCGAGACCGTGAAGAAGAAGCTTGCTGCACTGAAGCGTGCCGCGAAGAAGCGTTCGCCGCGCGCGAGCGTGATGGCGCTGTCGGGTGCCGCCGGGATGGGCGTGCAGGATGTGCTGC
Organism: Rhodospirillales bacterium; assembly: GCA_016794005.1. GTDB lineage: Bacteria > Pseudomonadota > Alphaproteobacteria > CACIAM-22H2 > CACIAM-22H2 > Tagaea. Next base: position 8,642 of record JAEUKY010000217.1, read on the forward strand.
GCGCCCTCGTGGTGCCCGTGCTCGAACGGCGGGCCGCCGACAAGGCCGAACGCGACGCGATGCGCGCGGACGACGACCGATGAATGCCGGGGCGAAACCCGGCCCCTTCGCGGCCACGAAACGCCTCGTCGTCAAGACGGGTTCCGCACTGCTGGTCGACGATGCCGGCGGCATACGGTCGGGCTGGCTCGACGGGATCGCCGACGACATCGCGATGCTCAAGAAACGCGGCATCGACGTGCTGGTCGTCACGTCGGGTGCGGTCGCCGTCGGGCGCTGGAAGCTCGGCTACGGCAAGCGCGCGCTGAAGATCGAGGAAAAGCAGGCCGCCGCCGCGACCGGCCAGGTGTGGCTCGCGCACGCGTGGGTCGGCGCCCTTGCCGCGCGCGGCCTCGTGGGCGCGCAGGTGCTGCTCACGCCCGAGGATACCGAAGCGCGACGCCGCCATCTCAACGCGCGGGCGACCGTCGCCACGCTGCTCGAAGCCGGTGCGGTTCCCGTCATCAACGAGAACGACACGACCGCGACCGAGGAAATCCGCTTCGGCGACAACGACCGGCTCGCCGCGCGCGTGGCGCAGATGGCGTCGGCCGACACGCTGGTCCTGCTGTCCGACATCGACGGCCTCTACACGGCCGATCCGCATTCCGATCCCTCGGCGCGCCATCTCGCCGAAGTGAAAGAGCTTTCTCCCGAGATCCTCGCGATGGCCGGCGAGGCGCGGCCCGGCTATTCGTCGGGCGGCATGGTGACGAAGCTGGGTGCCGCGCGCATCGCACTTGCCGCCGGTTGCCGCATGGCGATCGCGTCGGGCAAGCCCGAACGCCCGCTCGGCGCGGTCGAGGCGGGTGCGCGCTGCACGTGGTTCGTGCCGCAGGGCAGCCCCGCTTCGGCGCGCAAGCGCTGGATCGCCGGCACGGTCGAGCCGGCCGGTGCGGTCGTCATCGACGACGGGGCGCGCAAGGCGCTGGGCCAGGGGCGCAGCCTGCTGCCGGCCGGAATCGTCGCCGTCGAAGGCAGCTTCGAGCGCGGCGACGCGATCCGCGTGCGCGACCGGGAAGGCCGCGAGATCGCCCGTGGTCTCAGCGCCTACGGTGCGGCCGACATCCAGCGCATCATGGGCCGCCGGTCGTCCGAGATCGAAGAGATTCTCGGCTATCGCGGCCGCGACGAAATCATCCATCGCGACGATCTCGCGATGGCGAACGCGACGTGATCGCCGGATCGCGAAGGACGGGGTAGGATGGAACGCAACGCGACCAAGGCCGCCGCAATGACGGACACGACCGCCGCAGACGAACTCAAGGCCGCGATCGAGGCGATGGGCGTGCGTGCCCGCGCCGCCGCCCGTCTGCTCGCCGTGGCACCGGCCAAGCGCAAGAGTGCGGCCCTGCGCGTCGCCGCCGACCGCCTGCGCGCGGCCACGCAGGACCTGCTCGACGCGAACGCCGCCGACGTCGCCTTCGCCGTCGATTCCGGAAATTCGGCCGCGATGGTCGACCGCACGCGTCTCGATCCCAAGCGCATCGACGCGATCGCGCGCGGGCTCGAAGACGTCGCGGCCCTTCCCGATCCGGTCGGCTCGATCCTGCAGGGCTGGACGCGGCCCAACGGCCTGCTGATCAGCCGTGTGGCGGTTCCCATCGGCGTGATCGGGATCATCTACGAAGCGCGCCCCAACGTGACGGCGGATGCGGGCGCGCTCTGCATCAAGTCCGGGAACGCCGCGATCCTGCGCGGCGGTCAGGAGAGCTTCCTTTCCTCGCAGGTGATCGTCGCGGCGATGCGCGGCGCGCTCGCCGCCAACGACCTGCCCGAAGACGCGATCCAGCTGATCCCCACGCGCGAACGCGCGGCGGTCGGCCATCTGCTGGCGATGCACCAGCATGTCGACACGATCGTGCCGCGCGGCGGACGCTCGCTGATCGAGCGCGTGATGAAGGAATCGCGCATCCCGGTCATCGCGCATCTGGAAGGGCTCTGCCACACCTACATCCACGAATCGGCCGATATCGAGATGGCGCGCAAGGTGACGATGAACGCGAAGATGCGCCGCGTGTCGGTGTGCGGTGCCACCGAGACGCTGCTGGTCGACCGGGCGGCGGCGCCCACGCACCTGCCCGCGATCCTCGAAGACCTGTTCGCGGCCGGCTGCGAGATCCGCGGCGACGGCGACGTGCAGAAGCTCGACCGGCGCGTCGTCCCGGCCGTCGAGGCCGACTGGACGACCGAATATCTCGACGCGATTCTCGCCGTGAAGATCGTCGACGGGATCGACGCCGCCATCGACCACGTCAACGCCTACGGTTCGCACCACACCGACGCGATCGTCGCTGGCGATCCGGCGGCGGCCGAGGCGTTTCTCGCGCGCGTCGATTCCGCGATCGTTCTGCACAACGCGTCGACGCAGTACGCCGACGGCGCCGAGTTCGGCTTCGGCGCCGAGATCGGCATCTCGACCGGACGCCTGCCGCCGCGCGGACCTGTCGGTGCCGAACAGCTCACGACGTATAAATACGTCGTGCGCGGCGCCGGGCAGACGCGGCCCTGAGCGTGCGCGCGTTCCCGCCGCCGCCGCCGCTTGC
>JAEUKY010000227.1 GCA_016794005.1 Rhodospirillales bacterium
GGGACATGTCGGCCGCGCCCTCGTCCACCATCTCGCCGGGCTGCCGGCGAAGGTCGTGCTGGTCGACAGCCGCGAGGGCGAGTTCCCCTCCGCCCTGCCCGTCAACGCGACCAAGCAGGTCGAGCCGTGCCCGGAAGACGCGGTGCGCGACGTGCCGCCCGGCGCCATGGCGCTGGTGATGACGCACAGCCACGATCTCGACCTTCTGCTGGTCGAGCGGCTGCTGCGGCGCGGCGATCTTGCCTATGTCGGACTGATCGGATCGGCCAGCAAGCGCGCGCGCTTCGAGGCGCGCCTTGCGGCGAAGGGCGTACCGACCGGCGCACTGGTGTGCCCGGTCGGCATCGCGGGTATCGGCGACAAGCATCCGCACGCGATCGCCATCGCGACCGCGGCCCAGCTGCTTGCCGTGCGCGGTCAGACGGCCGCGACGACCATGATCTCGACCCAGTACTGCGGGCCGGCGAGCTTGGCTTCGACGGTAGCGCGCGCGGGCGTGTGACCCTTGGCGACCCACGCGTCCCAGACCGAGTTCATGTCGGGGAAATAGCGGATGTCGGACAGCCAGATGTTGGCCGACAGGATCTTCGTCTTGTCGGTGCCCGCCTGCTTCAGCAGTTCGTCGATCTTCGCGAGGATCTGCGCGGTCTGCTTCTTGGCGTCGGGAACCGGATCGTCGGCGACCTGGCCGGCGAGATAGACGGTCGAGCCGTGGACCGTGCCGGCACTCATGCGCGGGCCGGGGTTGATGTACTTGATCGACATGGGCGAGCCACCTTTCCAGTGAGACGGAAAGCTGGCGTTACGACGAATCGCGTCCGTCGCGCAAGGTTTTAGGTCGAGCCTTCCTGCCCGCGCGTCGCCCAGCCCGTGAAATGCTGCTCCATGATGACCGTGATGCCGTACATGACCACGCCCATCAGCGCGATCACGAGGAGGCCCGCGAACACCAGCGGCACGTCGAAGCGCGAGGACGCGGCGATCATCAGGTAGCCGATGCCCTCGTTCGAGGCGACCGTCTCGGCGACGACCGAGCCCACGAAGGCCAGCGTGATCGCCACCTTCAGCGAGGCGAAGAAATAGGGCAGCGAGCGCGGGATGCCGACCTTCCACAGGATCTGCGTCTTGCGCGCCCCCAGCGAGCGCAGCACGTCGCGCATTTCCGGTTCGATGGTGGCGAGGCCCGTGGCGACGTTCACCGCGATGGGCAGGAACGCGATCATGAACGCGGTCAGCACGGCGGGAACCGCCCCGATGCCGAACCAGATGACGAGCACGGGAACGACCGCGACCTTCGGGATCGAGTTGAAGCCGATCAGCACCGGATAGAGCCCCGCATAGACGACGCGCGAGGCGCCGATGGCGAGACCCGTGAAGAGCCCCACGACGACCGCGAGCGCGAAGCCGCCCAGCGTGGTCGCCAGCGTGAAAAGCGCGTTGTGCCAGATCGGGCCCCAGCGCTGGATCAGCGTGTCGTAGATCACGCTGGGCCGGGGCAGGATGAAGACCGGGATATTGAAGCCGACGCAGGCGATCTCCCAGAGCAGGAACATGCCGACCACGGTCGCGACCGGGGTGCCGTAGACGATCATCTTGTCCTTGCTCATCGCTTTTCCGCCTTTGCTTCGCCGGACCGGGCGATGCAACCCGCATTCCAGACCGTCGGGATCGTTAACCCTTTGACGCTTCGCGGGCTTTGGCGCCCGTCGCCCAAAGATTAGGCATCCGGCGCCGGCCTAGGCAAGGACGTTGCGGATCGGTTGATCGGCCCCGGCCCGGCAGGCTAGCAAGGGGAATGTCGCCCGACTCCCTCCTACCTGCCCTGCCCGTGGCCCTTCTGGTCGCGGCGGCGGGCGCCTTCGCGATGGCGCAGAGCCGCCTGCTCGTCGACCGGCCCAATGCGCGCTCGTCGCACAAGCTGCCCACGCCGCGCGGCGGCGGGATCGGGCTCGTGCTGGGCACGCTCGCCGGCGGCTGGCTGGTCGCGTCGGGCATGCCGGTCGCCGCCCCGGTCGCGGCCGGGGCGACGATCGCGGCGCTCGCCGGCCTTGCCGACGACGCGCGCCCGCAGGGAGCCGCGATCAAGTTCGGGGCGCAGTTCCTGGCCGCATTCGTCGCCATCGGCGGCGGGGCGATCATCGAGCGGCTCTATATCCCCGGCTACGGGGCGGTCGAACTGGGCGCGTTCGGCCCGGCACTGACCTTCCTGTGGTTCGTCGGCCTGACCAACGCCTACAACTTCATGGACGGTCTCGACGCGCTTGCCGGGGCGACGGGAACCGTCGCGGCGATCTTCCTCGGGCTCGCGTTCCTTCTGGCCGGCGTCGAGGCGCTCGCCGCCCTCGCCTTCGTGCTGGCCGCCGCGTGCGCGGGCTTCCTGGCGCTCAACCTGCCGCCCGCGCGCGTGTTCATGGGCGACGTCGGCTCGCAGTTCCTCGGCTTCGCGTTCGCGGGCCTCGGCGTGTTCGCGGCCGGGGCCACGACCGACGGCAGGCTCGTCTGGCTCGTCCCCATCGTGCTGATGCATTTCCTGTTCGACACGATCCTGACGGCGTCGCGCCGGCTGGCGGCGGGCGAGAACGTGTTCGCCGCCCACCGCACGCATCTCTACCAGCGCCTCAACCAGGCGGGCTTCCCGCACGGCAAGGTCGCGGCCCTGCTCGCCGCGATGACGGCGATCCAGGGAAGTGCCGCGCTGTGTATCGATTCGAGCGTCGGGCTCGCGATCCTCGCCCCGTTCGCCCTTCAGGTGCTCTACGCGCGCTGGGTGCTGTCCCGCTCAGCCGCCGTGTGACGGCGCGACGCCGATCGGACGCATCCGTTCCACGCCGCGCGCCAGCGACAGCACCGTTTCCTCGCCGTGGCGCGGGGCCACGATCTGCAGGCCCACGGGAAGCTTCGCCGCCGTCAGGCCGCACGGCACCGAGATCGCCGGCAACGCGGCCATCGTGACGAGGAACGTGGGCGCGACCCAGTCGATGTAGCTCGACATCTTCCTGCCGTCGATCGTCTCGGGATAGTTCTGCTCGACCGGGAAGGGCGAGACGGGCGCGCACGGGCAGCATACGGCGTCGTACTTCTCGAACACGTCGGCCCAGCGCTGCACGAGCGCGGCGCGCGAATGCTCGCCCTTCGCGATGTCGATGGGGCCCTGCGCCAGCCCCTTGCGGATGTTGCCCGACAGGTTCGGGTTGAAACGGTCGACCAGGTGCAGGCGCTCCAGATGCGACTGCACCATCCACTGGCCGCGCAGCTGCAGGAACGCCTCGCGCGCGAAGGAAAGATCGAGCTCGAATTCCTCGACCGTCGCCCCCCACGTGCCGAGCTGGTAGGTGGCGGCCCGGCAGATCGCGTCGATCTCGCTTTCCACGCCGATGCGCGCGATGTCGGACACGTAGGCGATGCGCTTGCCTTCCAGCGGCGCGTTGGCCGCCGCCACGAAATCGCGCCCGGCGACGGAAAAGCCGCGCGGATCGCGGGCACTGGGGCCTGCGATGGCCGACAGGAACAGCGCGCAGTCTTCCACGTCGCGCGCCATGGGCCCCGCGACCGCGAGCGCGTCGAACGGCTTGTTGGGCGAATGGATGGGAACCAGCCCGGGCGTGGGCCGGAAGCCGACCACGCCGCAGAACGACGCCGGCGTGCGCAGGCTGCCGCCCAGATCCGATCCGTCGGCGAGTGCGACCATGCGCGAGGCGAGTGCGGCCGCCCCGCCGCCGGTCGAGCCCGAGGCCGACATGCGCAGGTCCCACGGATTGCGCGTGGGTCCGAACACGTCGTTGTAGGTGTTCGCACCCGCCGCGAATTCCGGCGTGTTCGTCTTGCCCACGACGATGCCGCCGGCCTCTTTGATCTTCGTCACGACGGCCGCGTCCTCGGTCGGCACGTTGTCGGCCATCGTCGGCGAGCCGTAGGTGGTGAGGATGCCCGCCGTCGCGTGCACGTCCTTGATGCCGACCGGCACGCCGGCGAGCGGGCCCGGATC
>JAEUKY010000240.1 GCA_016794005.1 Rhodospirillales bacterium
GAGGCCGACGGTCTCGGCGACCGTGATCTGCACATGGTCGATCCACATCGAGTTCCACAGCGGCTCGAACAGCGAGTTGGCGAAGCGCAGCGCCAGCAGGTTCTGGACCGCCTCTTTCCCGAGATAGTGGTCGATGCGGTAAATGTGCATCTCGTCGAAGACGGCGCCGATTTCGTCGTTGATGCGCTGGGCGCTGGCAAGATCGCTGCCGATGGGTTTCTCGACGACGAGACGCGCACCGTCGCGCGCGAGGCCGGCGGCGCCCAGTCGGCGCGCGATCGGCCCGTAGAACTGCGGCGACGTCGCGAGATAGAAGACGCGCACGCGCGAACCCGCCGGGCCGAGCGCGGCGACGAGCCTGTCCCAGCCCGTGTCCGCCTCGGCATCGAGCGTCACGTGGTGCAGGCGAGCGCAGAAGCGCGCCCAGGCGGCCGGGTCTGGCGCATCGGGGCCGAGATGGCGGCGGACCTGGGCTTCGACGAACGCGAGATAGGCGGCATCGTCGTAGGCGCGGCGCGAGATTGCGAAAATCCGGGCGTCCTTCGGGATCTGCCCGTCGAGCTCGCGATGGAACAGGGCAGGCAGCAACTTGCGCGTCGCAAGGTCGCCTGTCCCGCCGAATACCACGTAGTCGAATGCCGCCACCGGAATGATCTGCGCCATCTGCCCGCCTCTCGTTTGCGTAACTTTACTACTTATTCAGTACAATCCATACGGATATCTGATTTCTCGTAATAAAATTATCAATTGGCTGCCTAGCCGGACCAATTGCCGCAAGTCCGGTCCAGTTCTTGAAGCGGCAATGGATGTCGGTAAAAATCACATACTTGGTTTGTTAATTTCCCCGAAGGAACGAGATCCGATGCGCGACGCATCGCCCGCATCGCGACCGAGCTTCGCGGAGATGTTCACCCCAAAGCTGGTCACCGTCCTGCGCGAAGGCTACGACGCCCGCGCGCTGAAGGACGATGCCGTCGCCGGCCTGACGGTCGCCATCGTCGCCGTACCGCTCTGCATGGCGATCGCGATCGCGTCGGGGCTTTCGCCGGACCGCGGGCTTTTCACGGCCATCGTCGGCGGTTTCCTCATTTCGGTGTTCGGCGGGAGCCGCTTCCAGATCGGCGGGCCCGCAGGCGCCTTCATCGTGCTGGTCGCCTCGGTCGTCGAGCGCCACGGCTACGATGGGCTCGTCCTCGCCACGCTGATCGCCGGCATCGTCATGCTGGCTGTCGGGTTCCTGCGCCTTGGCACCTACATCAAGTACATCCCCTACCCCGTCACGGTCGGATTCACGTCCGGCATTGCCGTCATCATCTTCGCGAGCCAGATCCGCGAACTGCTGGGCCTCGACATCCAGGGCGAGCCGGCGGCCCTGCTGCCGAAGCTCGCCGCGATCTGGGCGGCGTTGCCGACGTTCCGCTGGCAGACGATGGGGATCGCCGCCCTCGCCCTCGCGACGATCCTCCTGCTGCGCCGTTTCAGGCCGACATGGCCGGGCCTGCTGATCGCCGTGGCGCTCTCGGCGCTCGTCGCGCTGCTTCTCGGTCTCGACGTCGCGACCATCGGAACGCGCTTCGGCGGCATCCCCGACAGGCTGCCCGCACCTTCCCTCCCGGAAGTAAGTCTCGCCAAGGTCCGCGCGGTCCTGCCGGACGCGCTCGCCATCGCCTTCCTCGGTTCGATCGAGTCCCTGCTCTCCGCCCTCGTCGCCGACGGAATGACCGGCCGCCGGCACAGGTCGAACTGCGAACTGGTGGCGCAGGGCGGTGCCAACGTCGCCGCGGTCGTGTTCGGCGGCATGCCGGTGACGGGGACCATCGCGCGCACGGCGACGAACGTCCGGGCCGGCGCGCGCGGACCGGTTTCGGGAATCCTGCACGCGCTCTACATCCTGCTTTTCATCCTGTTCGCGGCTCCGCTCGCGGCCTACGTGCCGCTTGCGGCCCTCGGCGCCGTTCTCGCGATCGTCTCGTGGAACATGGCCGAGCGCGAGGAGTTCAGCGCCCTGCTGCGCGCCTCGCCCGGCGACGCGCTTGTCCTGCTCGCGACGTTCCTGCTGACGGTGTTCGAAGACCTGACCACGGGCATCGCCGTCGGCGTCACGCTCGGCGCCTTCCTGTTCCTGCACCGGATGGCCGAAGCGATCGAGGTCGACGGCGGAAAGCCGCTGGTCGCCAAGGACGAGGCCGACGGCCCGGCCGGCGCGCGCATGCCCTATCCGGGTGCAAGCGCCCTCGATCCCGATGTCGTCGTCTACCGGATCAGCGGCGCCTTTTTCTTCGGCGCGACCGCTAGCGTGATCGCGACGCTCGAACGGATCGGTCGCATGCCGCGCGCCTTCATCCTCGATTTCGACAACGTGCCCCTCGTCGATGCGACCGCAGCGAAAAGCCTGGAGCGTTTCGCGGAGAAGCTGATCGCGGACGGCACGATATTCGTGATCGCCGGCGCCCGTCCTGCCGTGCGCAGGAACCTGCTGAAGGCAGGGCTGCGCGAACCGGCGATCCGATATGCCGCGACGGTCGACGACGCGCGCGCGATCGTCGCCGGAACCGTCCGCTAGGTCACTGCTTGGGCGGCTTCGGCCGGTCGTCGTCGAACAGGATCCGTCCGGCGGCGCCTTCCATGTCCTCGTACTGGCCGCTGCGCAGCGACCAGAGGAAGGCGACAAGGGCCGCGACCGCGAAGAACAGCGAGACCGGAATCAGGACGATCAGCGAATCCATCGGGTTTCCTTTCCGCGCGACAGGCGCAGCGCGTTCGCGACCACCACGATGGACGAACTCGACATCAGTGCGGCCGCGATCGGCGGCGTGACCATGCCGAGTACGGCGAGCGGAACCGCAAGCGCATTGTACACGATCGACATGACGATGTTCTGGCGAATCAGGATCTTCGCCCGCGCGGCGACGTCGAGAAGTTCCACCGCGGCACCCAGCCGGCTTCCCTGGAACACCGCGTCGGCGGCGACCTGCGCCACGTCGGCGCCGCTTGCCGGCGACAGGGACGCGTGCGCCGCCGCGAGCGCCGGCGCATCGTTGAGGCCGTCGCCAACCATCAGCACCCGCCTGCCCGCCGCAGCGAGCGCGGCCAGCCGCGCGGTCTTTTCGGCCGGCGACACGCCGCCGTGGAACGTCGCAATGCCGACCTGCCCCGCCATCGCCGCGACGATCTCCGCCCTGTCGCCCGAAAGAAGTTCGACGGCAATGCCCCGCGCCTTCAGCGCCGCGACCGCGTCGGCCGCGTCGGCGCGTGGCACGTCGTCGAAGGCGAAGCGCGTTCTACGGCCGCCGGGCTCCGCAAGCCAGATTTCCGGACCGACCGCAGCACCTTCTCCGGAGATCCCGCAGAACGCGCGCGAACCGAGCCGGATGCCGTTCCATTCCAACCCCGCGCCGGGCGTCTCCACGACACCTTCGACTGCGCGAAACTCCGGGTGGGCCCGGCAGAGTGCGCGCGCCAGCGGATGGCGCGAACTGGCCGCGATCGACGCCGCGAGCCGCAGGTCGCCCGGCACCCGCCCCGGTTCGTCGCGCAGGGTCGGCCTGCCCGACGTCAGCGTCCCGGTCTTGTCGAATACGACGGTGTCGATCTCGGCAAGACGCTCGAGCGCCGTCGCGTTCTTGAGAAGGATGCCGCCGCGCATTAGCCGCCCCGACGCGATCGTCTGCACCGAAGGAACCGCAAGCCCGAGCGCGCACGGACACGTGATGATGAGGGTGGCAACGGCATAAAGCAGTGCGACCTGCCACGGGGCGCCCGCGAGGAAGAACCAGCCGAGGAAGGTCGCCAGCGCGGTGACATGGACGACCGGCGCATAGAGACGCGTCACGCGCTCGGCGATCGCGACGAAGCGCGAACGGCCGTGCTCGGCCGCTTCGACGAGGCGGACGATCTCGGCAAGCAGGGTGCGCTCGCCCGTCGCCGTCGTCTCGATGCGCAGGGCCGGCCCCAGATTGACCATGCCCGCATAGACGCGCGCGCCGGGGGCGACGTCGCGCGGCAGCGTCTCGCCGGTCACGACCGATTCGTCGACGGCCGACACGCCGTCCACGACCCGGCCGTCGACACCGATCCGCTCGCCGGAAGCCGCAAGGACGATTTCGCCCGCCTTCACCGCATCGGCCGATACGCTGCGAAGCGTGCCGTCGGACGCCGCCACCGTCACCGGGCGCGCCGAAAGCGCGATCAGATGCGCCGCGCTGGCGCGCGCGCGGCCGCGCGCGCGGCGGTCCAGATAGCGGCCGGCAAGCAGGAAGAACAGCAGCGTGAGCGCCGCGTCGAAATAGGCATACGGCCCGCCGCGGATCGTCTCGGAGAGGCTCATCGCGGCCGTCATCGTCACCCCGACGGCGATCGGCACGTCCATGTTGAGACGACCGGCCCGCAACGCCGTGGCGGCGGAACGGTAAAACGGCAGGCCCGCATAGAAGATGCACGGCAGGCCGATCAACGCCGAAACCCAGTGCAGCAGGTCCTTCGTCGCCGGCCCCATATCGACGCCGACCCAGACGGCGACGGACAGCATCATCACGTTGCCGGCGGCGAACCCTGCCACCCCGGTGGCGCGCAGCAGGTCCTTCTCTTCGCGCGCATGCGCGTCGTCGAGACAGGACGGATCGAATGGGACGAGCTTGAACCCGAGCCGCGCGACGAGCTCGGCCAGCGACGTCGCCCGATCGGCACTCCCCTTCCATTTCAGGACGAGGCGGCCGGTCGACAGGTTCACGCGCGCGTCGCGAACGTCCGGCTCGCGGGCGTAGACGCTCTCGATCAGCCAGACGCATGCCGCGCACGTCAGGCCTTCGACCATCAGATGCAGTTCGGCATTGCCGTCCGCATCGATGCGGGTCCGGCCGGCATAGTCGAACGCGACGTGTTCCTCCGGCTTGAGGTTGCGGGCCCCGTCGCCGAGGCGGCGGCGCGCATAGAAGGCATCGAGCCCGAGCCCTTCCACGGCGGCATAGGCGGCCTCGCAGCCGGTGCAGCAGAAGCGCGCGCCGTCGGCGACCGGCAGCGCGCAATGCGCACACCCCGCCCTGCCCTGTGTTCCGTCGAAGGGCGCCATGGTCCGGACTAGCGCGCCATGAAGCGCGCCGCATCGTGCACGCGTTCGCCCATGCGTTGGGCCAGCAGGCGGACCTCCCATTGACCTTTCAGCGGCAGGTCCGCCGGCGTCTCGTAACGCCCCGGCCCGGCCGGGCGAAAGGTCAGGGGCCGGTTCGCAACGCCACCGAGGGGGCGGACGAGCGTTCCGGCAAGCTCGAGATCGGTCAGCGGCTGGCCGGCCCTGTCGAGCGCCGCGACGACGACCCGACCGTCCGCGTAGCCGATCTCGAAGCGCCAGCCGAGGGCGCTTTCCTTTTCTTCCTCGGCGAGAACCTGATTGAACTTCCGGCCGCGCTCGGACGCGTTCTCGTAGGCGAGACCCGGCCAGCTCGACAGCGCGAAATAGACCAGCGCCCCGTTCGCGGCCATCACGACCAGGAACATCAGCGGGAACACGACCCAGAGCCAGCGGTCGCGGAACGACTTGTCGGCGAACGGGGGAAACATCGTCGATCTCTCTTTCATCGTCCGGGGGCCAGGAAGACGGAACGGTATTCGGCGCGGCCGCCGCCCGACGCGCCGTCGAGCCTGAATTCGATTTTCGTCGACGCGTCGCCGCGCAGCCCGGCCAGCGGTGCCGTTACGAAGATCCGGCTGTTCGCGACGGAATCCGGCTTTGCGACGATCCGCAGCGTGTCGCCGGGCGTGTCGTCGCCGATCGCCGTCAGCACGGCGCCGGGCACGCCGGCGGCGCGCAGCGTGTAGACCTGCTCCGCGTGGGTCTTGTTGAGGACATGGATCGTGTAGGCGTTCCGGATGCGCCCGTCGACGAGCGTCGAGAACAGGGGATTGCGGTCGCGAAGGACGTTCATCTCGACGGTCGTGCGCAGAAGCAGCGCCGCAAGCATGACCGAGCCGACGACCGCAAGCACCGATGCGTAAAGGATCGTGCGCGGGCGGACGAACTTGTGCGTGGCCGGCGCGCCGCAGGCGCGCGCCTGCTGGTTGGCCAGCGTATCGAAACGGATCAGGCCGAGCGGACGGTTGACCTTCGCCATGACGGCATCGCAGGCGTCCACGCAAAGTCCGCAGCCGATGCATTCGAGCTGCTGGCCGTCGCGGATGTCGATGCCGGTCGGGCATGTCGCCACGCACGAGTTGCAGTCCACGCAGTCGCCGCGCCCGGCCCAGGGATCGGCGCCCTCGGCCTTCTTCGCGAGCTTTCCGCGCGGCTCGCCGCGCCACGCCTCGTAGGTGACGACATAGGACTGGTCGTCGAGCATGGCGCTCTGGAACCGCGGCCACGGGCACATGTAGGTGCAGACCTGCTCGCGCGCGAGGCCTGCCAGGGTGTACGTCGTCGCCGTGAACAGGCCGATGAAGAAATACTCCGTGACGCTCGCCCGGCCGGTGAATATCTCGCCGATCAATGTCGGCGCGTCGCCGAAATAGAGTACCCATGCGCCGCCGGTCGCCGCCGCGATGGCGAGCCAGCTCGCGTGCTTGGCCGTGCGTTTGGCGATCTTCGAGACGCTGTTCGGTGCGGCATCGAGCTTGATGCGCGCGTTGCGGTCGCCCTCGATCCAGCGCTCGACCAGCATGAACAGGTCGGTCCACACCGTCTGCGGGCAGGCATAGCCGCACCACAGGCGCCCGAACAGCGACGTGACGAGGAACAGCACGATCGCGGCGATCACGAGAAGCCCGGTCAGGAAATAGACTTCCTGCGGCCAGATCTCGATCATGAAGAAATAGGCCTTGCGGCCGGGCATATCGATCAGGATCGCCTGATCCGGCGCGTTCGGACCGCGATCCCAGCGCAGCCACGGCGCCAGATAGTAGACCGACAGGCAGAAGCCGAGTACCGCCCACTTGATCGTCCGGTAGAAACCGGAAACCGACTTCGGATGGACCTTGATGCGCGAAGCGTAAAGCGGCTGCGCCGCTATCTGGACCTTCGTCGAGACGGCTTCGTCCACGGCGACGGATGGCGGCACGCGCGTCTCGCTCGTCGATCCGCCATCCATCGCCGGGATCCCTTACTTGCCGCCGCCCAGCGCGTGGACGTAGACGGCCAGCATCTTGATCGTCGCGTCGTCGAGACGGTCGATCCATGCCGGCATCGAACCCGCGCGCGCGTTGCGCACCGATTCCACGATCGTCGCCTTGTCGCCGCCGAACGTCCAGATGTTCGCCGCGAGGTTCGGCGCCCCCATCTCCGGGTTGCCCTTGCCGCCTTCCTGGTGGCAGGCCACGCAGTTCTCGGCATACACGGCCTCGCCCCGCTTCGCGGCGCCCGCATCGCGCGAGCGGCGCGACAGCGACAGGACGTACTCGGCGACGTCGTCGATCTGGGCGGCGGTCAGCATGCCGTCAACACCGAAGCGCGGCATCTGCGACAGGCGCGACTTGTCGTTCGCGTTGCGGATGCCGAACTGGATCGTCGTGTAGATGTCGTCGAGCGTTCCGCCCCAGATCCAGCTGTCGTCGACGAGGTTCGGGAACCCCTTCGCTCCGGCACCGCCCGCGCCGTGGCACGGCGCGCACTGGACGCCGAAGGCCGAGCGGCCGCCCGCCATCGCGTAGGCCTGCAGGTCCGTCGACTTGCGGATATCGTCGAGCGAGCTTGCGGCGATACGCCGGAGCATCGGCCCCTGTGCGGCCTTTGCCGCCTCCATCTCCGCGGCGATCTCGCCGCGCATCGTCCAGCCGAGCACGCCGGGCGTGTGCCCGGAAAGCGACGGCCAGGCCGGATAGAGGACGAAGTACGCGATCGACCAGAGGATCGTCGCGTAATAGCTGTAGAGCCACCATTTCGGCAGCGGCGTGTTCAGTTCCTTGATGCCGTCCCACTCGTGTCCGGTGGTTTCGGTCCCTGTGACGGCGTCCTTCTCGATCTTCGTCGGCATGTCTATGCGCTCCCCCTGGGGGCCTCGTTCAGCGTTCGTCGTCCTGCAGCGGAATCCGGGACTGATGGTCCATGTGCCGCTTGCGCGACGGCCAGAAGACCCAGAGCAGCATTCCGACGAAGAACAGGAAGAACCAGACGGTCGATAACGTCCCGAGGATCTGGCTCAGTTTCATGGGATCCATGGCGCCGTCTCCGTCACTGGCGAAGCTGTTCGGGTTTCACGTTGCGGAAGTCGACGAGCGTGCCGAGCATCTGCAGATAGGCGACCATCGCGTCGAGTTCGGTGACCTTGCCGGGCGTGCCGCCGAAGTTCGAGACGACGGCCTTGGGATAGCGCGCCGTCAGCCCGGCCGTGTCGCCTTCCGGGTCCTTCTGCGCCTCGAGGTCGGCCTTGGCGTTCGCGATCATCTCGTCGGTATAGGGAACGCCGATCAGCTTCAGGGTTTTCAGGTGCGCCTGGATGTCGGAATAGTCGAGCGGACGCGTCGCCATGAACGCGTAGGCCGGCATGATCGATTCCGGCACGACGGCGCGCGGGTCGATCATGTGGGCGACGTGCCAGTCGTCGGAGTACTTGCCGCCGACGCGCGCGAGGTCCGGTCCGCTGCGCTTCGAACCCCACTGGAACGGGTGGTCGTACATCGATTCCGCGGCGAGGCTGTAATGCCCGTAGCGCTCGATCTCGTCCCGGAAGGGGCGGATCTGCTGGCTGTGGCAGTTGTAGCAGCCCTCGCGGACATAGATGTTCCGGCCCGCCAGTTCGAGCGGCGAATAGGGGCGTACCCCTTCGACGCGTTCGATCGTCTGTTCGATCGTGAACAGCGGAACGATCTGGACGAGGCCGCCGATCGCCACCGTGATCAGCGTGCAGACGGCCAGCAGGACGACGTTCTTTTCGAGAATTGCGTGACTGAAGGACATGCTCCGCCCCTCCCCTCAAGCGGTCGCGACGGCGGCGCTGCTGCGCGCAGGCGCTGTCGACGTGATGGTTTTCCATAGATTGACGGCCATGATGACCGCGCCGGCGAGATAGAACAGTCCGCCGAGCAGCCGGATGACGTAGAACGGATGCATCGCGTCGACCGTCTCGCCGAACGAATACTGGAGGAACCCGTACTCGTCGTAGGCGCGCCACATCAGGCCCTGCATGATGCCCGACACCCACATCGACGTGATGTAGAGGACGATGCCGAGCGTGGCGATCCAGAAATGCCACGCGACCAGCCGCTGCGACCACAGGCCCTCGCGCTTCCACAGCTGCGGCACCATCCAGTAGAGCATGCCGAACGTGATGAACCCGACCCAACCCATGGCGCCGGAATGCACGTGGCCCACGGTCCAGTCGGTATAGTGCGACAGCGCGTTGACCGCCTTGATCGACATCATCGGCCCTTCGAAGGTCGACATGCCGTAGAAGGCGACGGCGGTGACCGAGAAGCGCAGCGACGCGTCGGTGCGCAGCTTGTCCCAGGCGCCGGAAAGCGTCATCAGGCCGTTGATCATGCCGCCCCAGGACGGCATCCACAGCATGACCGAGAACGTCATGCCCAGCGTCTGCGCCCAGTCGGGCAGCGACGTGTAGTGGAGGTGGTGCGGACCCGCCCAGATATAGAGGAAGACCAGCGACCAGAAATGCACGATCGAAAGCCGGTAGGAATAGACCGGCCGGCCCGCCGCCTTGGGAATGAAATAGTACATCATCCCGAGGAACGCCGCGGTCAGGAAGAAGCCGACCGCGTTGTGGCCGTACCACCACTGGATCATCGCGTCCTGCACGCCGCCGGGAACCGTGTAGCTCTTCCATCCCGTCCACGACACCGGCACCTGCACGTTGTTGCCGAGATGCAGCATCGCGACCGTGATGATGAAGGAAAGGATGAACCAGTTCGCGACGTAGATGTGCTCCTCGCGCCGCTTGACGAGCGTGCCGGCGAAGACGACCAGATAGAGCACCCACACGATCGTCAGCCAGAGATCGACGAACCATTCCGGTTCGGCGTACTCCTTGCCCGACGTGATACCGAGCACGTAGCCGAGTGCGGCAAGCACGATGAAGAGCTGGTAGCCCCAGAACACGCACCAGGCGCCGAGCGACCCGAGGAACAGGTTCGTCCGGCACGTCCGCTGCACGATGTAGAACGACGCCGCGATCATCGCGTTTCCGCCGAACGCGAAGATCACCGCCGAGGTGTGGACCGGACGCAGCCGGCCGAACGACGTCCACTCGAGCCCCAGGTTCATGACCGGAAACGCGAGCTGGGAAGCGATCACGTTCCCCATCAGGAATCCGACCACGCCCCAGAAGATCGTCGCGATCAACCCGGCGCGGACGACATCGTCGTCGTACTGCGGAATGGCTTGCGCGCTCGCGGATGCGTCGGACGCATAGGCGCTGCCGGCGGCGGCAGAAACGGATGCCATGGGACCCCCTTCGTGTTCTAGACTTGCGGCGGACTCGAATTACTGCGGTGCACTATGACCATGCGCGCCCGACGCCGACATTGATGCATATCAAGGCGTCGGCTGCAGGATCGATGCGACAAATTGGCCGCCTCAGGAGATCCGAATGACCCAAGCCGTACCGGTATTTAGAGGGCCGACGCCCTTCGTGCGCAAGGCGGCGCTGGATCGTCCGTGGGTCTGGCTGGCGCGCGGATGGGCCGATCTGCAGGCGGCTCCGAAGGTCAGCCTCGCCTATGGCGGTGCTTTCGTCGCGGCGAGTTACGCCATCGCCCTCTTTCTGGTTGCAACCGAGTCAGTTTATCTCCTTTTGCCGCTCGCCGCAGGCTTTCTTCTGCTTGCGCCGCTGCTTGCGGTCGGCCTCTACGAAGCGAGCCGACTGATCGGAATCGGCCGGACACCGACGCTGGGCGACGCGCTGTCCGCGTTCCGCGCCAACCCGGAACACATGGCCTATATGGGCTTCGTCCTGATGCTCGTGAACCTGTTCTGGACGCGCATGGCGATGCTGATCTTCGCGCTCTTCTTCGGAAGCCCGCGCGGAACGCTCCAGGACCTGATCGACATGACGCTCTTTTCGCCGGCGTCGCTGCCGTTCCTCGTCGTCGGTACGCTCGTCGGCTTCGTTCTTGCGGCGGCTGTCTTCGCGATCTCGGCCGTGTCGATCCCGATGCTGCTGGATCGGCCCGAAACGCCCGTCTGGGTCGCGATCGCCACGTCGTTCGTCGCTGTCCGCGAGAACTTCAAGCCGATGGCGCTGTGGGCCGCACTCATCTGCGCGTTCACCGGCTTCGGGATGGTGCCGTTCTTCCTGGGTCTCGCCGTGACGATGCCGCTGATCGGCCACGCGACGTGGCACTGCTACAAGGACCTGGTCGAAATATCCGACCCTAGCTGACGAACCGCCAGGCGATCATCAGCAGCGCCGCCGCGTTGAACAGCATCAGCAGCGGCGCGAGCGCCCCGAGCGCGTTCCGCCAGCGCCGGGCCGCCATCGCGCCCGCGAACTGCACAACGAGCAGGGCCGGCAGCGTTCCGGCGACGAAGCCCGACATTGCGGCGGCTCCGCGCAGCGCATCGCCGCTGCCCGCCGCCGCGGCGAACGCGCCGTAAAGGAACCCGCACGGCAGGAACCCGAGGGCTATGCCCAGCGCATAGCCCCGCAGGCCGGTCGGATCGGCGACCAGCGGGCGCACGCGTGCACCGAGCCAAACGCCCGCCGTACCGCCCGTCGACGGCGCACGGCCCAGAGCCTGGAAGACGAACATGATCGCCGCCACGACGAGGAAGACCGCGAGCAACGACCGCAAGCCCGGCAGAGACGCGACCGCGCCGCCGAGCGCGCCAAAGACGGCGCCGAGCGCCACGTAGCTCGTCGCCCGTCCCAGATGATAGGGCGCGAGTAGCAGCCCCTTCAGCCGGCCGATGCCCGGACCGTCGCCGCGCCCCAGCGTCTGGGCGACCACGAAGGGGCCGCACATTCCGGCGCAATGCGCGAACCCGCCCGCCAGCCCCGCGAGAAGCATCGCGAAAGCCAGCCCGAGCGTGTCCGCGTCGGCGGCAAGCGCCATTTCGATGGGATGGTCGA
>JAEUKY010000319.1 GCA_016794005.1 Rhodospirillales bacterium
TGGAACTGGTCGTGCTCGGTCGACCCGGCCATCGCCGTGGTCGAGGCCTTGCCGGCCGAGATCGCGACCGCAACCGCGTCGAAATAGCCCGTCCCCACTTCGCGCTGGTGGCGCGTGGCGGTGTAGCCGTTCTTCTCGGCGTCGAACTCGGCCTGCTGGAGCTCCGAATAGGCGCCCATGCCGCGTCTGGAATAGCCGCGCGCCAGCTCGAACATCGAATAGTTGAGCGCGTGGAAGCCGGCGAGCGTGACGAACTGGAACTTGTAGCCCATCTCGCCGATCTGCTGCTGGAAGGTCTCGATCGTCTTCAGGTCGAGCTTCTTGCGCCAGTTGAACGAGGGCGAGCAGTTATAGGCCAGCATCTTGCCCGGAAACTGGCGACGCAGTTCGCTCGCGAACTCGCGCGCTTCACCCAGATCCGGTTCCGACGTTTCCCACCACAGCAGGTCGGAATAGGGCGCATAGGCAAGCCCGCGCGCGATGGCGTACTCCACGCCCTTGCCCTGCTTGATGCGGAAGAAGCCTTCCTGCGTGCGTTCGCCGGTCAGGAACGGGCGGTCGCGCTCGTCGACGTCGGTCGTGATGAGCTGGGCCGAGTGCGCGTCGGTGCGCGCGAGCAGCACGGTCGGCACGCCTTCCACGTCGGCCGCGAGGCGTGCGGCGTTGAGCGTGCGCACATGCTGGCTCATCGGCACCAGCACCTTGCCGCCCAGATGGCCGCACTTCTTTTCCGACGCGAGCTGGTCCTCGAAATGGACGCCGGCGGCCCCCGCCTCGATCATCGCCTTCATCAGCTCGTAGGCGTTGAGGGCGCCGCCGAAACCGGCTTCCGCGTCGGCGACGATGGGCGCCATCCAGTGGACGTCGCCCTTGCCTTCCATCGTCTGGATCTGGTCGGCGCGGCGCAGCGCGTTGTTGATGCGCTTGACGACGTCGGGCACCGACGACACCGGATAGAGCGACTGGTCGGGATACATCTGGCCCGCGTTGTTCGCGTCGGCCGCCACCTGCCAGCCCGACAGGTAGATCGCCTTCAGGCCGGCCTTGACCTGCTGCATGGCCTGGTTGCCGGTGAGTGCCCCCAGCGTGTTCACGTAGGGCTCGGTCTGCAGGATGTCCCACAGCCGCTCGGCGCCCTTGCGCGCCAGCGTGTGCTCGACGCGGAACGAGCCGGCAAGACGGCGCACGTCCTCGGGCGTGTAGTCGCGCGCAATACCGTTCCAGCGGGGGTCGGTGTTCCAGGCGGCGGTCATGGGCATCTCCTTCGCGGAATAGGGTCTCGACCTTTCGGCCTGTAAATATCTTCACGCCGCACCCGCGAAACAGACAGCCAAGAAATGGTCTAAAACCGTAAACAAGTCGGCGGATTTGCAAGTTTCCGCGTCGCGATGTAAAGTTTGTAAATCACGGCCGGAGACCGGCGATGGCGCGCAAGACCCTGCTCGGCAACAAGATCCGCCGCCTGCGCGAACAGGCGGGCCTGACGCAGGCGCGCATGGCCGACCAGCTCGGCATTTCGGCGAGCTATCTCAACCTCATCGAGCACGACCAGCGGCCGGTCACGGTCTCGCTGCTGCTGAAGCTCGGCAAGCGGTTCGACGTCGAGCTCACCGACCTGTCGGACGACGACGACCGCAAGCTCGCCGGCGGCCTGCGCGAGGTATTCTCGGATTCGACACTCGCGGCGCACGGCGTGGGCGGCGACGAGATCCGCTCGCTCGCCGAAGCCGCCCCCAACGCCGCCAAGGCGATCCTCGAACTCTACCGCGCCTATCGTCTGGCGCGCGACGACGCGCAGTCGATGACGCTGGGCCTGCCCAGCGGCACCACGCGCAGGATGGTGCTGCCGGCCGAGGAGGCGCGCGACTTCTTCCACGACCGCACCAACTATTTCGACGAGATCGAGGTCGCGGCCGAGCGCGTCGTGCGCGAGGCGAACCTGCCGCCCGGCGAACCGTGGCGCGGCCTCGTCGACTACGCCAAGGCGAAGCACGGGATCGCGGTCGAGATCGTCGAGCCCGGCCCGCTCGCCGGTGCGGTCCGCCGTTACGACGCGCGAACCAAGAAGCTGCAGCTCAGCGAGATCCTGCCGCGCGCGTCGCGCCGTTTCCACCTCGCCTACCAGATCGGCCAGATGGAGGCGCGCAAGCCCGTCGACATGATCGTGGCGACGGCGAAGCTCGCCTCGAAGGAGACCGAGACGCTGGTGCGCGTCGGCCTCTACAACTATTTCGCCGGGGCGGCGCTGATGCCCTACGCGCCGTTCCTGGAAGCCGCACGCCGGCTGCGCTACGACGTGGAGCTCCTGAGCCACCATTTCGGCGTCAGCTTCGAACAGGCCTGCCACCGCCTGTCGACGCTCCAGCGGCCCGGCGACAAGGGCGTGCCGCTGTGGCTGGTGCGCGTCGACATCGCGGGCAACGTGTCGAAGCGCTTCTCGGCCGCGGGCTTCCATTTCTCGCGCTTCGGCGGCTCGTGCCCGCGCTGGATCGTGCACGAAGCCTTCACCAGCCCGGGGCGCATCCTCACGCAGGTGGCGCGCCTCACCGACGGCGCCACGTTCTTCAGCGTCGCGCGCACGGTCGCCAAATCGGCCGCCGGCTGGCGCGAGCCGCCGACCACATATGCGCTGGGCATCGGCTGCGAGCTGACCCGCGCGTCCGAGATCGTCTACGCCGACGGGCTCGACCTGGAGAAGCCCGGCAACGTCGTCGAAATCGGCGTGGGTTGTCGCGTATGCGAACGCGAGAACTGCCGCCAGCGCGCCTATCCGCCGCTGCAGCACCGGCTCGACGTCGACCTGAACGTCAAGGGTGCCACAGCGTACGGATTCAAGAAGTGAAGGTCCTTCTCAGCGCAGCGGCAGCGCGTACATCAGGCCGCCCTTGGTCCACAGATCGTTGACGCCGCGTTCGAGGCCGATCGGCGTCTTCGGGCCGACATTGCGCTCGTAGCTCTCGCCGTAGTTGCCGACCGCCTTGATCACGTTGTAGGCCCACTTCTCGTCGAGGCCGAGCGCCTTGCCGAAACCGGGCGTGACGCCGAGCATGCGCTGGATACCGGGGTTCGTCGTCTTCAGCATCTCGTCGACATTGGCCTGCGTGACGCCGTATTCCTCGGCTTCGATCATCGCGGTCAGCGTCCACTTGACGATGGCGAACCACTGGTCGTCGCCCTTGCGGACCATCGGCCCCAGCGGTTCCTTCGACACGCGTTCGGGCAGGATCACATGGTCGCCCGGAACCGCGAGGTTCGAGCGGACCGAGGCAAGACCAGACGCGTCGGTCGTGTACACGTCGCAGCGACCGGCCGCGTAGGCGGCGATGTTCTCTTCCAGCCGCTCGATGACGACCGGCGTGAAGCGCAGACGGTTGGCGCGGAAATAGTCGGCGAGGTTCAGTTCCGTCGTCGTGCCCGGCTGCACGCAGACCGTGGCACCGTCGAGCTGCTTTGCCGACGAGATGTTCATCGAGCGCTTCACGATGAAGCCCTGCCCGTCGTAGAAATTCACGCCCGCCATGTGCAGGCCGAGCGTCGTGTCGCGCAGCAGCGTCTGCGTGGCGTTGCGCGTCAGCACGTCGATCTCGCCCGATTGCAGCGCCACGAAGCGCTGCTGGGCGGTCGTCGGCACGAATCTGGCCTTGGCGGGATCGCCGAGGACGGCGGCCGCGATCGCGCGACAGAGTTCCACGTCGAGGCCGCGCCACTCCCCCTGCGCGTTGGGGGCCGAGAAGCCCGGCAGCGCGGTGTTGACGCCGCAGGTCAGCACGCCGCGGCCCTTGACCGCGTCGAGGGTGGAGGTGCGCGCGGGCGGCGTCTGGGCGCCTGCCGTCGCGGCGAGGCCAAGCATCGCCAGCGAGGCGAGAGCGATCCGGGTGGCTTTCATCGGGGCATTTCTCCTGTTCGGGGCCGGTAGCTTCGATCATGCCCACGAAGCGAAACCCGTGCCAGCTCCGCGTGTTCCCCTGCCCCTCAGGCGTCGTATTCGAGGCCCCAGTCCTTGAAGAAATCGCGCTTCTCGTCCCAGTCGGGGGCGACCTTCACGTGCAGGAACAGGTGGATCGGCCGGTCGAGCATCCTGGCGATCTCGGCGCGCGCCATCTCGCCGATCTTCTTGATCTGGGCGCCCTTGGCGCCGATCACGATCTTGCGCTGACCCTCGCGCGCGACGTAGACGGTCTGCTCGATGCGCGCGGAACCGTCCTTGCGCTCTTCGAACTTGTCGGTCTCGACGGCGATGGCGTAGGGCAGCTCCTGATGGAGCTGGCGAAACACCTGCTCGCGCGTCGCCTCGGCCGCCAGCAGGCGCGCCGGCAGGTCCGAGATCTCGTCTTCGGGATAGAGATACGGGCCTTCCGGAAGCCGGCCGAGCAGCTTTTCCTTGAGCGTGTCGCAGCCATCGCCCGTCTCGGCCGAAACCATGAAGATTTCCGACACCAGCCCGGTCGCGTCGTAGCGCTTCGCGAGCGTCAGCAGTGTGGGCGGATCGAGCAGGTCGATCTTGTTGAGGACGAGCACGGCCTTGAGCTTGCGCTCGCGCAGGCCGTCGAGGATCAGCGCCTCGTCGTCGTCCGACCCGCGCGACGCGCGCTTGGCGTCGACGACGAACAGCAGCGCGTCCGCATCTTCCGCCCCGCGCCAGGCCGCGTCGACCATCGCCCGGTCGAGCCGGCGCTTGGGCGCGAACACGCCGGGCAGGTCGAGGAACACGGCCTGCGCGCCGCTCTCGACCAGGATGCCGGTCACGCGCGAGCGCGTCGTCTGCACCTTGGGCGACACGATCGCGACCTTGGTGCCAACCAGCCGGTTGACCAGCGTCGACTTGCCCGCGTTGGGTGCGCCCAGCAGCGCCACGAAGCCGCAGCGTGTCGTCTCTCCGGTCATTTCGACTCCAGGCGCGCAAGCAGTGTGGCGGCGGCCGTGCGCTCGGCCTCGCGTTTGGACGTTCCTTCGGCCGCTTCCGGCAACTCGCCGTCGACGGCGACCTCGACCGTGAAACGGGGCGCATGCGCCAGGCCTTCGCGCGACAGCGTGCGATAGCGCGGCAGCGAAAGGCCGCGGCCCTGCGCCCATTCCTGCAGCGCGGTCTTCGGCTCGCGCGGCGGTGCGGTCTCGGCGACCGCAAGCGGCTCGAACAGCCGGCGCACGAGGGCACGCGCGACCGCGAACCCGCCGTCGAGATGGATCGCCGCGACGACCGCTTCGAACGCGTCGGCAAGCACGGCCGGATTGTCGCGCCCGCCGCCCTGATTCTCGCTGGTCGACAGCGTCAGCGCCTCGCCGATGCCGAGGTCGCGGGCGTGGCCGGCAAGCTGCTCGCCGCGCACCAGAAACGCGTGCCGCTTGGCAAGATCGCCTTCCGCTTCGGTCGGGAAGCGCTCGGTCAGCAGTTCGGCCACCGCCAGCGCCACGACGCGGTCGCCGAGGAATTCGAGCCGCTCGAAATCGGCACCCGATCGCTGCGCGTTGCCGCGCCGCCCCAGCGAGGAGTGCGACAGGGCCGCAACGAGAAGCTCGGGATCGGCGAAGCGATGGCCGAGTGCCGCTTCGAGCTTTGCGTGGGCTGCCTTCATGGCCGCACCTAGCGGATCGGGTTCAGCAGGCGGCTGTAGCGCGCGGCGGAGAGCCACGTCCAGGGCAGGACGAGATTGGACGTGCCGTCGGTCGAGAAGAACAGGATCTCGGCCCGGCCGACGAGGTTCTCGAACGGCACGAAGCCGACGGCGTTGGGATCGCGGCTGTCCTGCGAATTGTCGCGGTGGTCGCCCATCGCGAAATAGTGGCCGGCGGGTACCGTGAACTCCGGCGTGTTGTTGTAATAGCCGTCGTTGTGGAGCTTGAGGATGCGGTGCTGGCGACCGCCGGGAAGCGTTTCGACGAACTGCGCCACGCGGCGCGAGAAGCCGCCCTCGGTCTCGACGAAATCCTCTATCCGCTCGATCGGTGCGGCTTCGCCGTTGATATGCAGGATGCCGCGCACGACCTGGATGCGGTCGCCGGGCAGGCCGACGAGGCGCTTGATGTAATCCGTCTTGCCGTCCTTCGGCAGCTTGAAGACGACGACGTCGCCGCGCTTCGGTTCGCGCGCCAGTGCCCGGCCCGGGAACTGCGTCGTCACGTAGGTCGGCAGCGACGCGAACGAGTAGCCGTACGAGAATTTCGACACGAACAGGTAGTCGCCGATCAGCAGCGTGGGCACCATCGAGGCCGAGGGGATGTTGAACGGCTCGAAGACGAGCGTGCGGATGCCCATCGCGATCAGCGCCGCATAGACGAGCGTCTTCACGACGTCGAGAATGCCGTTCGTCGGCTGGGCCTTGGTGGTCGGCGGAAGCGACATGGGGTTCTTCGCGGGATCGGGTCGGTTTCGGGGCGGGATAAGGCGCTTGCGGCGCGCCTACTGTCAAGTCGTGGCCGGAACGGCCGTAATGATGACGATGGCCTGCGCTATCGGCGGATCGTCGGTCAGGCTCACGTCGATCTGGGCCCGCATGCCGGGGGGCAGCATCTTCTGGAGGCGCGCGAGCGCCCCGCCGGTCAGCCGCATCGTCGGCTTGCCGCCGGGCAGGTTCACCACCTCCATGTCCCGCCAGTAGACCGAATGGCGGAACCCCGTGCCCAGCGCCTTCGAGCACGCCTCCTTGGCCGCGAAACGGCGCGCGTAACTCGCCGCGCGGTTCGCACGCCGCTCGGACTTGGCCCGCTCGCCTTCGGTGTAGAGACGGTGCGTGAAGCGCGTGCCGAAGCGCGCGAGCGTCTTCTCGACGCGCCTTATGTCGACGAGATCGGATCCCAGACCGAGGATCATCCGCGCGCGCGCTCCGCCGAATTGATGACCGGTGTGGCGCGAAGGGCCGCGATCACGTTGGTCAGGTGCTTGAGGTCGCGCACTTCGATGTCGATGATCATTTCCCAGAACTCGGTCGTGCGGTTCGCGATCTTGAGGTTCGTGATGTTGCCGCCGCTCTTCGCGATGACGGTCGACAGCGAACCGAGGCTGCCGGATTCGTTGCGCACGACCAGCGCCACGCGGCCGACGAACCCGGACCCGGCGATGCCGTCGTCCACGTCCCAGCCCACGTCGAGCCAGCGTGCGGGCTGGTCGGCGAACTGTTCCAGCGTGTCGCAGTCGATCGTGTGGACGGTCACGCCGCGGCCCGTCGTGACGATGCCGACGATGCGGTCGCCGGGCAGCGGATGGCAGCAGCCGGCATAGTGGATCGCCATGCCGGGAATCAGTCCCTTGATCGGCACGTGCGCGTGGGACGAGCCGCCGTCCTTCGGCTTCTGCTTGCGCAGCGGCACGACGTTGGCGGGCTTGGGCTGCTGGCGGCTTTCGGGGAACAGGGCGCCCAGGATCTCGCGCTCGCCGATCTGGCCCGCACCTACCATCGCGATCAGGTCGTCGACGTCGTCGGCCTTGAGCGGCTTGACGGCACCTTCGAGCGACTTGTCGGCATAGTCGTAGCCTTCGGCCTTGAAGGCCTTCTGCAGGATCGAGCGACCGAGATCGAGGAACTGGTGGCGCTGCTGGGCGCGGATGAAGCGGCGGATGCGCGCGCGCGCCTTGCCGGTGACGACGAACCGCTCCCACGTCGGCGACGGGACCTGCGCCTTGGACGTGACGATCTCGACCTGGTCGCCGTTCGACAGCGCGGTGCGCAGCGGCATCATGCGGCCGTTGACCTTGGCGCCCACGCAATGGTCGCCGACCTCGGAGTGGACGGCGTAGGCGAAGTCGACCGGCGTGGCGCCGCGCGGCAGCGCGATCAGGTCGCCCTTCGGCGTGAAGCAGAAGCACTGGTCTTGGTACATCTCGAGCTTCGTGTGCTCGAGGAATTCCTCGGGATTGGATGCGTGCTCGAGGATGTCGAGAAGTTCGCGAAGCCAGCGGAACGTTCCCTTCGCGTCGCCGGCCGCCGGGCGGCCTTCCTTGTACGACCAGTGCGCGGCGACGCCGAACTCGGCGACCTCGTGCATCTCGCGCGTGCGTATCTGGATCTCGATGCGCTGGCGTTCCGGCCCGAAGATGCCGGTATGCAGCGAGCGGTAGCCGTTGGGCTTCTGGACCGAGATGTAGTCCTTGAAGCGGCCCGGCACGACCGGCCAGCGCGAATGGATGGTGCCCAGCGCCCGGTAGCATTCGGCCGTATCCGGCACGATCACGCGGAAGGCCATGATGTCGGAAAGCTGCTCGAACGCGACGTTCTTTCGCTGCGTCTTGCGCCAGATCGAGAACGGCGTCTTCTCGCGGCCGGAGACCTGCGCGTCGATCCCCTCCTCCTTCAGCGCCGCGGCGATCTGGTCGGAGATGCGCGTGACCATGTCCTGGCCGCGCGCGCGAAGGTGCTGCAGGCGCAGGACGATCGACTCGCGCGCGTCGGGATTGAGCTCGCCGAAGGCGATGTCCTCCAGCTCCTCCTGGATGCGGCGCATGCCGATGCGCTCGGCGAGCGGCGCGTAGATCTCCATCGTCTCGCGCGCGATGCGCTGGCGCTTCTCGATCTTCGGGATGAAACCCAGCGTGCGCATGTTGTGCAGCCGGTCGGCGAGCTTGACCAGCAGCACGCGGATGTCTTCCGACATCGCGAGCAGCAGCTTGCGGAAATTCTCTGCCTGCTTGGCCTTGTCGGACTGCGCCTGAAGCTCCAGGCGCGACAGCTTCGTCACGCCGTCGACCAGCCGCGCGATTTCGGGCCCGAACAGGCGCTCGATCTCGTCGACGCTGGCGAGCGTGTCCTCGACCGTGTCGTGCAGTAGCGCCGTGACGATCGTCGCGGTGTCGAGCCGGTAGCTCGTCAGGATGCCCGCCACTTCGAGCGGGTGCGAGAAATAGGGGTCGCCCGACGCGCGCGTCTGCGCGCCGTGGACCTTCAGGGAATAGACGTAGCCGCGATTGATCAGGTCTTCGTCGGCGTCGGGGTCGTAGGCCTTGACCCGTTCGACCAGTTCGAAGGCCCGCATCATCGGCGGGCGGACCCGCCTGGGCGCTTCGGCGCCCGCGGCGGATGCCGGTGCGGGGCCGGCGTCCGCCGTCGCTGGAGGGGTGTCGGTGGCGCCGTCGGCGTTCAACCCGGCCCCCGCCCCGTCTTACTCTTCGACCGCTGCCGCCGCGTCGCCGCCGGCGAGCTTTTCCTCGGCGTCCTCGATTTCCATTTCGTCCTCGATGCCGTCCATCGTGGCGTCCTCGGCCACGCCGGCGACGTCGCGATCGGCGGCGAGAAGCTCCATCGCGTCTTCCTCGGGCTCTTCGCTCTCCACCTGGCGCTGGAGACCCTGGACGAGCGACTGCTTGAGATTGTCGAGGTCGAGGGAATTGTCGGCGATCTCGCGAAGCGCGATGACCGGATTCTTGTCGTTGTCCTTCTCGACCGTCAGCGGCGAGCCGGCCTGGATCTCGCGCGCGCGCTGGGCCGCGAGCATGACGAGCTCGAAGCGGTTCGGAATCTTGACGACGCAGTCTTCGACGGTAACGCGGGCCATAAGGTGCTCCGGAGGGAAACGCGACAGAGTCGCAAAATGGGCAAAGAATATAGCTCTTGCCGCATCGCAAAACAATCGATTTCGCGGACGGAAAGCCCTGCCCTGTCAGCCAGTTGCGGGCGGTTCCGCAAGCGGCCGGCAGATCGTGTCGGCGGGCAGCCGCGCGATCAACTCCGCGATCGGCGTTCCGTCGGCGGGATGGCGCCAGCCGGGGGCGAGTTCGGCAAGCGGCAGCAGCACGAAAGCGCGCGTCGCCATGCGCGGATGCGGCAGCAGCGGCGCACCTTCGCCGCGCACAGCCCCGTCATGGTCGATGAGGTCGAGGTCGAGGGCGCGCGGCGCGTTGGGCACGCTGCGCACGCGGCCGAAGGCGCGCTCGACCGCGTGCAGGCGCGCCAGCAGGGCTTCGGCATCGAGCCGCGTTTCCAGCCGCACGACGGCGTTGGCGTACCAGGGCTGGTCGGACGGCTGCGGCCACGGCGGGCTCTCGTAGATGCGCGAGCGCGCGGCCACGCGCAGGCCCGCCGCGTCGAGCGCATCCATCGCGGCCACGAGCGTGCGCGCGGGCGGGCCCGCCTCGCTCGGCAGGTTGGCGCCGAGGGCGACGAAGATCATGCGGCACCTCCGCCTTGTGCGGCCCGCGCAAAGGCGATAAGGAACCGGAATTCGATATTTCCGATCGATTGCATCCGGCACGTTATATCCGAAAGGAATTCCGACATGGCCTTCTATCCGCAGGAGCGTCTCGCGCTCTTCATCGACGGCCCCAACCTCTACAACGCGGCGCGCGCGCTGAATTTCGACATCGACTATCGCCGCCTGCTCCAGCTGTTCCAGAGCAAGGGCCGGCTGATCCGCGCGTTCTACTACACCGCACTGGCCGAAGATCAGGACTATTCGCCGATCCGCCCGCTGGTCGACTGGCTCGACTACAACGGCTTCACGATGGTGACGAAGCCGATGAAGGAGTTCACCGACAGCCAGGGCCGCCGGCGCTTCCGCGCCAGCATGGATATCGAGCTGGCCGTCGACATGATGGATCTCGCCGACAAGCTCGATCACGTGGTGCTATTCTCGGGCGACGGGAACTTCCGCCGCCTCGTGGAATCCGTGCAGCGGCGCGGCGTGCGCGTGTCGGTCGTCTCGACGATCCGCACCCAGCCGCCGATGGTGTCGGACGAACTGCGCCGCCAGGCCGACATGTTCGTCGACCTGTTCGACCTTGCGCAGCACATCCAGCGCACGGGCGGCGAACGGCGCGAGGGTGCGGCACAAGGCACGCAGCCCACCCTGCCGACGACGTCGTCCGAAAACGCCTGAAGGGCGGCCACGTGCACGAACCTTCGCGCGACTGTCCGCTTTGTCCGCGTCTGGCCGCGCTGCGCACGAAGCTGCGCGGCGAACACCCAGTCTGGCACAACGCACCGGTCCCCAGCTTCGGGACGTCGAAGGCACGTCTGCTCGTCGTCGGGCTCGCACCAGGGCTGAAAGGAGCGAACCGTACCGGCCGCCCCTTCACCGGCGACTATGCGGGCGACCTGCTCTATTCCACGCTCGCGAAGTTCGGCTTGTCGCGCGGCACCTACCGCTCGGGGCGCGAGGATGCGGCGTGGGTGCCCGACGATCTGGAACTGACGGGCGCGCGCCTGGCGAACGCCGTGCGCTGCCTGCCGCCGGAAAACAAGCCCGTTCCCGCCGAAGCGGCGGCGTGCCGGCCGTTCCTGAAGGCCGAGATCGACGCGATGGCGAACCTCAAGGTCGTGCTGGCGCTGGGGCGCATCGCGCACGATGCGGTGCTGGCGACGATGGGAATGCGCGTGTCGTCGGCGAAGTTCGCGCACGGCGCCTTCCACGAGCTGCCCGGCGGTCGCCTGCTCGCCAACAGCTACCACTGCTCGCGCTACAACACGAACACGCGACGGCTCACGCCGGAAATGTTCGAAGCGGTGTTCGCGCAGATCGCGCGACGGCTGGGCTGAGCTGCCGCGCGTTCCAGAAGTTCCACGCCTTCTCGTGGAAAAAATAGGCGACCGTGTTCACCATCGGCTCGACCAGCGCCAGCGCGCTCGAAACGGCGAGGCTGCCGGTCAGCAGGTACGCGACGCCGAACGCGACCGAGAAATGCACCACCGCGAATGTCGCCGTCTTGACCATCGGACCCTCCTTCGGAAGATGAGAGAGATTCTCATTCCCGCTGTAGCCGGTCCAATCGATTAAAATCCGGAAAACAATCGATTCAGACGATAAGCTCCGGGATATCCAGGGTATGCAGCGTCAGCTTCCGCCAGCCGCCGCGCAGCGGGTAGTTGCGGTCGACCGGCCCTTCCGCCCGGAAGCCGAGTTTTTCCAGCACCCGGACCGACGCCGCATTGCCGGGAAACGTCTCTGCGACCATGCGGCGCACGCCGAGCCGGCGGGCATGCGCCACGCAGGCCGTCCCCGCCTCGGTCGCATAGCCAAGCCCCCGGAACGGCATGCCGATCCAGTAGCCGAACCCCGGCACGCCGTCGCGCGGCCCGCCGAAGCCGCTGGTCCCGATGAACGTGCCGTCAGGCAGCCGCAGCGCGAAGACATGCCCGCCCGGCCCGGTACGCAGTTCGATCCATTCGCGCGCGGCCGGCACGGTCAGCGGATCGGGCATGTGCGACAGCATCGCGATCGCCCCCGGGTCCGCTCCCAGAAGTTCGGCGAAGTGGTGCCCGTCGTCGGGCACGAGCGGGCGCAGCGTCAGGCGCGGCGTCGACAGCAGGGCCGTGTTGGTCGCGTAGAGAAGCGGCACGCGCATCCGCCGGCGCCCTATCCGCGCGTCGCCAGCAGGCGGGCCTGGCTGCGTTTCCAGTCGCGCGTGGCGACGGCCTCGCGCTTGTCGGCCTTCTTGCGGCCCTTGGCGAGACCCAGTTCGACCTTCGCGAGACCGCGCTTGTTGAAATAGACCTGCAGCGGGACCAGCGTCATGCCCTGGCGCGTGACGGCACCGATCAGCTTGTCCATCTCGGCGCGGTTGACCAGCAGCTTGCGCGCCCGGCGCGGCTCGTGGTTCTGGCGGTTGCCGCCGGCATATTCCGGGAT
>JAEUKY010000325.1 GCA_016794005.1 Rhodospirillales bacterium
CGCAATTCATGCTGCGATGCAGCAAGCCGGTCCCGAAATCAGTGCGCGAAGATGTCTTCCTCGCCCCAGCCGAGCAGGTCGAGATCGGCGCGCGTGCCGAGGAAATCGAAGCACGCCTGCGCCAGATGCGTGCGGCCTTCGCGCACGAGCATCTCGTCGAGCTTGGCTTTCATCGCGTGCAGGTAGAGCACGTCGGAGGCGGCGTAGTTGAGCTGGGACTGCGTCAGTTCCGCGGCCCCCCAGTCGGACGACTGCTGCTCCTTCGACAGTTCCTTGCCGATCAGGTCGCGGCACAGGTCCTTGAGGCCGTGGCGGTCGGTGAAGGTGCGCACGAGGCGCGAGGCGATCTTGGTGCAGTAGACGGGGGCCACGCGCACGCCCAGATACTTGGCGCACATCGCGATGTCGAAGCGCGCGAAGTGGAAGATCTTCAGCGTCTTCGGGTCGGCGAGCAGGCGCTTGAGGTTGGGCGCGTCGTAGCTGTTCTTGGCGAAGCGCACGCAGTGCGCCGTGCCGTCGCCCGAGGAAAGCTGCACCACGCACAGGCGGTCGCGCTCGGGCCTGAGGCCCATCGTTTCGGTGTCGATGGCCACGGACGGGCCGAGATCGAGGCCCGCCGGCAGGTCGCCCTGGTGCAGGTGGACAGTCGCCATCGTTCAGAATTCCGCCTGTTTGTGCTCCGCGCCGGCCCCGTCGGGGACGGCGGGAGGGAGAGTTGGTGCCCGAGAGAAGACTCGAACTTCCACGACCTTTCGGCCACTAGAACCTGAATCTAGCGCGTCTACCAATTCCGCCACCCGGGCACCGGGCCTCCGGCGTCCGGCTGGACGCAAGGGGATATCGCTTCGCGCGCGAAGGGCGAACGTGTACGCCGAAGCGCGTCGCGAAGTCAACGGCCCGGAAATCCCTGCCGGAACAAGGCGGAGCTTGACGTTCCCCGCCATGCGTTCTATCGCGTGGGGCAGGCATTTCCGGACAATGGGGTCGAGCATGGAGCCGGGTCGTCGCGTCACCGTATTCGGGGGGTCGGGCTTCATCGGGCGCTATGTCGTGCGCCGGCTCGCCCAGCAGGGCTGGATCGTGCGCGCCTGCGTGCGCGATCCCGTCGCGGCCGCCTTCCTGAAGCCGATGGGCAATGTGGGCCAGGTCGTGCCGATGCGCACGAACCTCGCCGACGACGACGCGGCCCTCGCCGCCGCCGTGCAGGGTGCGGACGCGGTCGTCAATCTCGTGGGCATCCTCGCCGAAAGCGGCACGCAGACCTTCGACGCGTTGCAGGCCGAAGGGCCCGCGCGCCTGGCGCGCGCCGCGAAGGCGGCGGGTGCGACGTCGTTCGTGCAGGTGTCGGCACTGGGTGCCGACGCGAACTCGGCTTCCAAGTACGCGCGCACCAAGGCGGCGGGCGAAGCGGGCGTGCGCGCCGCGTTCCCGGACGCCACCATCGTGCGCCCGTCGATCGTGATCGGGGCGGAGGACGGCTTCTTCAACCGCTTCGCGCAGATGGCGACGTGGCTGCCGGCCCTGCCGCTGATCGGCGGCGGCGAGACGAAGTTCCAGCCCGTCTACGTCGCCGACGTGGCCGAAGCCATCGTGCGCGCCATCGACAATCCCGCCGCGCGCGGCAAGACCTTCGAAGCCGTGGGCCCGCGCGTCTATACGTTCCGCGAGCTGATGGAATACCTGCTGGCCACGATCGACCGGCATCGCGGGCTCATCCCCGTGCCGTGGCCGCTCGCCGAGATCCAGGGCACGATCATGGGCATGCTGCCGATCAAGCTGCTGACGCGCGACCAGGTGGAACTGCTGAAGACCGACAATGTCGGCACCGGTGCGCCGGGGCTCGAGGCGTTCGGCATCGTGCCGGCGGCGATGGAAGTCGTCGCACCGGTCTATCTCGCCGCCTATCGCCGCGGCGGGCGCTTCGCGAAGACGGCGGCGAACGCCTAGCCCTGCTGGCGGCGTTCGAGCCGCTCGACGTCGTCCGACAGGCGGCGCGCCACCAGCTTCAAAAGCTCGAACCCGAAGGCCGGGTTCTGCAGCGCCGTCAGCTCCATGTCCCGGCGCGTCATGCGCGCGAGCGTCACCCGGCTTTTCGCGCGCGCGGTCGCCGAGCGCTTGTGCGAGGGGACGAGGAGCGCCACCTCGCCCAGCACCTGGCCGGTGCCCAGCGTCTTGGCCAATTCCACGATCTCGATCTCGCCCTCGACGATCAGGTACATCTCGTCGCCCGGATCGCCGCGCTTGAACAGCACCTGCCCGGGTTCCAGCGTCTCGCGGCTGACGAACGCGAACAGGGCGGTGGGCGAAGGCTCGCCGTCGCCGGTCAGCCGGCGCACCGTCGCGCGCGCCTCGTAGTGGCGCCACGCGTTGACCGCCAGCGCCATCGCGGCCCCGACCGAGAGCCACGCGATCTGGCCGACCGCGCCCGCCGCGATCGCGAGCGCGCCTGCCGCCATCGCGAACACGCGCAGGCCGGGCATCGTGCGCATGAACGACGCGACGATGGCCAGAAGCAGGGCGGCGGGCCCGAGATAGGCGGCGATTTCCAT
Source organism: Rhodospirillales bacterium (assembly GCA_016794005.1). Classification (GTDB taxonomy): domain Bacteria; phylum Pseudomonadota; class Alphaproteobacteria; order CACIAM-22H2; family CACIAM-22H2; genus Tagaea. The sequence goes on from JAEUKY010000325.1 coordinate 2,550, forward strand.
TAACTGTGTTGTCGCGCGGAACAAGCGCGGCGTGCAAGCGAGCCCGGCGGATATCTTGCGGCGCGAAGCGTGCAAGGGAGTGAGGCGTCGTCAATTTTGCATATAGTCTCGTTTCGGTACTAAACGCGCCACCTATTTCAGCAGTCTGGCCAAGTTCGCATCGTCGATTCGAATGGCTTCACAATTTAGTTATCCAATACTGTCATAAATGTCGTTTTTCACTACTGCGCTGCGGAAAACTGCCTCTATATGAAACTTCCTTTCCCTTCCCGCCCAGGACTTTGCCGATGGCGACCACCAGCAAGATGCTGCACTTCGTCGATACCGACCAGAAGATGCCGGAGAAGCGTGCGGCCGCCCAGCGCAAGCGCGATTTCGACGAGATCTACGCGGAATTCGACAAGGCATCGGCCGAAAAGCAGGCCGGGCGCTGCTCGCAGTGCGGCGTGCCGTTCTGCCAGGTGCATTGCCCGGTCTCGAACAACATCCCCGACTGGCTGAAGCTGACGGCCGAAGGCCGTCTCGAGGAAGCCTACGAGGTCAGCCAGGCGACGAACACCTTCCCCGAGATCTGCGGGCGCATCTGCCCGCAGGACCGGCTGTGCGAGGGCAACTGCGTCATCGAGAAGGGCTTCGATTCCGTCACGATCGGCTCGGTCGAGAAGTACATCACCGACACGGCGTTCGAGAACGGCTGGGTCAAGCCGGTCAAGCCGCCGGTCGAGCGCCGGCAGTCGGTCGGCATCATCGGGGCCGGCCCCGGCGGCATGGCCGCGGCCGACGCGCTCCGCCGCAAGGGCTATCAGGTGCATATCTACGACCGCTACGACCGTGCTGGCGGCCTGATGATCTACGGCATCCCGAACTTCAAGCTGGAGAAGGACGTCGTCCAGCGCCGCCAGAAGCTGTTCGAGGAAGGCGGCATCAAGTTCCACCTGAATTTCGAGATCGGCCGCGACGCCACGCTCGCGGACCTGCGCGCCAAGCACGACGCGATCCTCGTGGCGACGGGCGTCTACAAGCCGCGCGAGCTGGAAGCGCCGGGCTCGGGCCTTGCAAACATCATCCCGGCGATGACGTACCTGACCGCGTCCAACCGCAAGGGCCTCGGCGACGACGTGCCCGAGTTCGACGACGGCACGCTCGACGCCGAGGGCAAGCACGTCGTCGTCATCGGCGGCGGCGACACGGCGATGGACTGCGTGCGCACCGCCGTGCGGCAGGGTGCCAAGTCGGTGAAATGTCTTTACCGGCGCGACAAGAAGAACATGCCGGGCTCGCAGCGCGAGGTCTACAACGCCGAGGAAGAAGGCGTCGAGTTCGTCTGGCTCGCCGCCCCCGAGGCGTTCGTCGCCAAGGCGGTCAAGGGCAAGAAGAAGTCGGGCCCCGAGCCCGTCGGCACCGTGCGCGCCTATCGCATGCGCCTGGGTATCGCCGACGCGACCGGCCGCCAGGTGCCCGAGAAGATCGAGGACAGCTCGTTCGACCTGCCCTGCGATCTCGCGATCCAGGCGCTGGGCTTCGATCCCGAGGACGTGCCGGTGATGTTCGGCGCACCCGAGCTTGCCGTCACGCGCTGGGGCACGCTCAAGGTCAACCACCGCACGATGATGACGTCGCTCGACGGCGTGTTCGCCGCCGGCGACATCGTGCGCGGCGCCTCGCTCGTCGTCTGGGCGATCCGCGACGGGCGCGACGCCGCCGACGCCATGCACAAGTATCTCGCCGCCAAAGCCAAGCCGGCGCCCAGCGCCGCGGCCGCCGAGTAAGGAGCGCCACGCCATGACCGATCCGATCGATACCGGCCTGCGCTATGTGCGCGAATACGAAGCTAACGCGGCCAAGCTCATCGAGGGCAACGCCTACGATCCGCGCGACGAGCACGACGCGTGCGGCGTGGGCCTGGTCGCTGCCATCGACGGCAAGCCGCGCCGCGCGGTCGTCGAAGCGGGCATCGCCGCGCTGAAGGCCGTGTGGCACCGCGGCGCCGTCGATGCCGACGGCAAGACCGGCGACGGCGCGGGCATCCACATCGAAATCTCGCAGGATTTCTTCAAGGCGCACATCGCGCGCCAGGGCGTGAAGCCGTCGGACGCGCGCATCGCGGTCGGGCAGGTCTTCCTGCCGCGAACCGATCTCGACGGGCAGGAGCGCTGCCGCACCATCGTCGAGACCGAGATCCTGAAGATGGGCTATGCCGTCTACGGATGGCGCCAGGTGCCGATCGACACGTCGGTGTGCGGCGAGAAGGCGAACGCCACGCGGCCCGAGATCGAGCAGATCATGGTCCACAACGCGCGCAACGTCGCGG
>JAEUKY010000361.1 GCA_016794005.1 Rhodospirillales bacterium
GACCGACCGATGGACGCCCGGCGGAATCCGTCCGCCGTGATTGCGCCGGAACCACTCGGGGTCCGCGGCGCGCGGCCACGCACCCAGCCCGTCGATCGTCATCGTCTCGCCGGCCGCCGTGCGCACGATGATCGGCGCGACGCCGGCGAAATGCGTGTACTCGCAATGGACGACGTTGAGCGCAAGGCCGCCCGCGACACCGGCGTCGACCGCGTTTCCGCCGGCCTCGAGAACCTGCAGCGCCACCTGTGCCGCGACCGAATGAGCCGCGGCCGCCATGTGACGCGTACCCATCGCGTGATACGCGTAGGGCGGTCTATCGGCCATTGTCACGCAACCGCATGAGGGCTCGCTCGGCTAGGTCGCGACGGTCTCGGTACCGGACAGCTTCCGGATCGCCGCAGACAGGCTAGCACCGGAATCGTCGGCAAGGGCGGCCTGTCGCAGCGCCGCGACCGCCGTCGCGCGTGTGCCGGCGGGCCGGATCCGCTCGATCGACGATAGGATCGCATCGTAGCTGGCGAGGCCACGGGCATGCGTATCGCCATAACCCTTTACCAGGTTTCGACATTCCGCGATCTCGAGCGCCAGCGCGTAGTCGGTTCGGGCGGCCCCGGCCAGACGCTCGAGCCAGGCTTCGAGGCTTGCCTGCGTTTCGGCATAGCGGAGCGAACTGCGGCGGAACCGCTTGAGACCGGCAAGCGCATAAAGCAGCAGGAAGCCCGGCAGCGAGGTCGTGCGGACGATCCGGCCCTTCGTCGTCAGCGCCTCGACAAGCCGGCGCGCCAGCGGATTGCGGAGCAGGAACCGGCCGAGCGTGCCCGGCAGGCATTCGGCAATCTCCTGCAGACGTGGATGCATGAACTCCGCGATCTGGAGAATCTGGCCGTCCCGCACGCCGACCTCGGATGCGACACGCGCGAACCGCGCGGCACGCGTCTTCAGGTCGGCGACGCGGACCGCATCCTCGTAGGCCATGCCGAGGGCGAGGTGGCGCGCCGTCTCGGCCGTCAGGCGGAACATGCCGTCGCCGTGACGTTGGTCAATGCCGACAGTCTGCAGGATGCGGTCGAGATAGAGCCGCGCATAGCCCGCATCCTGATAGTCGACGAGGCGCGGTACGGCGACCGCGACGATCTCGAGTACAGGACCCGGCAACTGCGCCTGGATCTCGGCGAACGGGCCGCCGCCCGATCGGGCCGGATGCGAGGGCGGTCCGGGAGGCGCCCGGTCGCCCGTCGCCTCGGCGAAAGCCGCCGAAAACGCGCGCTTGGATGCCGCCACGCCGATCCCGCCGCGCTCGATCGTCGCCTCGAACAGCGCCCGCCCGAACGGCAGGACGTCTGCCCCGGCCACGGCGCCGAACATCGCCGCCGAGATGACGCTGCCCGACGACGACGCGATGCGCGCCATGTCCATGCCGACAAAGCGCTTCGCGGCGAGTTCGCACCCCTGCAGCAGCGCGTCCGCATCGACGCGGGCGTCGGAGGTCGGAACCTTCTCGCTCATCGCGAACACGCGCCCCGTCGACGCGATCAGCGTCGTGCGGTCCGGCGTGACGATGCCGCGCTGGATGGCCCGCCCGGCTTCCATCAGCTCCGACGCGACAACGAGATCGACGTCGCCGGGAACCGGCATCAGTGCCAGCACCGGGGCCTGACCCGATTCGATCGCGCTCTCGGGGAAGAGCTCGAGATAGTAGATCGTCGCCCCCGTGCGCTGCGCTACGCCGGGCACGGACGTAAGCTGGGCAACGTAGCCATTGTGCTCGGCAAGATCGACGATCCAGTCGGCGAGCACACCGCCACCCTCGCCGCCCATTGCGAGAATCGCGATCCGGATCACCTTCCCCGCACTCATGCCGGCACCGGCCGGCGGCGCTGGAGCCAGCCGATGATCGCGGCGGTCGCCTGGGCCTTGAACCGATCCCAATATGTCGGATTGCTGACGATCGACGCGCGGTAGAAGGACGGGCACAGTACGGCCGCGTGCGCAACCTCGCCACATAGCCCGCAGCCCACGCACGAGTCGATCACCTTCGTCACGGGGTCCTTGCGCAGCGGATCGGGATGGGGTGCGATCGTCAGCGACGGGCAGCCGGAAAGGCGGATGCAGGAGCGATCGCCCGTGCAGGTGTCGGCGTCGACGCCGAAGCGCTCGCGCACCATCCGCTTGCCGGCGCGGATCGCCTGCTCGCGCAGCGGCTTTTCGCGCCGCTGGCGGTTAAGCATGCACTCCGACTGCGCGACGATGACCTTCGGGCCCGCCTCGCGGGTGGTCAGCGCCTCGCGCAACGTCGCCATCATGCGCTTCAGGTCGTAGGTCGGGTTCACGGTGCGCGCCCAGCCCACACCAATACCTCGAACCGCCTTCTCGATCGCGTTGCCGGTGGAGCGGATATCGTTCGAATGCTGCGAGGACGGGATGTCCTGCCCGCCGGTCGCTGCGGAATATCCGTTGTCGACGACGATGAAGACGTTGTCCGACCTGTTGAAGACCGCGTTGCCGATCGACGAGGTCAGGCCGTTGTGCCAGAAGCCGCCGTCGCCCATCACCGACACGACCCGACGGTCGGGCTTCAGGGCCCCCTGCCCGTTCCACGCCGACGCGGCCGCCCCGCCGAGCCCATAACCCATCGTCGCCGAACCGATATTGAAGGGCGGCAGGATCGCGAACAGGTGGCAGCCGATGTCGCTCGACACGTGATGCTGGCCGAGATCGCGCTCGACCAGCTTCATCGCGGTGAAGAGCGGGCGTTCCGGACAGCCGGTGCAGAAGGACGGCGGGCGGCCATGCACCTGCCCGTCGATGCGCGCCAGCGCGGTCTTGAGGCGATTGTCGCCGGCAGCCGGCTTGCCGGCATCGGGGACGAGTTCGGGACAGTAGGCACACACGAACTTGGTGAAGCCGTCGCGCATGACGCTGCCGGTGTATTCGCCGGCCATCGGCAGCATGTCCTTGCCGTGGATGCGGGTCTGCATGTCGGCCCGGCGCAGGATCGTGCCGATCGCCTGCTCGATGAATTCGGGCTGGCCCTCCTCGACGATCAGCACCGCCTTCTTGCCGGCGGCAAAACGGACGACCTCGTCGTCGATCAGCGGATAGGTGACGTTGAGCACGTAGACAGGTACCCGCGCCTTGCCGAACGCGTCCGCAAGACCGAGCGTCTCGAGTGCCCGCATCGCGGTGTTGTAGAGACCGCCCTGCACGATCACGCCGATCTCGCCGACATCGCCGCCAAACATCTCGTTGAGGCTGTGTTCCTGAACGAACTTCACGGCCGCCGGCCAGCGCTTCTCGATCTTTTCCTTTTCGTGCTGGTAGCTCGCCGGCGGCAACACGATCCGCCGGCTGTCGCGCCGTGGCTCGTTTGCGGCCATCTTCATGTCGTAGGCCGGGCGCCTGTTCGCCTTGGTCGCGAAGCTGCCATGCAGGTGGCAGGTCCGGATGCGTACCTCGATCATCACGGGCGTATTCGAGGCTTCCGAGAGCTCGAAGCCCTTCTCGACGCACTCGACGATCTTGGACAGGTTCGGGCGCGGATCGAGCAGCCAGATCTGGCTCTTCATCGCGAAGGCATGGCTGCGCTCCTGCATGATCGAGGAGCCTTCGCCGTAATCCTCGCCCACGATGATCAGCGTCCCGCCCTCGACACCCGACGAGGCGAGATTGGCAAGCGCATCCGAGGCGACGTTGGTGCCGACAGTCGACTTGAAGGTGACGGCTCCACGCATCGGATAGTGGACCGAGGCAGCGAGCATCGCGGCGGCCGTCGCCTCGCTCGCACTCGACTCGAAATGCACGCCGAGTTCCTCGAGTATCGGCCGCGCATCTGCCAGCACGTCCATCAGGTGCGAGATCGGCGCGCCCTGGTAACCGCCGACATAGGCGACACCCGACTGCAGCAGTGCCTTGGTGATGGCAAGGATCCCTTCGCCGCGGAACTCGTCCCCGTCGCCAAGGCGCAGGGTCTGGACTTCCGCCGCGAAGGACCGCTCGGCCATTTCAGGCGGCCTGCGACACGAGGGCGAGCACGCGCAGCGGGCTACCCGAACCGCGCTCGATCTTGAGCGGCGGCGTGATCAGCACGGCCCCGGTCGGCGGCAGCTTGTCGAGGTTGGTGAGGCTTGCCAGCCCGAACTTGTTCGAGCCGTGCATCAGCGCGTGTGCCGGGAACGGCGGCTCGAACGAGAAG
>JAEUKY010000015.1 GCA_016794005.1 Rhodospirillales bacterium
AGCCGAGGGCGGCGAGGGCCGCCGCCGCCCGGCCCGCGTCGGGAACCCAGTGCGCGACGTGGTCGAGGACGAGATCGCCCGGTGCGGGCCGCTGGTTCACGCGCGCCGGCCGAGATTGACGACGAAGCCGCGATGCGTGAGCCGCCGGTCGGCGCAGTCGTAGCGCATCAGGTCCTCGCCGATCGCCACCGGGCCGGCGAAATGGCCCGAGACCTCGTCCATCAGCAGGTGCCGGTCGAAGCGCGTGGGCACGAAATGGTTGAGGATCAGCACGCGCGCCTCGGCCTCGCGCGCGACGCGCCCGACCTGGTCGGACGGCGTGTGATACGAGGCGACCGCCGCGACCGTCTCGGCCGTGCGCACGCCGGGCACGACCGGCATCTCGGTGTGCAGGAAGCATTCGTGGACGAGCGCGTCGCAGCCCTGCGCCGCCGCGATCAGCGCCTTGCTGTAGGCCGTGTCGCCGCTGAAGACGACCTTGTAGCCGTCGGCCTCGAAGACGAATCCGAAGGCGTGGCGCACCGGCTGGTGCGCGACCGCGACGGCCGTGACGCGCACGCCGCCCGCGTCCCACACAGTGCCGGGCGCGATCTCGGTCACGTCCATGTCGAAGGCCGCGGTCGAGGCGCGCCTTTCGTGCGCGATGCGCTGCGCGCGCTCGGCCGCCCACAGCGCCATCGTGCCCTCGACGAAGGCGCGCGTGCCCGGCGGGCCGAAGACGCGCACCGGCCGCGCGCGCCCCTGGTGCCAGCCCGAGATCACGAGCTGGTAGAAATCGACGAGATGGTCGGTGTGCAGGTGGGTGAGGAACAGCGCGTCGAGTTCGGCGCCCTTGGTGCCGGCCTCGACCAGGCGCTGCGTGACGCCCGAACCGCAATCGACGAGGAACGACAGGCCGCGCGCGCGCACGAGGTTCGACGGCCCGCGCCGGTCGGGGTCGCATTGCGGGCAGCCCGTGCCCAGCAGGACGAGTTCCACGGGCCTAGCGGTAGAAGTAGTTGGGCAGCAGCATCACGAACCACGGCCAGTAGGTGACGATGCCGAGCGTGACGAGCAGCGGAACGAGGAACGGCAGGCAGGCCCTGGTCGTGCGCTCGAAGCTGATGTCGGCCACGCGCGCGAGGATGTAGAGCACCATGCCGACCGGTGGCGTCAGCAGCCCGATCATCAGGTTGAGCACCATGATCAGGCCGAAATGCACCGGGTCGACGCCGATCTGCGTCATCAGCGGCAGCAGCACCGGCACAAGGATGGTGATCGCGGCGATCGTCTCCATGAAGCAGCCGACCACCAGCAGGAAGATGTTGACCAGCAGCAGCACGGCCCACGGCTCGCTGGTCACCGACAGCACCATGCTGGCGACCTCGTCGGTCACCTTGGTGGTCGTGATGATGTAGCCGAAGATCGAGGCGCCCGCGACGATGAACAGGATGATCGCCGTCGTCTCGACCGTCTCCATCGACACGCGCACGAGGCCGCGGAAGCTGAGCGTGCGGTAGACGAACAGGCCGAGCACCAGCGCGTAGGCGGTCGCCGCGATCGCGGCCTCGGTCGGCGTGAAGATGCCCGTCGTCATGCCGCCGATCAGCAGCACGGGCGTCATCAGCGGCAGGAAGGCGCGCTTGGCGGTGTAGGCGAGCCGGGCCCACGCGAAGGTCGCGTCGCGGTGGAAGCCGCGCACGTGCGCGTACCAGGCGACCATCCCCATCATCGTGGCGGCCATCAGGAGGCCCGGCAGCAGGCCCGCCGCGAAGAGCTGGCCGATCGAGCAGTTCGCCATCACGCCGTAGATCACCATCGGCAGCGAGGGCGGGATGATCGGCCCGATCGTCGACGACGCGCCGGTGATGCCGACCGCGAAATCCACGTCGTAGCCGTGGTCGCGCATCGCCTTGATCTCGATGTTGCCGAGCCCGCCCGCGTCGGCGACGGCCGTGCCCGACATGCCCGCGAAGATGACCGAGCCCACGACGTTGACGTGGCCGAGCCCGCCCTTCAGCCAGCCCACCAGCGCCAGCGCGAAATCGTAGATGCGCGCGGTGATGCCGGCCGAGTTCATCAGCGAGCCCGCCATGATGAAGAACGGGATCGCGAGCAGCGGGAACGAGTCGACGCCCGACACCATCCGGTGGAGCACCACGAGATGGGGGGACACGTCCTCGGCCATCACGTAGAGCAGCGAGGCGCCGCCGAGCGCGATGGCGACGGGAACGCCGACCGTCAGCAGGGCCACGAACGAGATCATCAGGAATGCGGTCACTGGTGGCGCCCCTCGACGTTGACGCGGGTGAGCGGACTGTCGCCTTCGCGCCAGTGCCTGAGCGCCACCTGCACGGCGCGCACCGCCATCAGCGCGAAGCCGAACGTGGCGATGCCGAACACGATGCTCATCGGCCAGTCGATGACGACCATGCGCTGGTTGTGCATGATCTCGGCGACCTTCCAGCACAGCCACGCGGAATAGCCCAGGAAAAGGACGCGCACGACGTCGACGCCCGTCGACAGCCACCGGCCGACCGAACGCGGCAGGTAGACGTAGAGGAACTCGACGTGGATGTGGCTGGTCTTGCGCATCGCCATGCCGCCGCCCACGAAGCACACGCAGATCAGCAGGTAGCGCGCGATCTCCTCGGTCCAGGCGATCGAATCGTTCAGCACGTAGCGCGAGAAGAACTGCATGAACACGACGGCGGCGAGCACCCAGAAGAAGACGAACGCCGCCCAGTCCTCGGGACCGTAGCTGGAAAGCTCCGGGTCGGGCGCGTCGGCCAGCCCCAGGATCGGGTCGCCCAGATCGGGCCCGGTCTTGTCGTTCGTCACGTCGCCATCCTGTGGGGAAGAAAAGGGGGCGGGCGGTGCGCGACGGCACCGCCCGCCGGATCGTCAGGACCCGCTCTTGCCGAGCGCCTGCAGGCGGTCGTACTGCGCCTTGGTCCAGCCGGCACCCGCCGACGCGTCGTTGTGCAGCGGCTTGGCGGCCTCGATGAACGCCGCGGCATTCGGCGTCACGACGGTCTTGCCCTGCGACTTGAACCATTCGGGCAGCTGCTGTTCCGACGCGCGGATCGCGTCGGTGGCGCGGCCGGCCGCCTCGCGGAACACGGCCGAGAACGTCTCCTTCTCGGCGGCGTTGAGGCGGTTCCACAGCGGCGGCCCGATGACCGTCACCAGGCTCTCGAAGATGTGCGAGGTGAGGTTGATGTGCGTCTGCACCTCGTAGAACTTCTTGGCCTGGATGGTCGGCAGCGGGTTTTCCTGCCCGTCGACGGTCTTGTTCTGGAGGGCGAGATAGACCTCCGCGAACGCGATCGGCGTGGCGTTGGCGCCGACGGCCTTGGCGTACATCAGGTAGAGCGGCGCCTGGGGTACCCGCAGCTTCATGCCGCGCATGTCGGCCGGCGTGTTGATCGCCTTGTTCGCCGTCGTGTGGCGGGCCCCGTAATAGGTCAGCGCCACGATCTTGTTCTTGGTCTTCTGGTCGTAGCCGTCGGCCAGCTCCTTGAACAGGTCGGAGGTCGAGTAGGCCTTCCAGTGGTTGAAGTCGCGGAACATGTAGGGCGCGTTCGAGATCGCGATGGGCGGATGCGAGGCGCCGGCGAAGGCGGCACCCGTGTAGATCATGTCGATCGTGCCCAGCGGCAGCGCCTGGTTGATCTGCTGCTCGTTGCCCAGCGCGGAGGCCGGATGCACGTCGATGGCGAACTTGTTGTTTGTGCGCTTCTGGATTTCCTGGGCCGCCCACACCGCTTCGGTGTGATAGGGCTCGTTCGTCTCGTAGACATGGGCGAACTTGAGGCGCTGCTGGGCGTCGGCCGTGCCGGCGTTCCAGACCACCGCGAGTCCCACGGCAAAAACTGCCATGCCGGCGTATTTGGCTTGCATGCGAAATCCTCCCTCGGGCGTCTCGCGCGGATTTTCCCGTCGCGAATACCGGCGTATCCTAGCGGCCGGAAACGGCCTTGTCATTGGCCCAGAACGGGGAGAACTGCCCAAATGTCGCGCATTGTCCGGATCGAGATACGGCAGGTCGACCTCGTACCTCCGGTGGTGCGCACCGACGCGATCCAGTCCTTCGTGAAGCAGGAAACCCCGATGGTGCGCATCTGGGACGCCGACGGGGCGGTGGGGACCGGCTACAGCTACACGATCGGCACGGGCGGATCGGCCGTCCTGGCGATGCTGCGCGACTGTCTGGGGCCGTTCGTGCTGGGCAAGGACGCCGACGCCATCGAGGGCATCTGGAACGGCATGCTGTTCGCGACCCACGCCACGACGGTCGGGGCGATCACGTCGCTGGCGATGGCCGCGATCGACACGGCCCTGTGGGACCTGCGCTGTCGGCGCGCGAAGATGCCGCTGCACATGGCCGCCGGCGGGGCCAAGACGAAAATCCCGGTCTACACGACCGAGGGCGGCTGGCTGCACCATCCGCCGGTCCAGCTCGTCGACGAGACGCTCGCGGCCCGTGCACAGGGCTTCGCGGGCGCCAAGCTGAAGGTCGGCAAGCCGACCGGGGCGGAGGACCTGAAA
>JAEUKY010000018.1 GCA_016794005.1 Rhodospirillales bacterium
CAGGTTGTTCTGCACCGTCACCTGAGCCGCGGATTCGGAAGCTTCGTTCGTTTCCGTGACCGTCTGCGTCGAACGCACGACCTGGCCGTCCGGATCGTAGAGTTCCTGGTTCGTCACGATGCGGTCGAAATCGAGATCGACTGCGACTTCGGCGCGGACCTTGCCCGGGCCGATCGTGCGCTCGACGATTCCCTCGATCGTGCGCGCGAGGCGCTGTTCGTAGGCGCGGCGCAGTTCTTCGGCCGACGTGCTCGTCGCCGTCGGATCGTCGCTTTCCGCCTGGCCCTTGGCGAGCAGGTTGCCGCGGTCGTCCACGACCGACACGCGCACGGGCCGCATGTTGGGGACCGCCGCCGCGACGAGCGACTGGATCGCCTGGACCTGCTGGCGGGGCAGGCGGTTGTTGGGATCGCGCATGCGCAGGATGACCGACGCCGTCGGCTCCTGGCGCTCGCGGTTGAAAAGGTCGCGCCGCGGGATCACGAGATGGACGCGGGCACCGGCGACGGGCTGCAGCGCGCTGACCGTACGCGCTAGCTCGCCCTCCATGGCGCGCGTCTGGTTGATCTGCTGCATGAAGTTGGTCTGGCCGAGCACGTCGCCCTTGTCGAAGATCTCGTAGCCGATCGAGCCGCCGCGCGGGATTCCCGCTTCGGCGAAGCTCAGGCGCAGGCGCAGCACCCGGTCTTCGGGCACCAGGACGGTATTGCCGCCGTTGCGGAGCTCGAAGGGGACCTGCTGCTGCTCGAGGCGCTGGGTGATCTGCCCGGCGTCGGTCGGCGACAGCTCGCTATATAGCAGGGCCATCGGCGGCTGGGACAAACGCATTGAAAAGAAAAAGAAAAATCCCAGCAGGCCGACCGCAACGGCGCCCAGAAGGCCCAGTCGCATCGGCCCCAGCTGGCGGAGCGTATCCATGAAACTATTCACTCGGACCTTCCCTCGGGGCTAAGACCCCAGTCCTGAAAAATCGACCCGGTTTTGGGTTCCGATCACGCCCGAATTGGCGCAATTTTATCCAAAACTTGATACGTATCGTAGGGAAGAGGAGTGAACGAAAGATTAATACCCGGCAGATTTTTCCCGGTTGCCGGGAAAAAATTGCCGACTCTGCTGAGGTTTAGAGAGAAAGTTCGAGTCGAATCTGAGGTTTAGCGCGGTTTTGCCGGTGCTTCGTCGGCTGTCGGAATTTCGCGATATTCCTTAACGCGGGTCGCTCGCAGCCCCCTCGGCCCGTGCCGGTCGATCAGGCGCTGCCAAGAATTGAATTCCTCTTGGGAGAGGTTGTAGTGCCGGCATGCGTCGTCGAGCGTGAGCATGCCCTTGCGCACGGCATCGACCACTGCGGCCTTGCGCCGGATGACCCAGCGCTTGGTGCCGGGGGCGGGAAGGATCCCGCCCAGCACGTCGCGTGGCGTCGCGGAAATGCGGGCCTGCGCGTCGGGTGACGGCCGATCGGCGTTCATGTGGACGATGAATCCTTCGATTGCACTCGGGGCGGAATCTACGGCTTCGTTCTTAAACATTGGGTTAAGGCCTCCACGCCTCAGAATGCCGAAAAGGTCGAAAGACAGTCGCGCCGGCACAGGGCCAGGTGCGGGGTTCCGGGTTGCCGGCTGAGCGCGTAGCGCAGGCAGCGCCCGCAACTTTCCGTCCACATGCCGCGCAGGATCGGGGAAACCGGATCGAGCGAGATCGGTCCGCGTTGATTCTCTTTTGTTTCGCCGAAGCTTGGGCGATCGGGTGCGTCGTCGGCGCGCCATCCCGAAGCGCCCTTCGACCAGGTGAATTCGTAGCGCGCCTGGAGCCCGTCGCCATCGACGACGGCAAGCCCGCTGACCGGCGCCGGCCGGGCCGCCATGCCGGCTGGTGGGAGCAGGGTTGCGCGCCAGGCTGCATCGCCACGTAGGTCGGCGAGCGCGACAGGCTCGGAAAAATTCGCGCGCCGGCCGGGCTGGGTACGCCAGGCCACCACGTGCGCTTCGGCGCGATCCGGAACGTAGAGATGGAAATGCGCATCGTTCCGCCAGATCCCGACAAGACCGCCGCGCGGCTCCACTTCGTCGCGCGACAGCAGCGTCTCGAAGGCCGGACCGTCCGGCCGCCCGCCGAGTGCGGCGCGCAGGGCGGCGGCCCGGATATCGGTCTGCGTGTGCTCTTCGCCGCGTTCGACCGCGCGGGGACGAAGTTCCATCAGACGGTCGGCGTGGCGCGTACGGCGGTGAGCTGCGACAGCGGGATCTTGTTGCCGTTGACGGTCAGCAGCACCGTGCCGTTCGCGTAGTCGACCTGCGTGACGACGCCGACGACGCTGCTCGACGTCTTGATCGGGTTGCCCACGCCGTCGATCGCCGAAACGTCGACCGTGTACTCGCCGTCGGCCATCTTGACGCCGGCGTCGGAGTAGCCGTTCCACTTGAGGGCGTTGTCGCCCGCCGTCGTGTCGGCGTCCGAGCGCGCGACGAGCTGGCCGTCCTTGTTGTAGATGCTGACGATGACGCGCGAAGCCTCTTCCGGCAGCGAGTAGGTGATGATGCCTTCGCCGCCGACCAGCGAGACCTTGTCGCCCGTCAGTTCGACCGTCTTGCCGATGTAGTTCACGGCGTTGGCCGACTGCGAGGTCTGCTGCATGGCGATCAGCGTCTCGAGATTCTGGTTCTGCCGGATCGACTGCTCGACCGACGAGAACTGCACGAGCTGCGAGGTGAACTGCGTGGAGTCCATCGGCGACAGCGGATCCTGGTTCTGCAGCTGCGTGGTGAGCAGCTTCAGGAAGGTGTCGAAGTTCTTGCCGAACGTCGCCTGCGCGGCGGCGGTGCCCGTGCTGGTGGCCGAACCGGTGGTCAGGTTGGTGCCGCCGGCGGTCTGGGTGGCGGTGAGGGAGGACGACATGGCTGCTTCTCCGTTGCGTTCGGATCAGGCGTTGAGGTCGATGCGGCCGTTGGCGGCGCGCGGGCGGGCATATCCGGCCGCGACGGGGATTGCGGCGTCGTCGGCTTCCTCGCCGGCATTGCGGCGGTTGGCGAACTGGGCGCCCATGTCGCGGAAGGCCTGGGCGTTCTCGCGGTTGTCGCCGCGCAGCGAGAAGTTCAGCCCGCCGGAGTCGGCGCGCAGGCCGGCCTCGGAGAGCGCGTTCTCGAGCTGGCGCGAGTCGCTTTTCAGCAGTTCGAGAGTCTGCTGGCGGTCGGCCGCGAAGGCCGCACGCAGCGAACCGTCGGCACCGATGTCGAGCTTGATGTCGATGCGGCCGAGCTCGAGCGGGTTGAGCCGGATGCTGATCTGGTCGAGGCCGTCGGCCACCGCCTTGCGGATATGGACCGCGACCTGTTCGTGCGGCGGCACGAGCGGGGTGCGGGCGACGGGCTTGGGCTCCTCGGTCGCCTGGGCGGCGCGCGCGGAGTCGAGGTGCTGGGCGAACACGTTCGCGGGCTCGGCGGCCTTGACCGGCGCCTTGACGTCGTCGAGATCGACCGGCGCGCGCGCGGCGAGGTTGACGTCGAGCGATGCGTTGTCGTTGCTGACGACGGCCTGCACCGCGAACGCGGTGACGGGTGCCACGGGAGCGGCGACGGCGGCGGGCTGGGCGATCGTGACGACGATCTTGCCTTCCTTCGCGACGGCGTCCGCTTCGGCCTTGACCGCGTCCTTGCCGGCTTCGGCGGCGGGAAGGGCGGCGGCACTGCGCAGCATGAAGTCGGCATAGTCTTCCGTCGCCGGCTCGGCCTGCTTGGCGGTCTCGGCGAGCGTGGACGTCGGCAGGGCGATCTGCGTCGTGGCGGCCTTCGCATCGGCTGCCGCCTTCGTGTCGGCGGCCGGCTTGGCGTCGGCATGGGCCGGCGCGGCTGTCGCAGGGGTGGTCTTCGCGGGGTAGGGCTTGTCTTCGCCTTCGGCTTCCGCTTCGGCAGCCTCGGCCGCAGCCGCAGCCCGGGCTTCCGGATCGGCCTCGATCGCGACGAGCGCCGCGACCGGCACTGCGATGGCTTCGGGCGCGTCCAGCTTCACGGCCACCGGGGCCGCGACGGTTTCGGACGGGGCGACATCTGCGGCAACCGGCGCGTCGGCGGCGGCTTTCTCTTCGCCATCGGCGGGAAGGGGGACTTCCGCACCGGCCTTCTTCGCGGCCTTGGCGAGTTCGCCGCCTTCGGCGGCTTCGGTCGGTTCGGCCGGTGCCGCCTTGTCGGACGCTTCGGCCTTTTCGGCCGCGGCGGCTTCCTTCTTCCAGGCGCGCTCGGGGCGGCCCTTGCGTTCGGTGCGCTCGGCGCGCTCACCGGCTTCGGCGCGCTCGCCGCGTTCGGTGCGATCTTCGCCTTCGGGCCGCTCCGCGCGGACTGTCTTGGCGGAATGGTCTTCCTGACGGCGCGCGACTTCGGCCTGACGCTGCGCCGGGCGATCGATGCGCGCGCGTGCCGACTGGGCGTCGAGAAGATTGGAGAACCGCTTGTCGGAAGAGTCGGAGGGGCGACGTGCCGCCGGACTGCCGGGCTGTTCGGAGCGGAAGAGCTGGTCGATCGCGTTGATTGCCATTGTCGGGACTCGTTTTCGAGTGAAGTCCCGCCGATATGAGCAAGGCCGAGGCCACAACCCAACCCGCTGATTTCATTCGATTTCGTGTGTCGGAAGCGCCGGCAAAATCTCCTTCCGGCAGATTTCACCCGGCAGGATTTGCCCGGCACCATGCGGTCCAGACGTCGCGAAGGGCCGCAGAAAATGCGTGTGCGACCGCCGTCGGATCGCCGACCGGGGAACGGCGCATCCGCTCGCGCAGCGACGATCTGTACGTGGAAAGCGCGGGGCGATCGCCGGCGAGTTCGACCGCTCGGCGTATATACGTCCCGACCGTATCGGCGACGAGCTCCGGACAGCCGATGCGCCCGATCAGCGACGCGGCGTTGCGACCGGCCGGCGTCGTGCCGCGCAGGGCGACGACCGGAACGCCCATCGCCATCGCTTCGCACGTCGTCGTCACGCCGTTGTAGGGGAAGGGGTCGAGGGCGATGTCGATCATGCCGTAGAGGGCGAGATGCCCGCGCGGATCGGGCACGCGGGCAAGCGTTTCGATGCGCGCAGGATCGATACCGCGAGCCGCGAACGCCGCGAGCGCCGCTTGGCGCGTGGTCGGATCGGCCATCGCCTTGTTCTTGAGGACGAGGCGCGCGTCGGGCACCAGGCGCAGGATCTCGGCCCAGGCCGACAGGCACTCGGGCGAATGCTTCGGCCAGTTGTTGAACGACCCGAAGACGATTGCGGCTCCCTCGCGCGCCGCGACGTCCGGGGCGCCTTCGGGCAGGCGGTAGGCATGGAAGCCCGTCGCAAGACGCAGCGGACGTTCGCTTCCGGTGCCGTCGTCCGCCGCGTCCGGCGGATCGATATCGGCGTCGGTGATGCGCCAGTCGATCGCGGAGACGCCGGTAACGTCGGGATAGCCAAGCCAGCTCGCCTGCACGGGTGCTGCGCGGTGGGCGAATATGCCGAGCCGGCTGCCAGCCGTGTGGCCGGCCAGATCGAGCAGGATGTCGATCCGCGCGGCGCGGACCATGTCGGCGGCGGCCGCGTCGCCGATGCCGACGGTGGGATGCCAGCCGTCGAGCGATGCGCGGATCCGCGCGGTGACCGGATCTTCGGCCGACAGCTCGGCGAAGGCGTGGAACTCGACCTGCGCGCGATCTGCCGCTTCGAGAACCGGCAGCAGGAACCACGCGACGGAATGCGAACGCAGGTCCGGCGAAACGAGGCCGACGCGCAGGCGCCTGCCCGCATCGCGCGGATTGGCGAATGCGGCGGCCGGCCGGTCGGGCGCATGCGCGCGCGCCCAGCCTTGCGCGGCCTCGCGCATCTCGCCGCGCGTCGTCGCGGGCATGAAATTCATCGCGTAGAGAGCGTTCGAGCCCGCCCGCGGATCGCCCGCGTTCGCGCGCCAGATCCCAAGCGCCGTACCGACGTCGCCGGCGTCGAACAGGCATGCGGCGAGGTTCGTGCGCGCGGCCGCGTCGCCGGGCGCTATGGCGAGCGCCCGCCGGCAGCATTCGGCCGCCTCGCCCAGGATGCCCTCTTCCGACAGCACCGCGGCGAGGTTGGCGAGCGTCGTGGCGTTGTGCGGATCGCATTGCGCCGCGCGGCGCAGCGCTTCGACGGCGCCGCGCGTGTCGCCGGTGGCGCGGCGCGCGTTGCCGAGATTGGCGACGAGCGGGCCCCAGACCGAACCGGCGGCAGCGCGCTCGAGCACGGCGAGCGCCTCGCCCGCCGAGCCGGTGTCGAGAAGGGCGGCCCCCAGGCCGTTCATCGTCGGCGGATCGTCGGGCAGCAGGCGTGCCGCGCGCCGATAGGCGGGCAGGGCGCCGGCGGCGTCGCCGCGCGCATGCCGCGCCAGTGCCAATCCGCGAAGTGCGGCACCGTCCTCCGGGTTCTCGGCGGCGAGCGCGGCGAATTCGGCTTCGGCGCGCGCGTTCTCGCCGGCGGAAAGGCACGCGGCGGCGAGCAGCGGCCGGATCTGCGGAGCGACGGCCGGCGACAGGCGGCTGGCCGCATCGAACGCCGCGATCGCGGCGGCATTCTCGCCGAGGGCCGCTTCCACGAGACCGAGATTCGCATGGTACGCCCCGACGTCCGGCGCCAGCCCGATCGCCCGGCGGATCAGCTCGCGCCCGTCCGGCGAGCGTCCCTGCTGGTGACGCAGAACGCCGAGAAGATGCAGCGCTTCGCTGTCCTGCGGATGGGCCGCGAGATGCGCCGCATAGGCAAGCTCGGCCTTTTCGAAGCTGCCGGCCCGATGGTGGGCGAGCGCCTGCTGGAGCGGGGAATCGTCCATTCCGGGCCGAGCTTAACGTCCCCCGATCCTTTCGCGAATTGCGACGTGCAAGCGAGTATGGACTGGATTAAACTATACGTTAATATTTCGGCGCTTAGTCTTTGCAGCGATTCGCGCAAGCCCCGCGCAGCCAGGGGGCCCGGTTTCCCCGAGGGAGCAGTTATGAGCGGTTATCAAGCCTACGGTCGGGCGCAGAACACGACGGAAAGCCCGCGTTCCACCGAATACCGCCTCCTCGCGCAGGTCTGCGGCGCTCTGACCCGGGCCCGCGACGGCAAGCGGGGCACGTCCGAATTCGTCGATGCCCTGCTGTGGAACAAGAAGGTTTGGGACGCCTTCATCATCGATCTCTCCAGCGACGGCAACCAGCTTCCCAAGGAATTGCGGGCGCAGATCATCGGCCTGGGCCTGTGGGTCGGGCGCGAGACGATCCAGGTGCTCGACGGCAACGGCGATATCGACGCCCTGATCAACGTCAACCGGACCATCATGGAAGGCCTTGCGCCGCAGCCGACCGCGGCCGGTGCGCGTCCGGCTCCCGCCGCGGCGCCGGCACCAGGTTCCCGTCCGGTCGGTTCGGGGCTGTCCGTCTCGGGCTGAAGCCCTCGAATTTCGGTTTTCCGAGGCCGCCGTCGCGCCAGCGCCGGCGGCCTTTCCATTTCCGGGCATCGGCAATTTCTGCCGGGTCGAACGTGCCGGGAAGGGCGTTTCGGCCTTCGAAAGGCCTGAGCTACAATAAGATTAATATAGCTATATCAAGTATTTGACGTCAGGTTGGCCTTGGCACGCCGGTTGCGAATGTCATCCCGAACGGGACCGAATCTTATCGGCCCCGAACCGGAGCCAAACAGATGTCGTTGTCCGCCGCACTCAATTCCTCGCTCAGTTCGCTGCTCACGCTGCAGCAGCAGACGCGTCTGGTCTCGGCGAACGTCGCGAACGCCCAGTCGCCGGAATACACGCGCAAGATCGCGAACCTGACGACCCCGGCGGTCGGCGGCCTGCCGACCGGCGTGAACATCGCCTCGATCACCCGCACGGTGAACATCACGCTGCAGAACGACCTTCTCAGCCGCACGTCGGAGTCCGCGGCGGACGCGGTCAAGGCGACCTACCTCGAGCGCATCGGCAACCTGCTCGACGTCGACCAGGACAAGCCGGCGCTCTCCGAACGCCTGCAGGCGTTCCAGCAGGCCTGGACCGACTTCGAGGCAAGTCCGGAAAACGCCAACCTGTCGCGCAACATCATCATCCAGGGCCAGCAGCTGGCCACCGCGATCAACCAGCTTTCCTCGACCCCGCCGCAGATCGACAGCCAGATTCTCGCCGACATCGGCGCGAACCTGACGACGATGAACAACCTCATCAATCAGGCCTATTCGATCAACACGCAGCTCATCAACCAGTCCTCGACCGGCCAGCCGGTCGGCGATCTGCAGGACCAGATGGACTCGATCGTGCGCCAGATGGCGAAGATCTCGAAGGTCCAGATCCTCGGGACGGGTACGGCGGCGATCCAGATCATCACGTCGGGCGGCCAGACGCTGGTCGCCGGCAACATTCCCCCGCAGTTCAGCTTCAACGCCACGACCAACCAGGTCCAGGTGACGGTGAACGGCGTCGCGAGCGCGGTGCAGTCGACGGCCTTCCAGTCGGGCCAGCTCGATGCGCTGCTCAAGCTGCGCGCCGGCTACGCCGACAACACGACGTTCTCGCAGAGCGTGATGACGTCGTCGTCGGCCAGCGACGGCGCGCTGCGCAAGTTCGTCAACCAGCTCGACCAGATCGCGAACCAGGTCGCCTCGGTCGTCAACAACGCCTACAACACCAGCAACGCCTACGGTACCGAGCTGGCGGCCAACTTCTTCACCTACTCGACGCTGGCGCTGCCGCCCGCGACGACGGTTGCGACCGCGATCACGAACGGCACGGCGACGGCATCCACGACCGGCGGCACGCTGACCGACGGCGCCGCGGCTTTCGCCGCGATGGCGCCGACCCCGACGCTCTACTACCGCGTGTCGATCACGGCGGGGCAGGGCGTGGGTTCGTCGGCCATCATCACGGCCAACACCGCGACGACGATCACGGCACCGGGCCTGGCGCCGACCGATTCCACCAGCCGCTACGAGATCCAGTCGGTCACCGGTCCGCTGATGACCGGCACGACGACGGCCTCGACCACGACGACGCTGACGGACGGCAGCAACACCTGGAACGTCAACCAGTTCGCGCCGACCGCGGCCGGCGTGGCCTATCAGGTGCGCATCCTGACGGGGCCGGGCGCCGGTCAGGTCGGCCGCATCGCCAGCAACACCGCCAACCAGCTCACGCTGACGCCGGGCTTCACGACGGCCCCGGGCGTGGGCAGCACCTACATCATCGAGCCCGCACTGGGCAATCTGCCGTCCGCGGCGTCGATGCTGCAGGTGAACCCGAGCCTGACGGGCGGCACGACCAGCGTGATGCGTTCTTCGGCCTCGAACGTGCCCCAGGCGCTGAGCCTGACGGTGAACGGCGCGTTCGATCCGATCCCGCTCGCCGCGGCTTCGGCCGCCTCGCTGAACAACACGGGCATCATCTCGGGCACGCTGACCATCGCCAACACGATGGCCTCGGTCGTCTCGTACACCGCGCAAAGCCTCGCCACGTCGGAGAAGAACAGCGCCGACAGCGACAGGCTCCGCCACCAGACCGACCAGACCTTCCGCAATGCGGTCGGCGTCTCGGTCGACACGGAAATGTCGCAGCTCGTCGTGCTGCAGAACGCGTATCAGGCGTCGGCCCAGGTCCTCCAGACCGTCCGCTCGATGCTCGATACGCTGATCAACCTGGGAAGGAACTAAGCCATGGCCGGGTCAGTCAGCGCCGTCGCGAACTACGCGCAGCTCCTCGACATCCAGCGTTCGCTGTTCGGACAGCAGCGCGAACTCGCCGGGCTCCAGCAGGAGCTTTCGACAGGCCGTCGCCGCGACGGTCTGGTCGGCATCGCCGCGGTGGGCCTGCAGCAGCAGGGCCTCGCCTCGGACGCGATCCGCATCCAGCAGTACAAGCAGACGTCGGTGCAGTCGAACATCTACCTGCGCGCGATCGACTCCGCGACGTACCGCACCGACCTCTACGCCAAATCGCTGGACGGCCTCAACACGATCGCCAAGGACATGAAGGCCGAGCTGATCAAAACGAAGAGCCTCGGGCCGCAGGCCTATGCCGCGCAGTACGGCCTCGTCAACGGCGCGCTCAGCCGCATCGAATCGATCCTCAGCCAGACCGACGGCCAGCGCAACCTGTTCGCGGGCACCGCCTATGCGACGCGTCCGGTCGTGGCGATCGCCAGTCTCGACGCCTCGCCCCCCAGCGTGCTGCCGGCCTTCACCGGCTTCACGGGCGCGCCGGGCAACGGTCCGCCGCGCGGCGACTTCGCCGCCAACGCGGCCGGCACGACGACGACCGTCGTGTCCGCGACCACCTTCCCGGCCGCGGCCGTGGGGCAGACCATCCGCTTCACGAGCGGCGCCAACCAGAACCACCAGGCGCAGATCACGTCGGTCCTGCCGGCCGGCACGATCACCTTCACGCCGGCGGCCCCCGCCGCGACGGCCGCCGCTGACAGCTTCGCCGTGCCGTACATGGCCGTGCAGACCAGCGGCGCCCTGCCGGTGACGCTGCAGTTCCGCTCGGACAGCGCCACGGTCGCCACCGACGTGGCGCCGGGCTACATCTCGTCGGCGCTGCGCACCACACTGACGACGACGGCGGGCGAGTCGATCAATTCCAAGCCGGCCGTGTTCATCGACGACCAGCTCAAGCTCGATTACGGCATCACCGCCGCCGATCCTGCGCTGCAGAACCTGATCAACGGCCTGCGCAACTACAAGCTCGCGCTGGGCCAGGCGATCAACTTCAACGCCGCGATCGTTCCGCCGGCCGTCCAGCAGGACATCGGGCGCATCAACGCGTCGATCCCGTATCTCGACCAGGCCGAGGCGCAGATCAACAAGGCGCTGCTCGACGTCGCGGCACTGGAAGGCGTCAACGGCGGCCGGCAGAACCAGCTGGTCCAGATCCGGAACAAGCATCTCGACGTCATCAATACGTCCGACGTGGGCGCCACGAAGATCGAATCGGTCGACATCGGCGAAGTGTCGACGCGCATCAAGGGCATCCAGACTTCGCTGGAAGCCAGTTACATCACCACGCGCCAGATCCTCGAACTGTCGCTCGTCAAGTACTTCCGCTGAAACACGAAGGGCGCTGAACTGGTCTAGGTTCAGTGCCCTTCTTTTTGATTCGAAATACAACCGTAAGTATAAAATACACACTGAACAAGAATGTTCAGAACCGGCAACAAAGGAGTACCGAAGCCATGACGACCGTCGCAATGAACTCCGCGATCAGCGGCCTTAGCTCGTTCCAGACCGCGATCAACTACATCTCCGACAACGTCGCCAACTCGCAGACGACCGGTTTCCGGCGCATCGACGCGAACTTCTCGAGCTTCGTGTCGACATCCTCGCAGCGTTTCTTCAGCCCAGGCGGCGTGACGTCCCGTCCGACCTTCGTCAACGAGCTGCAGGGCTCGATCATCCAGAACTCGTCGCCGACCGCCATCGCGATCGCGGGCGCCGGCTGGCTTCCCGTGCAGGACGGGACGAGCACGGCCGGCGGCCTGACGGGCAACAGCATCACGCAGTTCACCCGCCGCGGCGATTTCACGCTCGACCAGAACAGCTTCCTGGTCAACGGGGCGGGCAAGTTCCTGTTCGCCCGCTCGGTGCCGCGCCCGACGACGCTGGTGCCCAACCCTTCGCCCAATTCCGGCCCGCTGGTCGCTGTGCAGATCAACCAGAGCCAGCTTCCCGCTCTCGCCACGACGATCGCGCAATATGCCGCGAACCTGCCGGCCAACGCCGCGCCGAACACGATCTACAACGGCGGGACGATCACCGTGACCGATGCCAACGGTGCGGCGCGTCCGTTCTCGATCACCTGGTACAACCGCACGACGGTCGGCGGCGTCCTGCCGGGCGTGGCGGCTGGTCCGGCGACGGGCACCAACCCCATCGCCGCCTCGGCGGCGGCCACCGTGCCGCAATGGCGTGCGGTCATCACGGCGCCGACCAGCTCGGCCAACGGCCCGGAATCGCTCGTGGTCGACTACACGTTCGGCACCACGGTCGGCGTCGATGCCGGCCTGCTCACCGGCATCGGCCCGATCCAGTCGACCAACGGCGCCACGCTCAACGCCGCGACGTCGGGCCTCGACGGCCGCCTCGTGGTCAGCTACAGCGCGCCGAGCCTCGCGCCGATTCCCGTACAGACGGTCAATGTCGAGTTCGGCACGCCCAATCCTTCGGCCCCGACGACGGCTTCGACGCTGTCCACCCCGGGCGGCATCTCGCAGTTCGGCGGCACGTCGATTTCGATCTCGAAGGTCACCGCCAACGGCTATTCGGCAGGCACCTACAACGGCACGGGCATCGACACGTCGGGGAACATCTACACGACGTACACGAACGGCCAGCGGCTGGTGCAGTACCAGATCGCGCTCGGCACGTTCAACAATCCGCGCGGGCTCGTGCGCCAGAACGGCGAGGCGTTCCTCGACGATCCGACGGCCGGGTTCATCGGCTTCAACGCCTCGCAGCAGGGCGGGGCGGGGGGCGTCAATCCGAACAGCATCGAGAATTCGAACGTCGATATCGGCGCCGAATTCACGAAGATGATCGTGGCCCAGCGTTCCTACTCGGCCAATGCGCGCGTCATCACGACGTCCGACGAAATGCTGCAGGAGATCGTCAACCTGAAGCGCTGATCCGCCCGGACGTTCTGCAAGATCGAGGGCCGGCGCGCGTCGCCGGCCCTTTTTTCATGCGCCCCGTCAGGCAAAGCAGCTTCTGCCGGGGCGGGGAATTTGCTGCCGGGCTCGGGGCGAACATTTTGCCTAGCGGCATGGCAAATTTCTCGTTAACCAATTCTATCTAATTGTATTCATGTGTATTTTTTGCCCTTTGCCGTCTGGCACTCGGGTTGCTCTTCCTACATACATCCGCCGAAGGACATCCATATCGGCATGACGAATTTCAACCCACGGGAATAAAGGGGTCCGGCACCATGGCTACCGTCGCAATGAACTCCGCGATCAGCGGACTGAATTCTTTCCAGACCGCGATCAACTACATCTCCGACAACGTCGCCAACTCGCAGACTGCCGGATTCAAGCGCATCGATGCGAACTTCTCGAGCTTCGTCTCGACGTCCTCGCAGCGCTTCTTCAATCCCGGCGGCGTGACCGCGCGCCCGCAGTTCGTCAACGACCTGCAGGGCACGATCATCCAGAACGCCTCGCCGACCGCCATCGCGATCGCGGGTGCCGGCTGGCTGCCCGTGCAGGACGGCGTGACGTCGGCCGGCGGCTTCACCGGCAACAACATCACGCAGTACACGCGCCGCGGCGACTTCTCGCTCGACCAGAACAGCTTCATGGTCAACGGGTCCGGCAAGTTCCTGTTCGCGCGAACGGTGCCGCGTCCGACGACCGCCGTGCCCAACCCGTCGCCCAACCAGGGCCCGCTGGTCGCCGTGCAGATCAACCAGAGCCAGCTTCCCGCCCTCGCCACGACGATCGCGCAGTACGCCGCGAACCTGCCGGCCAACGCGTCGCCGGGCACGGTCTACAACGGCGGCACGATCACCGTGACGGACGCCAACGGTGCCGCGCGCGCCTTCTCGGTCACCTGGTACAACCGTTCCACGGCCGGCGGCACGCTGCCGGGCGTCGCGGCCAGCACCACGACCGGTACGGCAGCCGTCGCCGCTTCGGCGGCCGCCACGGTTCCGCAGTGGCGCGCGGTCATCACGGCGCCGACCAGCTCGGCCAACGGTGCGGAATCGCTCGTCGTCGACTACACGTTCGGCACGACGGTCGGCACCAACGCCGGCCTGCTCACCGGCATCGGCCCGATCCAGACGACCAACGCCGCCACGCTGTCGGCCACCACGTCGGGCACCGACGGCCGTCTCGTGATCAGCTACAGCGCCCCCGGCCTTGCCGCCGCACCGGTTCAGACGATCAACGCCGAGTTCGGCACGCCGAACACGTCGAGCCCGACCACGGCATCGACCCTGTCCACCCCGGGCGGCACGTCGCAGTTCGGCGGCACGTCGATCTCGATCTCGAACGTCACGGCCAACGGCTACTCGGCCGGCACGTTCAACGGCGTGGGCATCGACACGTCGGGGAACATCTACACGACCTATACGAACGGCCAGCGCCTGATCCAGTACCAGATCGCGCTCGGCACGTTCAACAACCCGAAGGGCCTGGTGCGCCAGAACGGCGAGGCTTTCCTCGACGATCCGGCTGCGGGCTTCATCGGCCTCAACGCATCGCAGCAGGGCGGTGCGGGCGGCATCAACCCGAACAGCCTCGAGAACTCCAACGTCGACATCGGCTCGGAGTTCACGAAGATGATCGTGGCGCAGCGCTCGTACTCGGCCAACGCGCGCATGATCACGACCGCCGACGAAATGCTCCAGGAAGTCGTCAACCTGAAGCGCTGATCCTCGACGAAGTTCCGGACTCCGCAAACTGGAAGGCCGGCGGCGCGAAAGCGTCGTCGGCCGCTTTTTTTCAGGACCGGCGCCGGTAGTGGTAGGCGTAGAGCGCGACGAAGCCCAGACGCGCATAGAGGGCGCGCGCCGCCGCGTTGCCGCCGGTCACCTGGAGATAGGCATGGTGCGCACCCTGCGTGCGTCCCCAGTGCATCAGGGCCGCGATCACGCGCGCGGCATGGCCGGCACGCCGCGCGGCCGGCACGGTCAGCATCTCGAAGATGCCGAGCTCGCCGTCCTCCGCGACACCCATGCCGAACGCGCAGGGTGCTCCGCCCGGCCCGTCGACCTGTGCGAAGGCCGCCGGCGGCACGAGCTTTCCCAGCATTTCGCCGAGGATCGCCACGTCGGCGGGCCTGGCCCCGGCCGCCTTGCCGAACGCGCCGATCCATGCGGGCAGGGGCGACGGCGAAAGTGCGACGGACGCGTGCGCGGCCGCGTCGCCGATGGGTGCCCGCATCACAAGGCTGTCGTCGAAGCGCACATAGCCGCGCGCTTCGAGTGCCGCGTCCAGTTCCGGTTCGGCGAGCGGCGTGATCCGGAAGACCGGCGGCAGGTCGTGGCGGCGGAAGAGCGCCTCGGCGTGCGCGATGCGCGCGTCGAGCGGCGTGGCGCACGGCCAGACCGCGTTGACCGAGTTCGACCGCTTGGTGTGGCCGCGCGCGAAGCGCAGGATCCAGCCGTCGTGGACGAGCGTCTGCAACGCCGGCCAGGCGTTGAAGGCGCGGCTCTCCAGCATGCGGACCGTCTCGAGCGGCGTTTCTTCCATTCCGAATCCTCTCGGGCGCGATACACTCGACGCCGAACGCCATGTCTACCGCTTCGACCGATTCCGCCGCAATGCTCGCCGCCGCCAACCGCGCCGCCGTCTCCGGCGACGCGAAGGCGGCGATCGGCCTCTACCGCACGCTCGTCGCGCGCAAGGGGGCGCCGCTGGCGGCGCACGTGAACCTTGCGGCCACGCTGCTCGCGGTCCGCGATCTCGATGCCGCCGCCGCCGCCGCGTCGGCCGCGACCGCGGCTTTCGCGCAGTCGCCCGATGCGCACGCGGTCTTCGGCGAAGTGGCGCTGGCGGCCGGCTTTCCGGTGCGCGCGGCCGCCGCGTTCGAACGCGCGCTGTCGCTCGCTCCGCCGACGGCGGCAAGACTCAACAACCTCGCCCTCGCCCTGCAGGGGCAAGGGCGCATCGCCGAAGCGCTCGCGGCCCATGCGAAGGTGCGTGCGCTGGCACCGGGCGATACGGTCCTCGCGTCCAACGCGCTGATGTGCGCGCAGTACGATCCGCCGGGCGATCCGGCCGAAGCGCTCGCGCGCGCCAAGGCGTGGCCCGGTCCGCGCGGTGCCGCGCGTCCCGCCATCGGCGACCGGGATCCGGCACGCAAGCTGCGCGTGGGCTACGTATCGCCCGACTTCTGCAGCCATTCCTGCAGCTATTTTCTCGTCCCGCTGCTGGCCGGGCACGACCGCAACGCGGTCGAGGTCTTCGCCTACAGCGATGTCGCGGCTCCCGACGGCTTGACGGCGGCGTTCCGCAATCTCGTCGGCGCCAACTGGCGGGAGACTGCGGCACTCGACGATGCGGCGTTCGCGACGCGCGTGCGCGCCGACGCGATCGACATCCTCGTCGACTGCGCGGGCCACACGCAGGGCAACCGGCTTGCGGCGTTCGCGACGCGGCCCGCACCCGTGCAGGCGACGTGGCTCGGCTATCCGGGCACAACCGGGCTCGACGCGTTCGACGCGCGGATCGTCGACGCGGTCAGCGACCCGCCGGGCGAAGCCGACGGCCACGCGAGCGAACCGCTGGCGCGCATCGACGGCGGGTTCCTTGCCTACATGCCGCCGCCTTTCGCCCCGCCGGTCGGCCCGCCGCCGATGGCCGGGAAGGGGCATCCGACGTTCGGGTCGTTCAACAACCTGCCGAAGGTCACGGCGCGCACGCTCGACCTGTGGGCCGGCGCTCTGCGCGCGGTGCCGAACGCACGGATGGTCGTCAAGGCGCGCGGGCTCGACGAGCCCGAACTGCGCGATCGGCTGCTCGCCGGGTTCGCCGCACGCGGCGTCGCGGCCGACAGGATCGAGCCCGTCGGCTTCGTCGGCGCGATCCAGGATCACATCGCGCGCTACGCGGGCATCGACGTGGCGCTCGACACGTCCCCCTACAACGGCACGACGACGACGTGCGAGGCGCTGTGGATGGGTGTGCCGGTCGTGACGCTGGCGGGCGACCGGCATGCGGCGCGCGTCGGCGCGTCGCTGCTGGACCGTTTCGGCGCACGCGAATGGGTGGCGCGGGACGCGGACGGCTTCGCGGCGATTGCCGCCGGGCTCGTCGCGGATGCCGGTCGGCTTGCCGCGATCCGGGCCGGCCTGCGCGCGCGCATGGCCGGGTCGGCCCTGTGCGACGGGGCCCGCCTCGCGCGCGGGTTCGAAGCGCTCTACCGCCGGCTCTGGCAGCGGGTTGTAACTCCGCCCGCGATGGTATAATCGACCCTCTGCCGTCCCCCGTTCCGCGCTCCAAGGATTCTCGATGCCTCTCGTCCTGCGTCTCAACCCCGGCGAAAAGATCATCATCAACGGGGTGGTCATCGAAAACACCGGCGGCCTCGCCATGCTCGCCATCCGGAACCGCGGCAACATCCTGCGGCAGAAGGATATTCTGCAGCTCGAAGAGGCGGCCACGCCGGCCATGCGCGTCTATTACACGCTGCAGTGCGTCTACCTGTTCCCGGACGAGGCGAAGGTCTATTCGGACGCGTTGCGACAGTTCCTGACCGACTTCGAACTGGCCGCACCCACGTCCAAACCCCTGATCGACGCGCTGCGCCAGCGGCTCGACAAGGGGGAGCTCTATCCGGGCCTGAAGGACGCGAAGCGACTTATCAAGTTCGAGTGGGATCTCCTTGGAACAACTACGGAAAGAGCCCGCCAGCTTCTGCTCGGCAGCGATGGGCCGAAGAAGCGCGGGAAGATGGCCGAGCAGGTCCCGGAAGAGAGTGAAGTCGACTGATTAATTGAATTTTAGATATTTTAAGTGATAATTTTTCTAAGTTTACATTGATCTTGTCCGGCCGGCCGTTGCGTGCCATAGTTGGCGCCTTGCAATGCCGAGAACGGCATTAAGGAGAGTGTCATGGCGGGATCGATTTCAAGCGGTCTGCCGGCCGTTGTTGCGTGGAAGCAGCTCCAGAAGACGGGCGATGCCGCGCAGGAAAAGTGGTCGAAGCAGGCCAGTGTCCAGCAGAAGATCGCCTGGGCGAAAGACTTCGTCGCGAAAGCGAAAGACGTCGACGAGCTTCTGAACAATCGCAAGTTCATGGAGTTCGCGCTGTCCGCGTTCGGTCTCGAGAGCGAGATCGACAAGAAGGGCCTGCTCAAGAAGGTCCTGCTGTCGGATCTCAACAACATCGACTCGCTCGCGAACCGGATGAACGATTCGCGCTACCAGGACATGACGCGCACGCTGCGCCTGAAGGATTTCGGGGTCGAGGGGCCGCGCACGCCCGGCGTCATGGACGGCATCGCCGCGCGCTACATCAAGAACGAGTTCGAGAAGTCGCAGGGCAACGCCAGCCCGGGCCTTCGCGAGGCGCTCTACTTCAAGGAGAACGCCTCGAAGATCAACAGCCCGTGGGCGATCCTCGGCGACAAGGTGCTGCGCGAGGTCGTCACGACGACGCTGGGCATCCCGAAGGAACTGGCGATCCAGGGCGTGGAAGCGCAGGCGGCCTACCTGACCAAGAAGGTCGACATCGAGAAGTTCAAGGACAAGCGCTTCGTCGAAAGCTTCATCCAGCGCTACCTGACGACGCGCGACCAGGAAACGGCGTCGTCGAACGGCGCCGGGGCGGGCATGTATAGCGGCCTGCTTTCGCTGGTCAGCGCGGACGGCAGCTCGGACATGAGCGGCATCCTCGACCTGATGCAGGGGCTCGGCCAGCGCCGGTTCTAGGAACTGTCAGCGGGCATGGTAATGTTAGAAAACTGGTTGGGCGATTCGCGCACGACCGGAGAAGGTCTGCGCGCAATCGGGAGATATTAAAATGTCGGACGACGATTCCAAGTTCAACATCTCGAGCACCGACCAGGAACGTCTGGCCGCGATGCGCGTCATCGCCGACGCGATGGAAGAGGGCATGCGCCAGGGCCTGCATCGCGACGCGCTGACCGTCGCGTGCTTCACGGTCGTCCTGCAGATGCTGGTCGACGTCTACGGCCGCGAGGCGGTCAAGTCGCTGGTGGGCGACATGGGCCCGCGCATCATGGCGGGCGATTTCGGCTGAGCTTCAGCCAGCCGCAAGCACGATAAGGCCCGGGATCGGTTTTCCGTCTTCGGCGCGCGGGGATTCGACGCGCCACTGCAGCGCCGTCAGCCCGGCCGCCGCGACCGCCCGTTCGACATAGGCGCGCGAATGCGCGTAGCGCCCCGACGGTCGCACGACCCAGTCGCCCGTCTCCTCCGGCAGCATCGTTTCGGTCGAGAACACGATATGACCGGATCCGCGCAACGCCGCACGCGCCGCGGCGAGCGCTTCGTCGATGACGCCGAAATAGCAGAACACGTCGGCCGCCACGATCAGGTCGTAGCTTTTCCGGTGCGCCGACAGGTCGGCGACCAGTTCGCCCACGCGCAGTTCGTCGTAGATGGCCCGGTCGAGCGCGCGCTGGAGCATGCCCTGCGACAGGTCCACGCCTTCCAGCCGCTTCGCCCAGGGCCGCAGGACGAGACCGGCAAGCCCGGTCCCGCAGCCGGCGTCGAGGATCGCGAAGCGCGGCTCGGGCTTGCCCCACTGCGCTTCGAGCATCGCGCGTATCCCCTCGGGCGCGCTGTAGCCGACCGAGGCGAGCGTGGCGTCGAACGTCGCGGCGAACAGGTCGAAGGCGCCGCGCACGTAGCCGTCCTCGGCGCGCGCCGGGGCCGCTGCACCGGCAAGGGCGGCGGCCCAGTGGCGCGCGGTCGGGCTGTCGGGGTATGCCGCAAGCCAGTCGCGCGCGCGTGCGGCCGCCTCGTCGCGCCGACCGGCCACATGCAGCGCATAGATCGCCGTGCCGTAGTTCGAGTGGACGTGCGGATGGCCGGGGGCGGCGGCCAGCGCCTTCAGGTAGAGATCGATGGCCGCGTCGAGATTGCCGCGCCGCTGTTCGAGATTGGCGAGGTTGTTGAGCGCGTCCGCACTGGCCGGATCGAGTGCGATCGCGCGCCGGTAGGATTCCGCCGCGTCGTCGGGCCGGTCGAGCGCGTTGAGCGCCGCGGCCCTGTTGGCATGCGCCGCGGCATGGCCCGGCAGGATCTCGATCGCGCGCGAGGCCGCGACCAGCGCTTCGGCCGGTCGCCCGACCGAGATCAGGGCCGCGGCGCGGTTGGCCTCGAAATGCGCGTTGCCGGGAACGAGCGCGCAGGCGCGCGCGATCTTCTTCAGCGCGGCGTCGTGGTCGCCGTGCGCGCGGTCGACCAGACCGGAAAGATGCAGCGCGTCGGGATGGTCCGGGCGCAGCTTCAGGGCGCGCGCATAGAGCGGGGCCGCCCCCGCGATGTCGCCGGCCCGGTGGCGTTCGAAGCCGGCCGCGACGAGCGCGTCGGGGTTGTTGCGGGTGGGGGCGGGGGTGCGGGATTTCATCGTGCGTCCGGACCCCGGAAACGGAACCGGCGCGCCGGCCGGTCCTGCGGACCCTGCCGTGCGCGCCGGAAAATGGAAATCCGGACGATCAGGCCGCGGTCGCGCCGCGCAGGCCGTCCATGACGTGGCGGTTGATCGCGATCAGCATTTCCAGATCGCCGTCCGGATGGCTGTTCACGATCATGTCCGAATTCTTGTTCACGTAGGCCGCGAGATTGATCAGGAGCACCTTCAGCTCCTTCGGGAGCTTGTTGTGCTCGTCGGCCACGTCCGTGACGAACGCGTTCCAGACGTCGCGGTTGTGGAAGATCGCATCGCACACCTGGCCGACCGACTGGGGGTCGAGCTGGGTGACCACGGCCTTGGCGTCGGTCAGCTTCTTCGTCACCAGGGACAGGAGCCGATATTCCCGTTCGCGTTCGGACTCGGTTGGGTTCGGGTTCTGCACGATTCCTCCTGGGGCCGACGATTCGGGCAAAAGCCCGATTCCCGTTTGATATTAATAACCGAGTCGGCGCGGAGGCGCAAAACCAAAGCGCGGACGCGGTCCGCCGGGCGGACGCTACAAACGAAACGGGGGCGGCCCTTGGGCCGCCCCCGTCCGTCTTTGGTATGCGCGTTCCGGGGTTAGCGGAACAGGCCCAGCAGGACCGAAGGCTGCTGGTTGGCGATCGACAGCGACTGGATGCCGAGCTGCTGGCGGACCTGCAGCGCCTGCACCGAGGCCGAAGCCTTGCCGATGTCGGCGTCGACGATGGCGCCGAGACCCGTCGTCGTCGCGTCGACGATCGCGTTCACGAAGTTCGACTGCAGCGTCAGCGTGCGGGTTTCCGCCGCGTTCGCACCCAGCGAGCTCGCGACTGCCTGCGAGAACGTGTTGAGCGAGGTGAGGGCGAGCGTGGCCGCCGAGGCCGACGTGACCGAGGAGGCCGCGAAGGTCGTGAAGGCCGCGTTGACCGAGGACTGCGACGTCATCGTCAGCGTGACGGCGTTCGTGTCGGCA
>JAEUKY010000031.1 GCA_016794005.1 Rhodospirillales bacterium
CCCACGAACGCGGCGATGTCGCCGGCGTAGACTTCCTTGATCTCGTCGCGCTTGTCGGCGTGCATCTGGAACATGCGGCCGATGCGTTCCTTCTCGCCCTTCGTCGTGTTCATGACGGTGTCGCCCGACTTGAGCACGCCCGAATAGACGCGCACGAAGGTCAGGTTGCCGTACTTGTCGTTGATCATCTTGAAGGCGAGTGCCGAGAACGGCTCGTCGTCCTTCGCGGGCTTGAAGCGCTCGGGCTGGCCCTCGTCGGTGATGACGCGCATGCCGGGGATGTCGGCCGGCGACGGCAGGAAGTCGACGACGGCGTCGAGCAGCGTCTGCACGCCCTTGTTCTTGAAGGCCGAGCCGCAGAACACCGGACGGAAGGTGCCTTCGATGGCGCCCTTCTTGATGCAGCGCTTCAGCGTCTCTTCCGAGACGTCGCCCTTGTCGTAGAACTCTTCCATGGCCTTGTCGTCGACGCCGAGGACGGCGTCGAGCAGGGCCTGCCGGTATTCCTTCGCCTTGTCGGCGAGGTCGGCGGGAATGTCGATGTCGGAGAACTTCGCGCCGAGCTCGTCGCCCTGCCACACGATTCCCTTCATGCGGATCAGGTCGACCACGCCCTTGAAGTCGCCTTCCGCACCGATCGGGATCTGGCATACGGCCGTGACGATGCCGAGCTTCTCCTTCATGGAGTCGACGGCCTTGTAGAAGTCGGCACCCGTGCGGTCCATCTTGTTGACGAACACGACGCGCGGCACGTTGTAGCGGTCGGCCAGGCGCCAGTTCGTTTCCGACTGCGGCTGCACGCCGGCGACGCCGCAGATGACGAACACGGCGCCGTCGAGCACGCGCAAGCTGCGGTTCACCTCGATGTTGAAATCGATGTGGCCCGGGGTGTCGATGACGTTGATGCGGTGGCCGTTCCACTCGGCGGTCACGGCGGCGGACGTGATGGTGATGCCGCGCTCGCGTTCCTGCGCCATGTAGTCGGTCGTCGTATTGCCGTCGTGCACTTCGCCGATCTTGTGCGACTTGCCCGTGTAATACAGGATCCGCTCGGTCGTAGTCGTCTTGCCGGCGTCGATATGCGCCGTGATGCCGATGTTGCGGATTTTCTCGACCGGTACTGCTCTGGGCACGACTGCCTCCGTGGGAGTTCCGCCGTCCCCCAAAGGCGGGGCAAGGCGGGTTCGGGGAAAGACAAAGACGCACCGGCCCGCGTCCTCCGAGGTCCCGGGAGGGCGGTCCGCATGCGAAACCTGAAAACGGCGCGGGTATATACTGCAATGCGAGATATGGCAACCCCCGCCGGGGGCCGCAAGGGGAGCGGGTGCACTGGCCCTAAAGGCCGGATTCGGATAGGATAATGGGCATGTCGAGTCCCCCATCCCCGGAACGCAAGGCAAGCCTGCGCCTGATCACGGCCCAGGCCGACAAAATCCGCCAGAAACTCGACCCCAAGGTGCTCGAACGGGCGCGCTGCGTGGCCGAGGGCGGCGAGATCTACGACAAGGCCGCCGCCCAGAAGGTGGTGACCGAGTTCCTGCGCTCGAAAAGCCGCGCCGACGGCGGGCTTTTCCACGAGGAACTGAAGGCCCGCCTCAAGGGCACCCGGCACTGAATTAGAGAGCGTTTTCCGGCACCTCACCCTTTCGGGCG
>JAEUKY010000059.1 GCA_016794005.1 Rhodospirillales bacterium
TTCGGCGGCAAGGAGTACGGCACGGGTTCGTCGCGCGACTGGGCGGCCAAGGGCACGATGCTGCTGGGCGTCAAGGCCGTGGTCGTCGAGAGCTTCGAGCGCATCCACCGCTCGAACCTCGTCGGCATGGGCGTGCTGCCGCTGCAGTTCCCCGAAGGCACGACGCGCCAGACGCTGAAGCTCGACGGCTCCGAGCTGATCGACATCTCGGGCATTTCGGGCGGCATCAAGCCGCGCATGACCGTCAAGATGACGATCAAGCGCGCGTCGGGTGCGACCGAGACGGTCGACCTGCTCTGCCGCATCGATACGGTGGACGAGGTCGAGTACTATCGCCACGGCGGCATCCTGCCCTACGTCCTTCGCGGCCTGCTGAAGGCGGCGTAAGGAAACTTCCGGGTAAGGGAAGAAGCCCCGCCGGGCAACCGGCGGGGTTTTTCGCTGGAGGAGATGCGATGGCTCTCGAAATCGTACCGGTCTATGCGGCCCTGCTCGGGCTGATCTACATCGCGCTGACGCTGCGCGCCGTGATGGCGCGCCGCACCGCGCAGAAGCTGATCGGCGCGCTCGGCCAGGAGGCGCTCGACCGCCGCCTGCGCGTGCACGGCAATTTCGCGGAATATGCGCCGCTGGCGCTGCTGCTCCTCGCTTTCGCCGAAGCGCGCGGCGCATCGGCGACGGCGCTTCACGCGGCCTGCGCCGCCCTGGTCGTCGGCCGCCTTTGCCACGCATGGGGCGTTTCGCGCGTGCCCGAAGTGCTGCGCTGGCGGCAGATCGGCATGGTCCTGACGCTGGCGGCCATCGCGGCAGCCACGATCCGGATTTTCGCGAGCTACCTCTAGCCTAGAGCGTCAGCCCCGGATCCTTCGGGGCCGGCGCCTTGCCCAGATTGCGCGGCGGATTTAGCCGGCGGATCGTGATGTTGCCGTCGGCGTCGATCTCGGGGGCCGCGTATTGCGGCAGGTTCGCGATCACGCCCTGCAGGGCCAGGATCATCTTCTCGATCGCCTCGCGCGCCAGCGCCTCGGGCGGCACGGTCGTGCTCTGCGCGAAGGCGGGCGTGGCGAGGATCAGGCCCGCGAGGGCAAGTGCCTTGAGTCGCATGGAAACCTCCATTGTCTGCGGCGACAACGGGCCGGCGGCGCGTTTAGTCCCATCTCAAGTGACCTTCGCGCGGGTGCGGAAGGCCGGGTCGTCGTAGGCCTTCGTCTCGATCACGTCGACGAGATTGGCGGCCGCGTCCCACGCGTCGACATGGCGCACATAGAGGGGTGCGAAACCGAAGCGCATTATGTCGGGGGCCCGGAAATCGCCGACGACGCGCCGTGCGGCAAGCGCCTGCACGATCGCGTAGCCGTGTTCGTGGCGATAGCAGACCTGGCTGCCGCGCCGAGCGAAGTCGCGCGGGCTGGCGCGCGTCAGGCCCAGCCGGTCCGCCATCGAGTCGACGAGGATGCGGAAGATCTCGGTCAGCGCTTCGGATTTGGCACGGATGTCGGCCATGCGCCAGCCGAGCAGCGTGTCCACGCCGCATTCGAGGGCCGCCAGCGACAGGATCGGCGGCGTGGAAACGATCGCACGGCGGATCCCGTCGGCCGGGCGGTAGCCGGGCTCGAAATCGAACGGGGCCGCGTGGCCGAGCCAGCCCTGGAGTGCCGGCACGAAGCCGGCCTGCAGGCGCCTGGCGACGTAAAGGAACGACGGCGCCCCCGGCCCGCCGTTCAGATACTTGTAGCCGCAGCCCACCGCATAGTCCGCGTCGCACCCGGCGAGGTCGACCGGAAGGGCGCCCGCCGAATGCGCGAGGTCCCAGACGACCAGTGCCCCCTTCGCGTGCGCGGCCTTCGTCAGCGCTTCCATGTCGTGCAGGGCGCCGGTGCGATAGTCGACCTGCGT
>JAEUKY010000078.1 GCA_016794005.1 Rhodospirillales bacterium
CATCTGGGGGCGGGAATAGCGCGGGATCATGCTTCGACCTTGCGAAAGTTAGGCGACCGGCACCGTCGTGCCGATCAGGCTGTCGCGCCCGACGATGGCGGCGAGCCGTTCTTCCGGCCAGCCTTCCGTGCCCGCGGGGCGTTTCGGGACGACGAGATAGCGCAGATCGGCCGTGGAATCCACGACGCGGATTTCCACGTCGTCGGGCAGCACGGTGCCGAACTCGGCCAGCACGGCGCGCGGCTCGATCACCGCGCGCGCCCGGTAGGCCGACGTCTTGTACCAGGCGGGCGGAATCCCGAGGATCGCCTTGGGGTAGCACGAGCACAGCGTGCACACGACGACGTGATGGAGCCTGTCGGTATTCTCCAGCGCCACGACGGCCGCGGTGTTCGACGTGTCGATGCCCAGCTCGCCGGCGGCCTTGCGCGCGTCGGCCAGCAGGCGCGCCTTGAAGGCCGGATCGACCCACGCGCGCGCCACGATCTTCGCCCCCATGCCGGGATTGCGGCTGTCCATCAGCTCGATCTGCTTTCGCACCTCGTCGGCCGCGATGATGCCCTTGGCGATCAGCAGTTCGCGCACCGCGCGCTCGAGGCGGCGGTACTCGGGCCGCGGCTCGTGGCCGCCGATGGGCGCATGGTCGTGGTCGTGGCCGACATGGTGGTGGTCGTGATGATGGCCGCTCATGCGCGATCCCCGGGTTCGAGCCAGCTTTCGTAGATGTCGGCCGTCAGCGTCTCGCGGCCCTTGACGGTGCCGGGGAACAGGTCGCCGCGCTCGAAGCGGATCATGTAGAGCGGCAGCTTCGGCAGCCCGTCGCCGCCGAAGGCGAGCGCTTCGGGATTGGCGAACTCGCCCATCACGCGCTCGACGATGCCCGTGCGCCCGCGCACGAAATGCGGCGTGCGGACATGCACCTTCTTCCCGCCGGCCTCGGGCCAGGCGTCGCGCACGCGCACGCGGTCGCCGGGGCCGAACCTCATCCTTCCTCCGCCTGCCTGATCTCGGCGAGCTTCAGCACAAGCTCTTCCTCGCCGATGATGTCCTTGTGGACGAGCACTTCGGAAATGGCGTGGATCCATTTCTCGTAATAGGCGAGGTCGTCGTATTTCTCCGGCGGCAGCGATTCGATCGCGTTGCGGAGTTCGTCCGTACGAACCATCCTGCGCGAGGCGTGCGACAGCAGGTTCATCAGCGCATCGACCTGCTTGTCGAACTGCGTCAGCTCGGGCTCGCTGCGGTCGATCTTTTCCGACAGGAAGGGCTCGACGCCGCCCATGTCGTGGTGCGAACGGGGATGCGATTTCATGGTGTCGAGCCTATCCCGAGCAGCCATGCCGTGTCGACCACGCGCGCGTATTCGCCATCGATGTTGGCGAGCGAGATCGCGTGCATGTCGGCCGCCGGGATCGTGCGCCCGTCGGCGAGCTTCTTGTCGAACGTCCAGCATGCGTCGCCGGCCAGATACGCCTCGAAGCCGAGATTCCCGGCCATCCGCACCGTCGCCTCGACCGAATTGCTCGTCGAAACGCCGGCGAAGACCAGCTTCGGCGAACCGGCCGCGCGCAGCCACGCCTCCAGTCCCGTGCCGATGAAGGCGCTGTTCACGCGCTTGGGCTCGACGCGCTCGCCTTGTATCGGGACAAAGTCGGGCAGGAAGTCGTTGCCCGGCTGGCCGGGCCGGTAGCCCGACTGCGGTTCCGTCGAATCGTGGCGCACATGCACGACGCGCCGGCCCGCCTTGCGCCAGTGCGCGAGCAGGGCGGCGATATTCGCCTCGGCCTGCGGGTTGTTGCGCGGCCCCCAATAGGGAAAGCGGATCGCCTGCTGCAGGTCGATGAGGACGAGGACGGATTCCATGCCGCCATTCTATACGAGCTTCAGAGTAACCCCAGACTCTTGAAGCTCGCATGGCCCGTGCGGCCGATGACCAGATGGTCGTGCACGACCACGCCGATGGCGGCCAGCGCCTTGGCGATGTCCCTCGTGACGTCGATGTCGGCCCGGCTGGGCGCCGGGTCGCCCGAGGGGTGGTTGTGCACGAGGATCACGGCCGTGGCGGAAAGTTCGAGGCAGCGCTTGGCCACCTCGCGCGGATAGACGGGGGCGTGATCGACCGTTCCCGCCTGATGCACCTCGTCGTGGATCAGGCGGTTGCGCCTGTCGAGGAACAGCAGGCGGAAATGCTCGGTGCGGGCGCGCGCCATGTCGGCGCGGCAATAGTCGATCAGCTTCTGCCAGCCCGACAGCACGGGGCTCGCCATCGCCTCGACGCGTGCCAGCCGCACGGCCGCTTCGCGCACGGCAAGCAGCGTGTCGATCGCGACGTCGCCGAGCCCCTCGACGCGCGCAAGCTCGCTGCGCGTGGCGGAAAGCAGGCCCGCGTACCCTGCGAACCGTTCGACCAGCGATTTCGCCAGCGGCTTCACGTCGCGCCGCGGGATGGCGGCGAACAGCAGCAGTTCGACCATCTCGTGGTCGTCGAGGCCGGCGGCACCCGCGCGCCGGAAGCGTTCGCGCAGGCGCTGGCGGTGGCCGTGATAGTGGGGTTCGGCGGAATCGCTCACGGCCGCGATTCTAGCGGGCCGCGCGAGGATGACAATCTCCGGTTATCATTGTAGGACGCGGCGTTTCCCGATAGGCTCGCCGCCATGACAGTCGAATTCCTGATCACGTCGCTGATCGTCGTCGCCTCGCCGGGAACCGGCGCCCTGTTCACGATCGCCGCGGGCCTGTCGCGCGGCACGAAGGCCGGCACCATCGCCGCCTTCGGCTGCACGCTCGGCATCCTGCCGCACATGTTCGCGGCGGTGACGGGCCTCGCCGCCCTGCTGCACACCAGTGCCTTGGCCTTCGAGGTGCTGAAATATCTCGGCGTGGCCTACCTGCTCTACATGGCGTGGCACACGCTGAAGGAAGGCGGGGCGCTCGATGTGGGCGAGGCGCAAGCGCCGCAGTCGGCCATGCGCATCGTCAATTCGGCCGTGCTGGTCAACCTTCTGAACCCGAAACTGTCGATCTTCTTCTTCGCGTTCCTGCCGCAGTTCGTCGGCCCCGAAGACGCGGCCCCGCTTGCGCTGATGCTGGAGCTCAGCGCCGTCTTCATGCTGATGACGTTCGTCGTGTTCGCGGCCTACGGCGCGTTCGCCGCGTCGATGCGCCGGCAGGTGCTCACCCGCCCGAGCGTGCTGGCCTGGCTCCGGCGGGGCTTCGCGGCGGCGTTTGTGGTGCTGGGTGCGAAACTCGCCGTCGCTGAACGCTGATTTTGAATTTCTATGTGGCTCAAAAATTCATCGAAAAAGTGTCCGTTTGTAGGCGTCCAGAAGCTCGGAGCAAGAGGCATCTTTCAACTCAGCTTCGCTCCAGAGGAATACCGGACGCTGCATTGCTTTAATTGAGAATTCAATTACATCGCGATCAGATTGAGACACGCCCTTCGCTGTTCCCAGCGCTCGCGCAGACGGAAATTTTGGATCGAGATCGGCATCTGGGGTTAAGAGTTGCATGTTCTGTTTATGATATGCGAAGCCCAAGAATACAATCAACTCAGCTTCGGATATTAGTTTTACGATAGTGCTTTTTAGATCTTTGCTAGCAGATCCTTCAGTGAAGGTTCTGATTCGTTTTGATAACGTCAGAAGAAGTTCAGGTGATGGTTTGAACTGTCCGTACTCAACTGTCTCCGATCGCTTTTGCCAAGGAAGATTTCCGATCGTGCCGTACGGATGCACTATCGTTAGCGCTTGCATAGCTTCGGCCGCAGCTTCATCTGACAAAGTGAAGCGGGCCTTCATCGCGTGAAAAAAGAACTGCTCAACGCAGCGATCATAGTTGAAATTTATAAATGAAATATTCTCGAATGCTTTAGCTGTTTCGTGCTTGGATATCCCTTCGCTTAGGGATCGCATTAGCTTGCTGATCCATGTCTCTTTAAGACGTGGAAATGAGAACTTCTCTTGCTGGTTTCTATTTGGATCGAGGTAAAGCTGGCTCTTATGTTCCGCCTCAAGAATTGATTTTACAATCGCAAGCTTTCCGCAGACCTGAATGTAGGGGTCGTCCTTGTGACTTTCCATAAACGTATCGATGGAGTTTGCAAATGGTAGTCCCGCTGAAATTTGGACAGCGGCTCCTCGATGCTGGTTCACTTCCGATGGAGCATGCAATCGAATCGCGTTGGCAATTTCTTGTGACCCCGACGAAACTCGGGGAGTGAAATCTTCGAAGTAAATATTCAAATCTTTGACAATTTGGGTGGCGAGCTTCTGCCCGTCGGGCAAATCAAATTCAGTGCTCGATCCGGCACCTAGAACGAAGAGGGTTTTTCTAAGCATCGCCGGTGCCTGCGTGTGCCGCTATTTCTTCGGTCTAGCCAAGATGCAACATCACCTCAGCCCGCGTAAGGTGGCTTGTCGAGGCCCTTGGGCGAGGCGGTGAAGATTTCCACGCCCGTCTCGGTCACGCCGACCGAATGCTCGAACTGGGCGGAAAGCGAGCGGTCCTTGGTGACGGCCGTCCAGCCGTCGGACAGCACCTTCACGCGCCAGTCGCCGGCGTTGATCATCGGCTCGACCGTGAAGAACATGCCGGCGCGCAGCTTCATGCCTTCGCC
>JAEUKY010000079.1 GCA_016794005.1 Rhodospirillales bacterium
AGCTTGTCGAGCGTGCCGCCCGTGTGCCCCAGCCCGCGGCCGGAGATCATCGGCACGAAGCCGCCGCACGCGGCGACCCACGGGGCCAGCATCAGGCTGACCTTGTCGCCGATCCCGCCGGTCGAATGCTTGTCGACGACGGGACCCGGCAGGTTCTCCGACTTCCACGACAGCACGTCGCCCGAGCGCGTCATCGCGCGCGTCAAGGCGATGCATTCGCCGCGATCCATCCCGCGCACGAACAGCGCCATGGCCAGCGCCCCCACCTGCGCGTCGGCCAGCCCCTTGCCGTCGGCAATGCCGGCGACCAGCGCTTCGATCTCGTCGTCGGCGAGGCGCGCTCCGTCGCGCTTCCGGCGAATCAGTTCCTGCGGCAGCATCGGATCAGTAACCCGGCTTGCCGGCTTCCGCCGGGCGGCCTTCGAGGGCGGCCAGCAACGCGTCGAGCAGGCCCGACGCGCCGAAGCGGAACGTGTCGGGCCGCGGCCACGAAGCGCCCCGGATGCGGTCGGCGATTTCCAGATACGCGCGCGCGTCGGCGAGCGTGCGCACGCCGCCCGAGATTTTCACGCCGATCTCGCGCGGCGCCTTGCGCGAAGCCTCCAGCAGCGTGCGCGCGGCCTCGGGCGTGGCGCCCGTCGCGATCTTGCCGGTCGACGTCTTCAGCATGTCGCCGCCCGCGTCGATCACCTCGGCGCAGGCGGCCGCCAGCCGGGCCATGTCGGTATAGTGGCCGCTTTCGAGGATCACCTTCAGCGGAACCTTCGGGCCGCAGATCGCCTTGGCGGCGGCGACCATCGTGGCGGCCTTGACCTTCTCGCCGCGCAGCCATTCGACGTAGGGAAACACGAGGTCGATCTCGTCCGCGCCGTCGGCCAGCGCCTTGCGCACGGCGACGAGCACGTCGGGGCGCGGCTCGCTGCCCGTGGGGAAATTGACGACGGTGGCGATGCGCACCTTCGTGCCCGCAAGTGCCGCCTTCGCCTGCGCCACGAAGCGCGGCCACACGCACACGGCCGCGACCGGCCCGAACTTCGTGACCGCCCGCGCGCACAGGGCGGCGGTCGAGGCCGCGTCGTCGGCATCGTTCAGGCTGGTGAGGTCGACCAGCGGCAGGGCGCGGCGCGCGACATCGGTGTCGGTCATGCCTTTGCGATCTCCGGAAGGGCGGCTTCGAGCAGGGCGGCGAGGTTCCTGCCGATGCGCGCGGCGATCGCCTGCGTATGGTCGTGCGACAGGTGCTGGCCCTCGCGCATGCCCGCGACGAGGTTGGTGACCGCACTGATCGCCGCGACGCGCAGGCCGCAGTGGCGTGCCACCATCACCTCGGGTGCCGTCGACATGCCGACGAGATCGGCCCCCAGCGTGCGCAGCGCGCGGATCTCGGCGGGCGTTTCGAAATTGGGGCCGAGATACCAGGCATAGACGCCCTCGGGCAGGTCGATGCCGAGCGACGCGGCCGTCTTGCGCAGCACGACGCGGAAGGCCGGGTCGTAGGCGTCGGTCATCGCGAAGAAGCGGGGGC
Organism: Rhodospirillales bacterium; assembly: GCA_016794005.1. GTDB lineage: Bacteria > Pseudomonadota > Alphaproteobacteria > CACIAM-22H2 > CACIAM-22H2 > Tagaea. The sequence continues at coordinate 1,526 of JAEUKY010000079.1, forward strand.
CCCATTCGTCGTCGTTCGGGCCGACCAGCGGGCAGATGCCGGCCCACGCGATATGGTCGCTGATCGCCACGAGCGAGCCTTCGTCGCTCGACTTGTGGAAGCTGCCGGCGGCGTTGGTCAGCACCAGCCGGTCGACGCCCAGCGCCTTCAGCGTGCGGATCGGGTGC
>JAEUKY010000093.1 GCA_016794005.1 Rhodospirillales bacterium
GTCGGCGGAAGCGGGAATCTCGGGGGCGACGAACGCCAGCCGCGCGATGCCGCGCGGGATGCGCGCCAGCAACGCCGCCGCCGCGTCGCCCGCCCCCATCAGCACCGGGCCGCGCAGGGCGAGCCACAATTCGGCGAAACCCAGCCAGCGCCGGCCGACGAGCTGCAACGCCCCGCATACATCCGAACCATCGACGGCAAGCAGCCGCAGCACGGGGCGGCTCTGCCAGCGCACCGCAAGGCCATAGTCCCAGTCCTGCTGGAGCGGCCAGAAATCCGCCAGCCGGGCGGCGTTCTCCCAGGTCCGGCGGTCGGGTTCGACGACGATCTGCATGCCGTTCCTTTTTCGGCCGGCGGCGGTGCCGCGGTCAAGCATCGAACACCATCGTATGCTATCGAAAATCGTATCAACTTATTTAATTGCACGTAAAGATTTGACCGTTAGGCTCGCCTGCGCACGAGTTGACGGAGCATGCCGTGGCCGAACCCGCCCAGACCGATCCCGGCGCCGACACGCTGATGGCCGCCCCGCCGCGCGAGGCCGCCGCCCCGCGCCGCTTCGAGTTCGCGCACAAGGTCTTCCAGGTCGAGAACGGCCTGTTCCAGCCCGATCCCGCGACCGACGAGCCGGTCTACAGCGTCGATCTGGGCGACCTGCGCGCCAACCTGACGTTCCCCACGCTGAAGGTCTCGTTCGACATCGATCCCGAGGGCGCCGATGCCCGCCTGCTCGACGAGGTCGGCAAGGCGCTGGCCTTCGTCAAGCGCATCCGGCCGGGCGACACGATCCCCAGCGAACTGCTCGACGGCAGCGCTTCGTGGTCGGTCACGCCGCAGTTCCGCGCCATCGCCAAGGGCCGCGTGTGGGTGGGGCTGGTCGCGTGGCTGTCGGGCCAGCGGGGATCGGCCGAGATCAGCATGATGGAACTCGCCAAGATCTCGGAATCGGCCGAGGCGCGCGAGCGCGTGCAGGCCGCGTTCGGCCGGCTCGCCGAGCATCTGGGCTACGGGGCGGCCAACAAGGAGATGGTCGTCCGCAAGGTCGAGCGGCTGGTCGACGAGCTTTCCTATATCGAAGCGCTGCGCGAGCGCGTCGGGCGCGCGCGCCGCGTGGTCGATCTCGTCAAGCGGCTGCGCGCCACCTACAAGCGCGAGCGCGGCGTGCGCGAGGAGATCGAGCGCATCGTCCTGCTGATCGAGCGGCCGGTCGCCAGGCTCGAGGCCCAGATCGTCGAGGTCGACGCGCAGGCCGGCGAAACGTCGAACGCGCTGCGCAACCTCCTGCGCCAGATCGAGTTCATCCGCCGGACGCGCGACCGCCTGCACGCCGACCTGATGAAATGGGACGACATCCTCGCCGCCTGGCAGGGCGTGGATGCCGAACCCTCGCCGCGCACGCACAAGCTGATCCGCAACACCTACCGGTTCGTCGCGCGCTATTTCCCGGCCGAGTCCGAATGGGTCCGGTAGGCCCGCCGCCCGAAGCCGACGCGCCGGACGAGCTGGCCGAAGCCCCGCGCGAGGCGGCCCCCGTCCGAAGATTCGAGTTCGCGCACAAGGTCTTCCATGTCGAGGACGGCGTCTTCCTGATCGACGAGGCGAGCGAGGCGCCGGTCTACAGCGTCGATCTGGGCGACGTGCGCGCTACCTTGACCTTCGGCACGCTGTGCGCGTCGTTCGGCATCGAACCGGGTTCGCCCGACGCGCTTCTGCTGGAGGACGTGCGCCGGGCTCTGGCCTTCGTGCGCCGCGTGCGCCACGGCGACTCGATACCCAGCGAACTGCTCGACGGATCGGCGTCGTGGAGCGTGGACGAGCGGCACCGCGAGATCGCGCGCGGGCGCGTGTGGATCGGGCTGGTCGCGTGGCTGTCGGGCGGCAAGGCCGCCAGCGGCGTGTCCATCGACGAGTTCGCGCGCATCGCCAATTCGCCGGAGGCGCGCGCGCGCGTGCAGGGCTCGCTGGGCGTGCTCGCGGACCAGCTCGGCTATCCGCCCGAGAAGCGCGCCGACGTCGTCGACCGGATCGAACGGCTGATCGACGAGCTTGCCTATGTCGAGGCGCTGCGCGAGCGTGTGGGGCTGGCGCGGCGGATCGTCGAGACGCTGCGCGGCTACCGGGTGGCCTTCAAGCGCGAGCGCACCCTGACCGAGGAGGTCGAGCGCACGATGCTGCTGGCCGAGCGCCCGGTTGCCGGGCACGAGAAGCGCCTGGCCGACCTCGACGCGCGCACCGCCGAGACGCTGGAAACGCTGCGCCGGCTCGACGCGCAGATCGAGCAGATCCGTCGGACGCGCGATGCGCTCCATGCCGGCATGATGAAGTGGGACGGCATGCTCGCCGTCTGGGCGGATGCCCCGGCCCTGCCGGGACCGGATACCCATAGGTTGATCCGCAATACTTACCGTTTTGCGGCCCGGCACTTCCCGGTCCAGCAGGAATGGAAGCGCTGACCCCGGATGCGCGATTGGCGGGGGCGGCAAATGCGCGGTAGGATGGAGAAAATTTGGTGAAAGCCGACATCCGGACCTGCATGCGCCGCCGCGGAGCGCCGATTGAACGACCCGACGACACAAGCCGGCGAGAGCGAATCGCTGATGACCGAGGCGCCGCGCGTCGCGGCACCCGCGCGCCGGTTCGAGTTCGCGCACAAGGTCTTCAAGGTCGAGGGCGCGGTGTTCCAGCTCGACCGGCAGACCGACGACCCGGTCTATTCGGTCGATCTGGGCGACGTGCGCGCCAACCTGACCTTCACGGCACTCCGCTCGGCGTTCGGTCTCGAAGCGCCGGACGATCCGGACTCGCGCCTGCTCGACGAGGTCGCCCGCGGGCTTGCCTTCGTCCGGCGCATCCGGCCGGGCGATACGGTGCCCAGCGAACTGCTCGACGGGACGGCGTCGTGGACCGTTTCCGACCAGCACCGCGCGATCGCGCGCGGGCGCATCACGGTCGGGCTGATGGCGTGGATGTCGGGCAACCGCAGCGCGCAGCAGATGAGCATGCTCGAGCTCGCCAAGGTCTCGGAAGATCCCGAGACCAAGGGGCGCGTGCAGGCGGCCTTCGCCAAGCTCGCCGACGAGCTGGGCCTGCCGCCCGAGCGCAAGGGCGACGTCGTCGGCCAGATCGACAAGCTGGTGGACGAGCTCACCTACATCGAGGCGCTGCGCGAACGCGTGGCCCGCGCGCGCCGGGTGATCGAGGTGCTCAAGCGCCTGCGCGCGGCCTACAAGCGCGAGCGCGGCGTGCACGACGAGATCGAGCGGACGATCGCGTTGGCCGAGCCGCCTGTGGCGAAGCTGGAAGGGCAGATCGCCGAGGTCGACGGCCAGACCGGCGAGACCGCCAACGCGCTGCGCACGCTGCCGCGCCAGATCGCCTTCATCCGCGAGACGCGCGACCGGCTGCACGCCGCGCTGATGAAGTGGGACGACATCCTGGAAGCCTGGCACGGCGTGGCGGCCGAACGCTCGGCCACGGTCCAGCGCCTCGTGCGCGACACCTACCGGTTCGTCGCGCGCTATTTCCCCGCGGAATCGGAATGGATCCGGTGAGCGCGCGGGCGGAGGGCGGCACGTGGCGGGCGTGAAGCAGGTCGAACGGCGCAAGCTGGGCCGCGAGGAGCTGTCCAAGCGCATGGCCCAGCACGAGCGCTTCCTGAAGAAGCAGACGGGCGGCGTGCGCCTGCAGATCAATTTCTGCGTGGCCGCGCGCAACGACATGTTCGACCGCGACCTCGCCGAGGCCGAACTGGTCGGCGTCGATCTCAGCGAGTGCGACCTGAGCCGCACGAACCTGTCGCGCGCCAACATGTTCGGCGCGAACCTGACGCATGCGTGCCTCGCCGACGCGAACCTGTCGCGCGTCGACCTGCGCGGCGCGGTGCTGAAGGGCGCCAATCTCGAGGGCGCCAACCTGATGCGCGCGGACATCCGCGACGGCTTCCTCGTGACGGCCAACGAGAACGGCGAGTTCGACTATTCGGTCGTCACGTCGCAGAAATCGACCATCGACGACGCGAAGTTCACGGGCGCCAATCTCGGCGAGGCGAAGCTGGGCCGCGTGGTGGGCCAGTCGACCGACCTGACCAACTGCAACCTGCGCGGGGCGAATCTTTCGGGCGCGGACCTGTCGAACTCGAACCTGTCGGGCGTGGTCTTCACCGGGGCCGATCTTTCCGACGCGAACCTGTCGGGCTGCAAGCTCAACGGGGCCGTGCTGGTCGGCGCCATCATGGCCGGCGCCAATCTCGAAGGGGCCGATCTGTGCGCGTGCCATTTCGTGGTGGCCGAGCTGGAGAAGTGCGACCTGTCGCGCGCGGTGCTGCCGCGCACGCTGGCCGACATCGGCATGTCGTTCGGCGACATGGTCGTCGCGCACAACGACTGGCTGCGCACCGGCGGATCGCAGGGCGCGCAGGTCGCCATCGACGGCGTCGATCTCGGCCCCATCGAATGGCCGGGCGTGACGCTGTCGGCGGCGAAGCTCCAGCGCGTCACGCTGGTGGGCGCCAAGATGCCGTCGGCGCGCTTCGACATGGCGAACCTCGAAGGCTCGATGCTGGCGGGCATCGAGCTTTCCAACGCCACGCTGCGCGGGGCCAATCTCGACAAGGCGGTGATCGACGGCGGCGTGTTCCGCGACGCGGATTTCTCGCCGCTGCCGCTGGCCAGCGTTGCCGGCACCAAGTGGCACGCGCGCGCCAAGGGCATCCGCGCGCACAAGACCGATTTCCGCGGCGCCAACCTCAAGGGCGTGGACTTCACCGAATCCTCGCTGCGCGACGCCGATTTCCGCGGCGCCGACCTTTCGGGCGCGCGGCTGGTCGACTGCGACATGACCGGAGCCGACCTGCGCGAGGCGGTGACGACGGACGCCGACCTGCGCGGCGTCATCGGGATGAAGTGACGGAAAGACTCAGACGCGGCGGATCGACGGACCCAGACGGCGCTTTTCCACGGTGAAGCTGCGCGTGGCCGAGGTCGGCCGGCTGACGATGGGCTGGCTCAGCCCCAGCCGGTCGGCGTCGGGGCGCAGATGCGCCGGGACGGGGCCGGATTCCATCATGGGCGCTCGGGCCGGGCGGCGGCGCACGGCCTTGGCGCGCGGCGGCTTCTTCGCCTTCACGTCGGCGAAGCGGACCTCGATCTTGCGTTCGCCCACGGTCGAGCCGTCCAGTGCGGCGATCGCGGCCTTGCAGTGCGCCTCGGTCGCCATCGTCACGAAGGCGTAGCCGATCGCCTTGCCGGTCGCCGGATCGGTCGGGATCTGCGCCTGGATCACGATGCCGTGCGCGTCGAACAGGTCGGCGAGCTTCTCGGGGTCGATGCCGAACGGCACGTTGCCCACGAACAGGCGCGTGTTGTAGCTCTTGGCGGGTGCGGCGGCGGACTTCGGCATCTTGGTTTTCCCCGGAACGGCGGCGGACGCGTTGGCCCGGAGCCGAGTTGGCAGTCTGATCCTTCCTTGCGCGGACGACTCGCGGGAAACGCTCGTCCCTGATCTGCTGCCCGCGCATGGCCCGCGACGATAGCGGACCGATACTTGCAAAACCCTTTCCAGCCGGAGTGTCGCAGCGAACTGCGGCAACACCGTGACGGCGGAATGGACTTGATGGGAAGCGCCCGGCGGGCTTAGGTTCGGACTTTCCGGAAACCGACGGACCCCGAATTGTTCAAGAGATTCCGCGCATTGGTCGTCGACGACGACGGGACGACCCGGCTGATGCTCCGCACGATGCTGGAAGCGCTCGAGTTCCAGGCCGTGGATACCGCGGCGGGGGCGGAAGGGGCCAAGCTCGCCTTCCAGACCTCGCCCGACCTGTGGCCCGACGTGGTGCTCTGCGACGTCAACATGAAGCCGACCAGCGGGCTGGAGCTTGTCGCCTGGATGAAGGCACAGCCCAAGATCGTCCACCGGAACGTGCCCGTCGTGATGGTAACCGCGCACTCCGACGCGCCGATCGTGCGCCGGGCGATGGAACTGGGCGTCTCGGGCTACCTGATAAAGCCGGTGCAGCCGATGGCGCTGCGCGTGCGGATGGAAAAGGCGCTGCTGCCGCGCGCCTTCTAGCCCCGGTTCAGGCGAAGAACCGGACGAGCCACAAGGCCAGCCCCGGCACCGCGACGACCAGCGCCAGGCGCAGCACGTCGGCCCCGATGAAGGGCAGCACGCGCCGGTAGGTCCGCTCGATCGGCACGTCGCGCGTGATCGCCGTGATGACGAACACGTTGAGCCCGATGGGCGGTGCCGTCAGCCCGATGCCCACGACGATCAGCACGAGGATGCCGAACCAGATCGCCACGTCGTCCGGCGACATGCCGAAATCGAGCGCCTGCACGATCGGGAAGAACACCGGCAGCGTCAGCAGGATCATCGCGAGCTCGTCCATCACCGCACCCAGCAGGATGTAGACGGCGAGCATCGTGACGAGAATGATGTAGGGCGAAACGCCCATGCCGCCGACGAACTCCGCCACCGCCGACGGCAGGCGCGCGAGCGCCAGGAACGCGCCGAACACCTCGGCGCCCAGCAGGATCATGAAGATCATGCCCGACGTCTCGGCCGTCTGGCGCACGGCGTCGAGGATCTCGCGCCAGCCCAGCGAGCGCTGCGCCAGCCCCACGACGAGCATCGCGACCGCGCCGAACGAAGCGCCCTCGGTCGGCGTGAAGACGCCGCCATAGATGCCGCCGACGACGACGATGGCGACCGCGATCGCCGGCAGCACCGTGGCGTCGACGATCGCCACGACGAACGCGATCGCCAGGATGACGAGCGCGAAATCGACATCGACCGTGCCGCGGAACCACAGGATGCCGGCGGCCGCCGCGATGCCGGCGGCGGCGAGCTTCTGCCACGCCGGATGGCGCGAGGTGCCGACCGATTCGTCGAGCGGCGCCATCGGCGCCAGATCCGGTTCGCGCCGGGCCATCAGCGCGATCGTGATGCAGTAGAAGACCGCGGCGAGCACGCCGGGGATCAGTGCTGCCTGGAACAGCTTGGCGATGTTCTGCTCGGTCGTGATCGCGTAGACCACGAGGATGACCGACGGCGGGATCAGGATGCCCAGCGTGCCGCCCACCGCGATGGTGGCCGAGGAAAAGCCGCGGTCGTAGCCGTAGCGGTCGAGCTCGGGCATGGCCGCGCGCCCGAACGTGGCCGTCGTGGCGACGGACGAGCCGCAGATGGCGCCGAACGCCATGCAGGCCCCGATCACCGCCATCGCCAGCCCGCCGCGCAGGCGGCCGAAGGCGCGTTCCGACGCGCGGAACAGGGCGCGCGCGATGCCCGCGCGCTCGGCCAGCGCCCCCATCAGGATGAAGAGCGGGATGACCGACAGCGTGTAGTTGGCGAACTGGTGGTAGGTGTTCGTCTTCATGTAGCCGAAGAAGGCGTTCCAGCTCGACAGCGTGCAGTAGCCGATCGAGCCGACGACGAGCATGGCGAGCCCGATGGGGGCGCGCAGCGCTATCAGCCCCAGCATCGCGACGAAGCCGAGCGTTGCCAGCAGCGCGCCGCTCAATTCCCGCCCCTCGCCTTGAGGATCGCGGTGACCGACGCGGTGACCGCCAGCAGCGCGCACAGGCCCGCGCACACGAGGATGAAGGGCCACATCTGGAGCTGCAGCTCGGCGGTGGTCTCGTAGTTGTCGCGCGCGTCGAAGGCGCCCAGATAGAGCCCGTAGGCGCACAGCGCCATGGCGCCGGCGAAGACGAGATCCCAGAACCCGTCGATCGCGTCGTTGACGCGGCGCGGCAGGCGCTGGGTGAAGGTGTCGACCATGATGTTGGCCCGGCGCGCCTGCGTATAGGGCAGGTAGGCGAACACGGCGAGCGCCGTGGCGACGCGCACCAGTTCGAAATCGCCGCGCACGGGAAGGTAGAGAAGCCAGCGGCCGAGCACGCTGACGACGACCAGCGTGGCGAGGCCGATGGCGAGAGCGCCGCCGGCATAGGCCGACAGCGCCATCGCGCGGTCGAGCAGGCGGTGCGGTGCGGCCCCGCCGGCGGGGGAAGGCGCGTCGACGTCCATCGGGCCCGTCAGTTCCTAGCCGTCGCTCGAAGGACGTCGACGCATGCGGGGATCAGGCCGCGCTGGCGTGCTTGGCCAGCAGCTTCTTGAAGTCTTCCGCCAGCTTCGCGCCGTCGAGGTTGCGGCCCTTCATCTGGGTCGCCCACTCGGCCCACACCGGTTCGGTCGCGCGCACCCAGCGCGCCTTCTCGGCGGCGGTGATCGTCGAGATCGTGTTGCCGCGCGCCTTGACCATCTCGGAGACGGTCTTGGCCTCGGCATCCCACATGTTGCCGGCCAGCCGCGCGAAGGCCATGCCCGAGTTGCGGTCGATGACCTGGCGCAGCTCGGCGGGCAGCCCGTCGAACTTGGCCTTGTTCATCGCCAGGAAGAACGAGGCGGTGTAGAGCGTCGGCGTGCCGGGGATGGCGGTGTGGAACTTGACCAGCTCGTGCACGCGCACGGCCGGCACCACTTCCCACGGGATGACCGCGCCGTCGATGACCTTCTGCGCGAGATTCTCGGACACCTGCGGGACCGGCATGTTGACCGGCGTGGCGCCGAGGGCGCGCAGCGCCTCGCCCGTCAGGCGCGCGGGGCTGCGCAGCTTGAGGCCGCGCAGGTCTTCCATCGTGCTGACCTGCTTGGTCGCGTGGATTAGGCCCGCGTCGTGCGCCCAGAACGACAGCAGCTTCACTTCCTTCGTTTCGTCGGCGAGGTTCGCGTTCGCGAACTCCTGGGCGGCCAGCGCGTTGACGAGGCCGCGGTCCGACGCGATGAAGGGCAGTTCCATCGTCTCGGTGATCGGGAAGCGGCCGGGCGTGTAGCCGGGCAGCGTCCAGACGATGTCGACCACGCCGTCGCGCGCCTGGTTGTAGAGCAGCGGGGGCGTGCCGCCGAGCTGCATGCCGGTGAAGATCTCGATCTTGACCGCGTTGTTGCTGTCGGCGGCGATCTTCGCGGCCCACGGCGCCAGCATCTTGGCGTGGCCGTTGGACTGCGGCCCGAGGAAGTGGTGCAGGCGCAGCGTGACGGCCTGGGCGCTCGCCGGGCGCACGATCGCCGGGGCGGCGAGCAGGGCGGCGGAAGCGGCGGTTGCCTGAAGGAAGTTGCGACGGTTCATGTCGGGGATCCTCGCCTGTCGAACCGGATTCGGCCTTTCGGGGCCGTGCGGTTCTGGTTGTTCGATGCGGCGGACCCTAGCACGGCCGGCACGGGGTGCAAAAGCCTTGGAAGCGTCCCAAGAGCCGTCCTAAGCTGCCGCAAAACGGGGGATTTCGACGATGCGCGAACATGCCGTGGCCCGCCGCCATCTGGCCGCCGCCCTGCGCTGGGCGGACCGGATGGGCCTCAGCGAAGGCAACTGCAACCATTTCAGCCTGCAGGTGGCGCCCGACCGCTTCCTCGTCAATCCGTGGGGCCCGCACTGGCGCGAAATGAAGGCCAGCGACCTGCTGCTGATCGACGCGAAGGGCACGGTGCTGGAAGGCGACTGGCCGATCGAGAGCACGGCCCTGCACATCCACACGCGCATCCATCTGCGCCACCCGCAGGCGACCGCCGTGTTCCACACCCAC
>JAEUKY010000001.1 GCA_016794005.1 Rhodospirillales bacterium
GAAGCCGAGCCGCTCGCCCGCCTCGACCGCCGGGCGCGACAGGATGATGCGGTCGACCTTGCCCGACGTGAGCGCGTCGACCGCCATCGCGACGGCGAGATAGGTCTTGCCCGTGCCCGCCGGGCCGATGCCGAAGACGAGCTCGTTGTGCTTGAGCGCCTTGAGATAGGCGCCCTGATTGGCCGTGCGCGGCGCCACACGTCGCTTGCGCGTCGTGATCGCGAGGTCTTCCGCACCGAAGAGATCGAGCCCGGTCTCGCCGGTCGCCGGCGTGCACAGGCGCACGGCGGCCTCGACCTCGCCGAGATCGACGGTCATGCCCTTGCGCAGCTTTCCGTAGAGCGAGGTGAGCGCGTCGCGCGCCGACTCGGCGGCCGAATGCGGCCCCTGGATCCGGACCTGGTTGCCCCGCGAGGCGATGTTGACGCCGAGCAGCTGCTCGATGCGCGCCAGATGCCGGTCGTGCTCGCCGTAGAGCGGGGAAAGTAGCGTCGTGTCGTCGAAGGCCAGGAGGATGGGACCGCTCAAGCCGACCGCCTTTCGCCGCCGTCGAGTTGCGAATCGACGATCGTGCCCGACAGCGAATTGGGCGCGACCGCCGTGATCTTCGTCGCGAGGACCCGGCCGGCATGGGCCGCAGGCGCCAGCGCGTGCACGGCCTGCAGCCACGGCGACTTGCCGACGAGCTGGCCCGGATTGCGGCCGGCGCGCTCGTAGAGGACCGGCACGGTCCTGCCGACGGTGGCGGCGTTGAACGCGTCCTGCTGGACCTTCAGCAGCGCCTGCAGTTCGGCGAGCCGCGCGTCCTTGACCGGCTCGGGCACCTGCCGGTCGATCAGGGCGGCGGGCGTCCCCGGGCGCGGCGAATACTTGAACGAGAAGGCCTGCGCGAACTTCACCTCGCGCACCAGATCGAGCGTACGCGCGAAATCGGCATCGCTCTCGCCCGGGAAGCCGACGATGAAATCGCTGGAGAGCGCGATATCGCGCCGCGCCGCGCGCAGACGCGCGACGATCTCGTGGAACTTCGCGACCGTGTGGCCGCGGTTCATCGCGTCGAGGATCGCGTCGGAGCCCGACTGCACCGGCAGGTGCAGGAACGGCATCAGCTTGGGTTCCTCGGCATGGGCCGCGATCAGGCCGTCGTCCATGTCGCGCGGATGCGACGTCGTGTAGCGCAACCGCTCGAGGCCATCGATGCGCGCCAGCCGCCGCACGAGGCTTCCCAGCCCTTCGCCGTCGCTTCCATGCCAGGCGTTGACGTTCTGGCCCAGCAGCGTGATCTCGCGTGCCCCGCCTTCGACCAAGGCGCGTGCCTCGCGTTCGATCGCGGCGGCGTCGCGCGAGAACTCGGCTCCGCGCGTATAGGGCACCACGCAGAACGTACAGAACTTGTCGCAGCCTTCCTGGATCGTCAGGAAGGCCGACGGGCCCTGGTTGCCCGACGGGGCCGGCAGATGGTCGAATTTCACGTCGACCGGAAAGTCGGTATCGAGGGCGGCCCCGGCGCCGCGTGCGGCGCGCGCGACCAGCTCGGGCAGGCGGTGATAGGCCTGCGGGCCGAGCACCACGTCCACATACGGGGCGCGAGCGAGGATCTCGGCGCCTTCGGCCTGCGCCACGCATCCGGCTACCGCCAGCATCGTGCCGTCCCGTTCCTTCAGCGGGCGCAGCCGGCCAAGCTCGGAAAAGACCTTTTCCGAAGCCTTTTCACGGATATGGCAGGTGTTCAGGATGACCAGATCGGCGCCGTCCGGGGCATCCACGGGCGCATAGCCCAGCGGCGCCAGGACATCCGCCATGCGGGCGGAGTCGTAGACGTTCATCTGGCAGCCGTACGTCTTGATATGGAGCTTCTTCACGCGGGTCGGCGATCCATGAACGAATCTATCACCCCGGCCCGGCCGCCTTCAAGCCGCCCCGGCCGCGCCCGCAAGGGCCGGGGCAGGCTGCGTCTCGCGCCCGGCATTCGCCTCTGCCAATGCGGCCGAAATCGCCGATTCGCAATGCTGCGCCAGAAGCTTGCGCGATCCGGCCTCGGCCAGCGAGGTGGGCGCGTGGAACACGACTTCGACGCCGATCCGCCCCAGTCCGATGAACGCCCACAGATGCGGCAGCAGTTCCATGTCGCCGTACCAAGCCACCGCCGGACGCAGCGCCCGGCACAGCGGCATCCCGTCGAGCCGGGTATAGGCGATCGTCACCGGCTGGACCGCCACCGGCGGGCCGCCCTCGGCCGGTTCGGCGGCGGCGAACAGGGCGCTCTTGAAGCGCCCCGCGCGATTGCCGTCGCCGGTCGTCCCTTCGGCAAACAGCACGATGTTGCCGCCCTCGGCGAGGCGGCGCTGCAGCGCGTCGGCCTCCTTGCCCACCGCGCGCGCGCGGCGCGCGACGAAGACCGTGCGCTGAAGCTTCGCGAGCCAGCCGAAGAACGGCCAGCCGGCGATCTCGGTCTTGGCCACGAAGCTGACCTCGGCCAGCGTCGAGAACACGACGATGTCGAGATAGCTGATGTGGTTGGCGACGAACAGCGTGGGCCCCGCCGACGCCGGCACGCCCGTCACGCGGATGTCGAGGCCGAACAGGGCGGCGCAGCGCGCGTGGTACCAGCGCGGCAACGCGCGCGCCGCCGGCAGGCCGAGTGCGACGAACGCCGCCTGCACCGGCATCAGCGGCACGGTCAAAGCCACGTAGATGCACGCGCGCAGGAACGCCAGTGCGCTCGACCCGATGTCGGCCAACGCGCCTATTCCGCGGTCGTGCCGCCGACCTGGCGACTATAGTGCTTGAAATACTTGTCGGTCACCGCGTCGGTGACGACGAGGATGCAGACGTCGATCGTGTTGAACTCGCGGTCGACGACGGCACCCTCGCCGACGAAGCCGCCCAGCCGCAGATAGCCCTTGATCAGCGGCGGCAGGGCCGCGACCAC
>JAEUKY010000198.1 GCA_016794005.1 Rhodospirillales bacterium
CGAAAGCAAGCCGCAGGACGTCGTCTGGCACGACAAGGCCCCGGAAGGAAAACTCGATCTGCTCGTCACGCTCGACTTCCGCATGTCGACGACCTGCATGTACTCGGACATCGTGCTGCCGACGGCCACCTGGTACGAGAAACACGACCTCAACACGTCCGACATGCACCCCTTCATCCACCCGCTGTCGGCGGCGGTGGACCCCGCTTGGGAGTCGCGAAGCGACTGGGACATCTTCAAGGGCTTCGCCAAGCGCTTCTCCGAGCTGGCGGTGGGCCATCTCGGCGTCGAGAAGGACGCCGTGCTTCTGCCGCTGCTGCACGATGCCCCGGCCGAGCTTGGCCAGGCGTTCGAGCCCAAGCAATGGAAGAAGGGCGAGGTTGATCCGATCCCCGGCAAGACCATGCCGGCCGTGGTCGTCGTCGAACGCGACTATCCGAATACCTACAAGAAGTTCACTTCGCTCGGCCCGCTGATGGACAAGCTCGGCAACGGCGGCAAGGGCATGGCATGGAAGACCGGGACCGAGATCGACTACCTCAAGTCCCTCAACGGAACCGTCGCCGAAGAGGGCGTGTCGAAGGGGCTTGCGCGGATCGACACCGACATCGACGCGGCGGAGACGCTGCTGTCGCTGGCGCCGGAGACCAACGGCCACGTCGCGGTAAAGGCATGGGAGTCGCTCGGGACATTCACCGGACGGGACCATACGCATCTCGCCAAAGCGCGCGAGGACGAGAAGATCCGCTTCCGGGACGTGCAGGCCCAGCCGCGCAAGATCATCTCTTCGCCCATCTGGTCGGGCATCGAGAGCGAGCACATCACGTACAATGCGGGCTGGACGAACGTCCACGAGTTGATCCCGTGGCGTACGCTGACCGGACGCCAGCAGCTCTATCAGGATCATCCCTGGATGCGGGCGTTCGGCGAGGCACTATGCGTCTACAAGCCGCCGATCGACACCAAGACGATCGAGCCGCTTCTCGCCAAGCGGCCGAACGGCAACCGCGAGATCGCGCTCAACTTCATTACGCCACACCAGAAGTGGGGCATCCACTCGACCTATACCGACAATCTGCTGATGCTGACGTTGTCGCGTGGCGGTCCTTGCGTATGGCTTTCGGAGATCGACGCGAGGTCGATCGGCGTGGAGGACAACGACTGGATCGAGGTGTTCAACACGAACGGCGCGCTTGTCGCGCGTGCGGTCGTCTCCCAGCGCGTCGCGGCGGGGATGGTGATGATGTATCACGCGCAGGAGAAGATCGTGAACGTGCCGGGTTCCGAACTGACCCATGCGCGCGGCGGCATCCACAACTCGGTGACGCGGACCTGCATCAAGCCCACGCACATGATCGGCGGCTATGCCCAGCAGGCCTATGGCTTCAACTATCACGGCACGATCGGCACGAACCGGGACGAGTTCGTCGTCGTGCGGAAGATGGCGACCGTCGACTGGCTGGACAGGCCGGCGGCGGCAGAGTGATGACCCCCCGAACGAAGAGGACAAGAACATGAAAGTCCGCGCGCAGATCGCGATGGTCCTGAATCTCGACAAGTGCATCGGGTGCCACACGTGCTCGGTCACCTGCAAGAACGTCTGGACGTCGCGCGAGGGCGTCGAGTACGCCTGGTTCAACAATGTCGAGACCAAGCCGGGTATCGGATACCCGAAGGACTGGGAGAACCAGGACAAGTGGAAAGGCGGATGGGTCAGGCAGGCCAACGGCCGTATCCGGCCGAAGCTCGGCGGCAAGTGGCGGATCCTGGCGCAGCTCTTCGCGAACCCGAATCTGCCGGAGATCGACGACTACTACGAGCCGTTCACGTTCGACTACGAGCATCTCCAGAGTGCGCCGGAGATGGAGAACTTCCCGACCGCCCGTCCGCGCTCGCTGCTTGACGGTCGCCGGATGGAGAAGATCGAGTGGGGGCCGAACTGGGAGGAGATCCTCGGAACCGAGTTCGCCAAGCGTTCGAAGGACCGCAACTTCGAGGGGGTCCAGAAGGAGATCCACGGCCAGTTCGAGAACACGTTCATGTTCTACCTGCCGCGCCTGTGCGAACACTGCCTCAACCCGGCCTGCGTGGCGGCCTGCCCGTCGGGCTCGATCTACAAGCGCGAGGAGGATGGCATCGTCCTCGTCGACCAGGACAAGTGCCGCGGCTGGCGCATGTGCGTGTCCGCGTGCCCCTACAAGAAGATCTATTACAACTGGCAGAGCGGAAAAGCCGAGAAGTGCATTCTCTGCTATCCGCGCCTCGAGGTCGGTGAGCCGACTGTCTGCTCTGAAACCTGCGTCGGCCGCATTCGCTACCTCGGCGTCATGCTTTACGATGCCGACAGGATCGAGGCAGCAGCAAGTGTGGAAGACGAGAAGGGTCTCTATCCCGCCCAGCTCTCCGTCTTTCTCGATCCGAACGATCCGGCGGTGATCGAAGCCGCACGTGCGGAGGGGATTCCAGAAGCATGGATGGAATCGGCCCGGAAATCCCCCGTCTACCGGATGGCGATCGACTGGAAGATCGCCTTTCCGCTGCATCCGGAATACCGCACGCTGCCGATGGTCTGGTACGTGCCGCCGCTGTCGCCGATCCAGGCGGCCGCGGACGCCGGCAAGATCGAGCAGGAAGGCGGGATCCCGGACGTGCGCTCTTTGCGCATCCCGCTTCGTTATCTGGCAAATCTCCTGACGGCTGGCGATGAGGCGCCCGTCGCCCTTGCGCTGGAGCGTATGCTTGCCATGCGCGCCTTCATGCGAGCGCGTCATGTCGAATCGCGCGAAGACCTCGACGTGCTCGCGCGGGTCGGTCTCGACAAGGCAAAGGTCGAGGACATGTACAGCACGTTGGCAATCGCCAACTACGAGGACCGTTTCGTCATCCCGACGACGCACCGCGAGTACGCCGAGAATGCTTACGACCTCAAGAACTCGTGCGGCTTTACGTTCGGCAACGGCTGCTCGGATGGACCCAATGAAGCTTCCCTCTTCGGCCCGCGCAAGCGGGTCGGCGCACCCGGCAAGGTGGAGGTCTGACGATGAAAACCTTCAAGGCATTGAGTGCGATGCTCGACTACCCGAGTGCGGACATGCAGGCCGCCTTGCCCGAGATCCGGAAGGTCGTCCGGGCGGAAGGTCTGCTCGGACCTTTGGCGCTGGCCCGGGTCGAAGCGGCCGCGGAGATGCTGGGTGCGCATGATCTGCTGACGATCCAGGAGCGCTGGGTTGGGCTGTTCGATCGCGTTCGTTCACTGTCGCTGCACCTGTTCGAGCATGTCCACGGTGATTCACGCGAACGCGGTCCGGCGATGGTCGATCTGCTCTCCCACTACCGCAAGAGCGGGTTCGAGGTCACGGCATCCCAGTTGCCGGACTACCTGCCGGTCATCCTCGAATTCCTCGCGCAGATACCGGTCGCCGACGCGCGCGCGATGCTTCGCGAGGTCGCTCCGCTGCTGGCCCCGATCCAGCTGCGCCTTGCCAAGCGAGGCAGTCCGTATGCGGGTCTTCTCGCGGCGGTGCGCGAACTGGCTGGCGAGACGGCACTTCCGGCCGACGACGGACTGCCTGAGCGGGACCCCACTCTGGAGGAGATTGATCAGGACTGGGCCGAAGCGGAAGTGCGATTCGGGCCGGGGGATGCCGGTTTCGGCGGAGCGGCCGGAGCCGGTTGCGGCAAGGCCGCCGACTGGGTCGCACGAATGAACGCGGGTTGAAGGGGAGGAATCGTCATGCATGCGATCGAGAAGTTCCTGTTCGAGATCTATCCTTATGTCTGCCTCGCGGTATTCCTCGTCGGCAGCCTGGTCCGGTTTGACCGCGAGCAGTATTCGTGGCGCTCCGGCTCCAGCCAGATGCTGCGCGGCCGCAGCCTGCGATGGGGCTCCAATCTCTTCCATGTCGGGATCCTGGCGATCTTCGCGGGTCATATGGTCGGACTGCTCACGCCGCATGGCGTCTATACGTCGCTCGGACTCGGCGTGGAACTCAAGCAGATGATCGCGATCGTCGCGGGCGGCGTCTTCGGCGTGGTCTGCTGGATCGGGCTGACGATCCTGATGCACCGGCGGCTGACCGATAGCCGGATCCGCGCGACGAGTTCGACGATGGATATCGTGGTGCTGTTGCTCCTCTGGATCCAGCTCACGCTCGGTCTCGTGACCATCCCGTACTCGCTCCAGCACCCGGACGGCTCGGTCATGCTGGTCCTCTCCGAGTGGGTGCAGCATGTCGTGACGTTCCGCGGCGGAGATGCGGAGATGCTTGCCGGCGTGGCTTGGCCGTACCGTCTGCATCTCGTTCTCGGGATGACGCTCTTCCTCGTGTTTCCGTTCTCGCGTCTGGTCCACATCTGGAGCGCACCGGTCGGTTACGTGTTCCGCAGCTATCAGGTCGTCCGCCGCCGCGGAGGTGCCCGCCATGTCTGACCAGACCCACGGCCATCCGATCCGGATCGACGGCCAGGCCTTGCCGGAGTCCGCCGTCGCCGCCGAAATGCAGTACCGGCCGGCGAAGTCGCTCGACGAATCGCGTCTTGCGGCTGCCCGTGCGGTTGCCGTGCGCGAGATCCTTTGTCGCCGCGGGATCGAGTTGGGGCTGCTTGACGCCGAAGCGACGGACGAAACCGTCATCGTGCAGGCGATCGAGGACGTGCTCGAACAGGAAGTGTTCGTCCCGCCGGCCGACGAGATGGCCTGTAGGGCCTGGTTCGAAGACAAAGGGGACCAACTGCGCAGTCCCGACCTGCTCGAAGCCCAGCACATACTGTTTGCCGCAGCACCCGATGATCCGGATGGCCGTTCAGCCGCTCTTGCTGCGGCACAAGCAGCATTGGCCGAGATTGAACGATCGCCGGATCGGTTCGAAGCCCTTGCGAAGGCACACTCGGCATGCCCGTCGGCGGCTCAAGGCGGATGGCTCGGACAGGTCGTCCGGGGAACGACGGTCCCGGAGTTCGAGACCTATCTTTTCAGTCTCGAGGAGGGGGAAACCTGTGCCGCCCCCGTCCCGACGCGCTACGGCTACCATATCGTCCGCCTGCTGCGACGCGCCGACGGCCGACCGCTGCCCTATGCCGCCGTGCGCGACCAGATCGCCCGCAGGCTCGAGGAGCAGAGCTATCTCAAGGCTCTTCGGGCGCATATCGAAGGGTTGGCGAGCCGCTATCGCGTCGAAGGGTTGGGAAGTACGGGGCATTGAACCGGCGGAAGGCGGAATGGCGGGCGCAGTCACGAAAGGCGGATCGGGCGGTAACGTCTTTGCCATCGGCGCTGCGGATCCGCGCCTTCTGGCCGAGCCGCTTGACTATCTAGAGACCGAGCACTACCGGATGCGCGCTGTCCTTTCGTTGCTCGAACGGTTCGTGTCGGAACCGAAGCCGCGCGTCCGAGCGGCGACGGCGCGGCTCGCCGTCGATTTCATCCGCTCCGATCTCCTGCTTCACGTATTGGACGAAAACGACGGTCTCTTTCCGTTGCTGCGGATCCGCTGCGACGTTGCCGATGGTCTGGATCGGATCCTCGCGCGGATCGCCGAAGAGCCTGCGCGAGGTGCGGCCACCTGCGCCGAGATCGTCCGCAAGCTGTTGGCGGCGTGCCATGGCCGGGCGGTCGGCAAAGGTGTGCGTGTCGCCGTCGAAAGGTTCGTCGGATCGCAGCGCCGCCTGCTGGCCCTGGAGGACGCGTTCGTCCTGCCGTTGGCCCGGCAGCGGCTGACGGATGCCGACAGAAGCTGGTTGTCCCGTCAGATGAGCGAGCGCCGCCAATGAACCCGCCGTTGCGCATGTCGCTGTTCGCATACGGCTTCCGTCCGTTCTTTCTCGGGGCAGCGCTCTATGCGGTCTGGGGCGCGCTCGGCTGGATCCTCGTTTGGGCCGGTCATGTCGATTTCCAGCCGGCTTTGCCTGCCATGCTGTGGCACGCCCACGAGATGGTATTTGGATTTCTCGCGGCCGCGCTCGCGGGCTTTCTGCTCACGGCCGTGCCGAACTGGACCGGTGCTGCGCCGCTGCGTGGTAAGGGCCTTGCGCTTCTGTTTGTCCTGTGGTCGGCGGGACGGGTCGGCGCCTGGACGGTCGCCGATAGCGCGCCGATGACATTCGCCCTGCTCGACATCTGCTTTCTGCCGGCGCTTGCGGCCTGGGCCGGGCAGGCGATCATCAAGGCGCGCCTCCTGCGAAATCTCCCGCTTGTCGGGCTTATCGTCGTGCTCTCCGGTACGAATCTGGCCGTGCATCTCGACGCCGTCGGCATGTGGCAGGGGGCGGCGCGTCCGGCCCTGCATCTTGCGATCGGCATCGTCGCGATGCTCGTCGCGATCATCGGCGGCCGGATCATACCGGCCTTTACCCGGAATGCCCTCCGGGGTGCGGGACTGCAGACAGAACCTGCGGACAAGCCGGCACTCGACAAGGCGGCGATCATCTCGACGCCGCTATGCTTCCTCGCCGATGCCGCCGGCTTCCCGGATCCTGCGATCGCTGGCCTGGCCGCATTGGCGGCTGTTTTGAACTTCGTCCGCCTGCTGGGCTGGAGACCGGCAACGGCGTTCGGCATGCCGATCGTATGGGTCCTTCATCTCGGCTATGCGTGGCTGATTGTCGGATTCGGAATGTGGGCCTTGTCGGCAGGCTTCGGGATCGGCACGCCGAGCATGGCGCTTCATGCGTTCACACTTGGCGCCTTCGGGACGATGATCCTGGGCGTGATGTCGCGTGCGTCGCTAGGCCACACAGGGCGCCCGATCCGGGCTGATGGTTGGTTGGTCTTGGCGTATCTTCTCGTGACCGTTGCGACAGCCGGTCGCGCCATTATAGGTCCGGCGTTCGGTGGAGATATTGAGCAAGAGCTGATTGGAGTTTCGGGAGGACTCTGGGCGAGTGCATTCGCGGTGTTCGGTGTGCGCTTCATTTCCATCCTGATGCTAAGCCGACCGGATGGTCGGCCGGGGTAGTTGGAGAACCGATATTCCGTGATTGCCGTCATTTACTGCTCTTGGTTTCCGCTCGTTTCCCCCAAATGCCTGTAATTTGGAAACTAGAGTGTGATTGAGTCACGCTGAAGCGTATCCTGCATTTCTGAAGTCGTTGGCGCATTCGTCTGGGGCGAAGTGCTGGAGGAGCGTTCCGATGCGCCGCCATGTGGCGTCGATGGAGCGCTCCGCGGCCTTGCGCAGCAGCGTCTTGAGTTTGGCGAAGACCTGTTCGATGGGATTGAGGTCGGGGCTGTAAGGCGGCAGGAAGAAGAGTTTGGCGCCGGCCTTGCGGATCGTGTCGCGCACGGCCTGGCTCTTGTGGCTGCCCAGATTGTCCATGATGACGATGTCGCCGGGCCGCAGCGTGGGAAGCAGGATCTGCTCGACGTAGGCCCGGAAGCCGACGCCGTTGATCGGTCCGTCGAAGACGCACGGTGCGGTCAGCCGGTCGCAGCGCAGGGCTGCAAGGAAGGTGAGCGTGTGCCAGCGCCCGTGCGGCACGCGATCCACCAGCCGGATGCCGCGCGGGCTCCGGCCGTGGGTCCGGGTCATGTTCGTCTTGGCCCAGGTCTCATCGATGAACACGAGACGACGCGGATCGACCCGGCCCTGATACCGCCGCCACTGGGCCCGTCGCCGCGCCACGTCCCGCCGCCCTTGTTCGCTGGCGTGCAGGCTTTTTTTTTAAGCTGTATCCCTCGCGCTCGAAGAAGTGCCAGACCGCGTAGTAGCTCACCGCCACGCCGCGTGCCGCCAGTTCCCCCAGCAACCCGCGCAGCGTCAGGTCCGGCTTCTCCGCGATCCGCGCCAGCAGCCACTCCCGCTGCCCCACCAGCACTCGCGGCTTGCTCCCGCCCGGCCGACGCGCCGCCGGGCTGCCCGTCGCCCGGTGCCGCTGCGCCCAGCGCACCACGCTCGCCACGCTCACCCCGAAC
>JAEUKY010000215.1 GCA_016794005.1 Rhodospirillales bacterium
AGGTCGCCCGCCGCCCACCCGCGGAAGACCGGCAGCATCTGGGCGGGCGTCATGCCCAGCGGCCCATGCATCAGCTGGTAGGCTTCGGCGATGAGCTGCATCAGCGCGTATTCGATGCCGTTGTGCAGCATCTTGACGAAATGGCCCGCACCGCCGGGCCCCACATGCGCGAAGCAGGCTTCGCCGTGCGCCTTTGCCGCGATGGCGCGGAACAGCGGGGCGACGCGCGCGACCGCCGGGCCGCCGCCGGCCATGATCGACGGGCCGCGACGCGCGCCTTCCGATCCGCCCGACAGGCCGAAGCCGAGGAAATCGACGCGCCGTTCGGCGCAGGCCGCCACGCGCCGTTCGGTATCGCCGTAGAGCGAGTTGCCGCCGTCGATGATCGCGTCGGCGGGGGCGAGCAGGGGAAGCAGATCGGCGATGCTCCGGTCGACCGCTTCGCCGGCCGGCACCATCAGGAAGACGGCCTTGGGCCCCTTGAGCGCGCCGACGAGACCGGGCAGGTCCGCGGCGGCGCGGCCGCGCGCGCCAAGCTCGGTCGCAAGCTTCGCGGCGGTTCCCGGTGCCGGATCGAACAGGGCCACGCGCGTGCCGTGGTCCGCAAGGTTGCGCGCCAGATTGGCGCCCATGGTGCCGAGGCCGACGAGGCCGAGATCGCAGTCGCTCATGCGCCCGTCTTAGCCCGCCCGGCGGGCGCACTCAACACTGGTGCTCGAGCCGGTAGAAGCCGGTTTCCGGACCGCCGTCGAGCAGCGGCCGGAGTTGCACGACGATCGCGGCCATGGCGGCCCGGACGGGCGCTTCGTTGCAGCCCTCGACCAGCACGACCCAGTCCGGCGCGGCCTGGATGTCGGTCCGGCCGCGGCTTTCGGCGGTTTTGCCGGCACTGGCCTCGCGGTCGGTGACGCACAGATGCGCGCCCGAAATCTGCGGCATGCCTGCCGCGGCGGGCAGCGCCTTCCCCGAGAGGAGGGCGGTCGCGTCGGCCGAGCGCCCCTCGGCCACCGCGAAGCGCAGCGTGCCGAGGATGCCGCCCGATCCGGGACCGAGGCTCGCCTGCACGCGGGTGAGGGCGCGCGAGGTGTTGCGGAAGGCCTGCGTCGCCTTCTTCGTCCAGGGCGTGGGCGCGTTCAGGCGCGCGAGATAGGCCGGGCCCGTCAGCACGCCGGCATCGGCGGTCTCGTAGAGCGTGAAGAACTCCGGCCGCGAGGCGGCGTCGAGTGCCGCGTAGCGCCGGCCGCGTTCGAAGCCGGGGATCGCGACGCGCTCGGGCATGTGCTCGGCCAGATGCCAGGCGTAGAACTCGTCCCGGCCCTCGTCGGTGATGTCGTTCCAGATGCAGATCGCGCCGCCGCCGGCCAGTGCCATTTCCAGTTCCTCAGTAGGTTGCGCGCCCGCCGGAGATGTCGAACACCGCCCCGGTCGAGAAGCTGCAGTCGTCCGAAAGCAGGAAGGCGACCAGGGCCGCGATCTCGCCGACCTCGACGAAGCGGCCCATCGGAATGCGCGCGACGATCTCGGCGCGCCGCGCGGCATCGATCTCCTGCGCCATGTCGGTTTCCGCCGCCGCCGGCGTGACGGCGTTGACGAAGATCCCCTCGCGCGCCAGTTCCTTGCCCAGCGTTTTGGTCAGCGCGAGGATGCCCGCCTTCGACGCGGCATAGGCGGCCGCCTGCGGCATGCCTTCCTTGGCCTGCACCGACGAGACGTTGACGATCCGCCCGCGCACCGGCCCGTCCTGCCGGCGCATGCGGCGCACGCACGCCTTCGAAACGAGGAACGTGCCCGCGAGATTGACGTCGAGCACGCGCCGGAAATCGGCGGCCGAGTGTTCCCACATCGGCGCCACCGGCCCCAGAATCCCGGCATTGTTGACGAGCCCCGCCACGTTCGCGAACGCGCGCCACGTCGCGTCCGCGGCCGCCTCGACGGCGGCCTCGTCCGATATGTCGCAGGCGAAAGCGGCATGCCCGTCGCCGAGCGATGCCGCCGCCTGCCGGACCGCGGCCTCGTCGCGGTCCCAGAGCGCCACGCGCGCACCCTCGCGCGCGAGACGCCTGGCGACCGCAAGGCCGATACCCCGGGCACCGCCCGTCACGACGACGGTGCGGTGCCTGGCCGGATCGTCCGCTGCCGCCATTACTTCGGCAGCAGGTCGTTGGTGAAGAAGGCCGACGCGGCCATGTCGGTCTTCAGCTCCTGGAACTCCTTCATCAGGTCGAGCGTCATCTGCCAGTCGGCCGGCGGCATGAAGCCGATGGCCGCGTTCGGCGCCACGCGCGACCGGACGAGCTTGAGGCCCGCCTCGAGCTGCTTGAGCGCCATCGCGCGATCCATGTCGGGCTTCACCTTCAGGCCGGCCGCGATCGCCGCCGAAGGATCTTTCTCGGCGTCCATGAACGCCTTCTGCGTGGCGCGGATGAAGCCTTCGACCATCTTCGGCTTGTCGCGCAGCGTGTCGGCGTGGACGTGGATCGCCAGACCCATCGTGTTGACCCCGTGGTCGGCGTAGTTGAAGACCGTCGAGGCCACGCCGCGCTGTTCGAGGATGAAGGGCTGGTTCTCGCTGCCGCCGAGCAGCGCTTCGGCGCGCTTCTCCAGCACCGACACGATCTTGGTCGGCCCGTCGACGCGCAGGAAGCTGATCTTGGCCGGATCGAGCCTGGCGCTCTTCATCAGGGCGGGAAGGATCGTCAGGCCCGCTTCGCCGGTCGTCGCGGCGATCGTCTTGCCCTCGAAATCCTTCATCGTCCTGATGCCGGAATCGGCGCGCGCGATGATCGCGAATGGCGTCGTGTTCATGATGCCCATGACGGCGCGGATGGGTGCGCCGCGCGTGGCGCCGTTGATGATGCTGGCCCCGTCCGACAGGCCGAACATGTCGCCCTTCGCCGCGACGATCTGCACGGCGCGGCCCGAGCCCTGGCCTTCGCCGACTTCGAGATCGATGCCCTCGGCCCTGTAGTAGCCGCGCTCGACGCCGAGATGGAACGGCGTGTGGAACCCGTAGATCAGCCAGTTGAGGCGCAGCGTCGCCTTCTCCTGCGCGAAGGCGGGTGCCGAGGCGAGCAGGGCGCAGCCCGCGATGAGTCCGATGAGGCGTTTCATTGTCTTCTCCCTTCGTTGGATCGGTCTTGTCGTTGGAAGTTCTTCGTCAGATCGGGCCGGCGACGTCGCCGTGCGCGCGCTGCGACACGTGCCACGGGATCAGGACCTGCTCGGCGATCTCGACCGCGGCGTAGAGCGCGAAGCCGAGCGCGGTGAGCACGAACACCGATCCGAACGCCATGCTGGTGTGGAGATTGCCGTTCGCCTCCAGCAGCAGGTAGCCGAGGCCGCGGTCCGACGCGACGAATTCGGCCACCACCGCGGCCGTCGCGGACAGGGCCGCGGCCACCTTGATGCCGGTGAACAGCGTGGGCATCGCATGCGGAACCTGCACGCGCAGGAAGATGCGCCCGCGCCCCGCACCGGTCGAGCGGGCGAGATCCATGATGTCGGGATCGACCGACCGGAACGCCGTGATCGCCGAAACGACGACCGGGAAGAACGATAGCAGGAAGACGAGCAGCACCTTGGGGGCGAGCCCGAAGCCGAACCAGATGATGAAGAGCGGGGCCACCGCGATCTTCGGAACGATCTGGAAGAAGATCAGCAGCGGATAGACGGTCTTCTCCATCGTCTTGGAAAAGGCGACGACGAGGGCGAGTGCTATGCCGATCACGACGGCGAAGACGAAGCCGATCAGCATCGGCTGCAGCGTGAAGGTCGCCGCGTTCGCGTACTGCACGCGGCGCGCGACCAGCTCGACGAAGATCTCCGAAGGCGCCGGCAGGATGTAGGACGGAAGCGAGAAGACGAGGGCGGCGATTTCCCAGAGGGCCAGAAAGGCCACGACGGTCGCGGCGACCTGCAGGCCGCCGCTCAAACGTCCGGCAAGTGCGCTGCGCAGCTCGGCCATCGCGTCCTCCCCCGGGGAAATCCGTTGACCTGCACGGAGGATCGTGCAAACTGGACTTCGTCCCTGATGGAACGATGTACCATTAACATGCGCGTCGTCAAGCCTCAGATTTCGCACTGCCTGGCCCTGTTCGAGGCCATGTCGGATGCCGGCCGCGATCACCGGCTGACCGAACTCGCGGCGCGACTCGATTGCCCGAAAAGCAGCGTCCAGCGTCTGCTCGACCATCTGGTCGGCGAAGGCTGGGTCGAGCAGGACGCGGCGACGGGCCAATACCGGCTGACGCTGCGTCTTGCGGTCCTCGGCCAGCGTTACATGCAGTCGGCCGGCATCGCCGACGCCACGCAAGGCCTGCTCGACCGCGTCGCGCGCGAAGTGGGCGAACTCGTCCGCCTCACGGTCGTCGACCAGTCGCAGCTCGTCTGGATCGGCTCCGCGCAGGGCGCACCGGCCGGCCTTCTCTACCAGCCGTCGATGGGCGGACGGATCGTCTCCTACGCGACGGCGAACGGGAAGGCATGGCTCGCCACGCTGAGCGACGAGGAAGCCTGCGCGATCGCGCTGGGCGAAGGGCTCGGCCGCGCCAATCCCAATGTCGGGCCCAAGGCCGTCGCCACGATCGACGCACTCCGCCGCGACCTTGCCGACGTGCGCAGGCTCGGCCATGCGACCGCGCTCGAGGAAGCGGAAGCCGGCGTCGCCGCCGTCGCGGTCGCGATCCGCGATCCGCAGACCGGTGCCGCCCTCGGCACCACCAGCGTCGCCGGCCCGGTCGTCCGCCTTCCGCCCGACCGGCGCGTCGCGATCGCGGGCGTCCTGGGTCAGGCCGCGCAGGAACTGGCGCGCATCTGGCCGTTGACGCGTCTGCCTGCGCCCTCCCTCCAGCATCGGGTCCATCCATGACCGGAACCTCGGGAATCTCGATCCGCGCCGTCAGCAAGACCTATGGCTCGGGCGCGCGCCAGACGCTGGCGCTGTCGCCGATCGATCTGGAAGTGGCGCCCGGCGAATTCGTCGCCATCGTCGGCCCGTCGGGCTGCGGGAAATCCACGCTGCTGCGGCTCGTGACCGGCCTCGTCGCGCGCTCGGGCGGCGAGCTTTCGGTGTTCGGCAAGCCGGTCGACGGGCCGGTGACGGATGTCGGCATCGTGTTCCAGCAGCCGATCCTGCTGGACTGGCGCAACGTGCTCGACAACGTGATGTTCCAGATCGACATGCGCGGTCTCGACCGCGCGAAATACCTGCCGCGCGCGCACGAGCTGCTCGCGGCCGTCGGCCTCGCCGACTTCGCCGACCGCCGGCCCTACGAGCTGTCGGGCGGCATGAAGCAGCGCGCGTCGATCGCGCGCGCCCTCGTCCACGAACCGCCGCTGCTGATGATGGACGAACCGTTCGGGGCGCTCGACGCGCTGACGCGCGAGCAGATGCGCATCGATCTGGAGCGGCTGTGGATGGAGACGAAGAAGACCGTCGTGTTCATCACGCATTCGATCGACGAAGCCGTGCTGCTGGCGGACCGCGTCGTCGTCATGTCGCCGCGCCCGGGCCGGATCGAGACGATCATGGAAATCGACATGCGCCGCCCGCGCGGCCTTTCCGGCCGCAAGGACCCGAAATTCATCGCGGCGACCGACGCGATCACCGAGATCTTCCTGGAGCGCGGCGTGCTGCAGCGCCACGCCTCGTGACGCCGGCCGCCTTCCTCGATTCCGTCCTCGCCGAGCAGGCGAAGATCTTCGCCGCGATCCCGGCCGGGCAGGTCGACCGGCTGTGCGAAGCGCTCGACTCGGCAAAGCGCGTCTTCGTCTACGGGATCGGCCGCAACGGGCTGATGCTGCAGGGCTTCGCGATGCGTCTGGCCCATCTGGGCATCGACGCGCATTTCGTCGGCCAGCTTTCGGCCCCGCCCGCCGCGAAGGGCGACGTGCTGGTGCTGGCGGTGGCACTGGGCACGCTGCCCACGGCCGATGCCGTCGCCGCCGCGGCGCGCAAGGCCGGTGCGCGCCTTGCGGTCGTCACGGCGCGTCCGGCGGCGGTGGCACACGCCGACACGATCGTCGAGCTCAAGGCCCAGACGATGGACGATCCGCCCGCAAGCACGCTGCCGCTGGGCAGCGCATTCGAACTGTCGCTGCATCTGCTGTGCGAGCACGTGACGGTCGAGCTGATGCGCCGGCGCAAGCTGGACGGTGCCGCCTTGCGCGCCCGGCACGCGAACCTGCTCTAGCTTCCGGGCGCCTCGCGCTTCGGATCGCCCGACGCACCGATGCGCCCGATGCCCGGCGCCTTGACCGCAAGGCCGAGCGGGTCGATTCCGAAGGTCAGGCCGGCGACGTTGATCTCCAGCCCTTCCTCGCGCGCCAGCGACACGCCCAGCAGGCCCCACAGCGAAAGCTGGTAACCGGTCCCGCTCGGCGTCGCCGCCGCGAACGTTCCGCCGCCCAGATAGTCCTTGCCGATCGCCGTCGACGGCAGGTCGAGCCGCAGTTCGGGTGCCGCGCGCGCGACCATCGCGGTGAAGGTGTTGGAGTTCGGCCCCGGCCAGATCGTATAGGTCCGCCGGTAGGGATAGGCTTCGGCCGCCGTCACGATCCGGCGGATGACCGCGTCCACGCCGTCGCCTTCGAGATGGGCGTAGAGCTCCGGCTCCGCGCCGAACCAGCGCCGGTCCGGCTGGCCGTTGGAAACCGCGAGCGCATCGCCGCCCCGCAGCGCCCGCCAGCCGATGATCTGGTAGGTCGTCCAGTCCGGTGCGTTCGCCGGCTTCACCGAAACCCAGGTATGGACGCCGAACGCGCCGCGCCAGCCCACGGCCCGCGCGCCATAGACCTGCACGATGGCCTGCGGTGCGTCGACCGGGGCGGGAGCGAGACCGAGCGGCTCGCGGCTGGCCGTCCGCCAATCGGCGCGCGCGGTCTGGATCCCCGCGAAAACGAGGGCGGGCCCGGCCAGCAGCAGGCCCAGCCCGATGCCGGCCCGCTTCAGGAAGGAACGCAACTTTCCGGCGTTTGCCATGACCGATACTTAGGCGCGCACCGACCGGGGCGCAAGCCGGGGCCGGTCAGATCGTCATGTGGCGGCGGACCGCCTCGTGGTCGAGATCGGCCGAAGCGCCGGCCATCACGACCTCGCCGCGGTCGAGCACGACCATGTCGTCGGCCAGTTCGCGCGCGAAGTCGAAATACTGCTCGACCAGCACGATCGCCATGCCGCCGCGGTCGCGCAGAAGGGCGATGGTGCGGCCGATATCCTTGATGATCGAAGGCTGGATGCCCTCGGTCGGCTCGTCGAGGACGAGCAGGCGCGGGCGCATGATCAGCGCGCGCGCGATGGCGAGCTGCTGCTGCTGGCCGCCCGAAAGGTCGCCGCCGCGCCGGCCGAGCATGTCCTTCAGCACCGGGAACAGGTCGTAGACCTCGGTGTTCATCGATCGCGTCTTGCGCGGCAGGGCGGCAAGGCCGGTGCGCAGGTTTTCCTCGACCGTCAGCAGCGGGAAGATCTCGCGGCCCTGCGGCACGTAGGCGATGCCCAGCCGCGCGCGCTCGAAGGCGGGCTGGCCGGCGATGTCGGCACCGTCGAACTCGACCTTGCCGCTCGCGATGGGGCTGCGGCCGACGATGGCGCGCATCAGCGAGGTCTTGCCCACGCCGTTGCGCCCCAGCACGCAGGTGATGCGGCCGGGCTTCGCGGCGAGCGACACGCCGCGCAGGGCCTGCGAGGCGCCGTAGTAAAGGTCGATCTTCTCGACGTTCAGCATGGCGTCAGCGTCCCAGATAGACTTCGACGACGCGCTCGTCGGCGCTGACCTGGTCGATGGTTCCTTCGGCGAGGACCGAGCCCTCGTGCAGGACCGTGACCTTGACGCCGAGTTCCCGCACGAAAGCCATGTCGTGCTCGACGACGACGACCGAATGCGTGCGGTTGATGCGCTTCAGCAGCTCTGCCGTCTCGAAAGTCTCGGCGTCGGTCATGCCGGCGACCGGTTCGTCGACCAGCAGCAGGGCCGGGTCCTGCGCCAGCAGCATGCCGATCTCCAGCCACTGCTTCTGGCCGTGCGACAGACCGCCGGCGGGGGTACGGCGCTGGGCGTCGAGCTTGACGGTGGCGAGCAGCTCGTCGATCCGCGCTTTCTCTTCCGCGTTGCGGCGCGCGGTCAGCGTGGGCAGCACCTTGCGCGGCGCCTTCAGCGCCAGGCGCAGATTGTCCTCGACCGTATGGCTTTCGAACACGGTCGGCTTCTGGAACTTGCGCCCGATGCCCAGTTCGGCGATGGCCGCCTCGTCGAGCTTCGTCAGGTCGAACTCGCCGCCGTCGAACAGCACGTCGCCCTCGTCGGGGCGCGTCTTGCCGGTGATGACGTCCATCATCGTCGTCTTGCCGGCTCCGTTCGGGCCGACGATGGCGCGCATCTCGCCCGGTGCGATCAGCAGGGCAAGCTTGTTGAGCGCGCGGAAACCGTCGAACGACACGGTGACGCCGTCGAGATAGAGAAGCGCGTCGGTGGTCTTGCGCCCGATCATGGCTTGCCCCGCCTGTCGGCGAACCAGGCGCCAAGCGTGCCCACGATACCCTTGGGCAGGAACAGCGTGACGAGGATGAAGAGCGCGCCCAGCACGAACAGCCACAGCGTGGGCAGGGCCGCCGTCAGCCACGTCTTCGACGCGTTGACGAGGACGGCACCCAGGGCCGCACCCGTCAGCGTGCCGCGCCCGCCGACCGCGACCCAGATCACGGCCTCGATCGAGTTGGCGGGCGAGAACTCCGACGGGTTGATGATGCCGACCTGCGGCACGTAGAGGGCGCCCGCGATCCCCGCCATGACGGCGGAGACGACGAACACGAAAAGCTTGAAGCGCTCGACCCGGTAGCCGAGGAAGCGCGTGCGCGTCTCGGCGTCGCGGATCGCGATCAGGACGAGTCCGAGCTTCG
This sequence comes from Rhodospirillales bacterium, assembly GCA_016794005.1. Taxonomy (GTDB): domain Bacteria; phylum Pseudomonadota; class Alphaproteobacteria; order CACIAM-22H2; family CACIAM-22H2; genus Tagaea. The sequence continues at coordinate 8,894 of JAEUKY010000215.1, forward strand.
AGGACACGATCGCCTTGGCGATGGCGAAGCCGCCGAGCAGGGCGAGCGCGGAAAGCGCGAACAGCACGGCGCGCGTGGACTGCGCCTGCACCGGGAAGCCGAGCAGGTCCTTGAAATCGGTCAGGCCGTTGTTGCCGCCGAATCCCATGTCGTTGCGGAAGAACGAAAGCTGGAGCGCGAACGTCACGGCCTGCGTGATGATCGAGAGATAGACGCCCGTCACGCGGCTGCGGAACGCGAACCAGCCCAGCACGAAGGCGAGCAGGCCCGGCACGAACATGACCATCAGCATCGCGTAGCCGAACCAGTCGAAGAAGTACCAGGCGTAGGGCAGTTCCTTCCAGTTCAGGAACACCATGAAGTCCGGCAGGATCGCGTTGCCGTAGACGCCGCGCGTGCCGATCGAGCGCATCAGGTACATGCCCATCGCGTAGCCGCCGAGCGCGAAGAACGCGCCGTGGCCCAGCGACAGGATGCCGCAATAGCCCCAGACGAGATCCAGCGACAGCGCCAGCAGCGCGTAGGTCATCCACTTGCCGTAGAGCACGACGCTGGCGTTCGACACGTGGAACGGCGAGCCGGGCGGGAAGACGAGATTGGCGAGCGGGACCAGCACGCAAAGCGCCACCACGACGGCGACGAAGATGCGCTCGGAAAGACCGAGCCGGCCGGCGAGACGCTGGACGATCACGATTCGGCCGTCCGGCCCTTTTGCGCGAACAGGCCGCGCGGGCGCTTCTGGATGAACAGGATGATGAAGACGAGGATCGCGATCTTGCCGAGCACCGCGCCGGCGACCGGTTCGAGCAGCTTGTTGGCCACGCCCAGCGACAGTGCGGCGACGAGCGTGCCCCACAGGCTGCCCACGCCGCCGAACACGACGACCATGAAGCTGTCGATGATGTAGCCTTGGCCCAGATTGGGCGAAACGTTGTCGATCTGCGACAGCGCCACGCCCGCGATCCCGGCGATGCCGGAGCCGAGGCCGAACGTGAACGCGTCGATCCAGTTCGTCCGGATGCCGACGGAACCCGCCATCGCGCGGTTCTGCACGACCGCGCGCATGCGCAGCCCGAAATCGGTGTAGCGGATGACGAACAGCAGGAACGCGAACACGGCGATCGTGAACACCACGATCCACAGCCGGCTCCAGGTCAGCGCGATGCCGAACAGGTCGAACGAACCGGTCATGAAGGCGGGGTTGCCGACCTCGCGGTTGGACGAGCCGAAGATCGTGCGCACCGCCTGCTGGAGGGCGAGCGACACGCCCCACGTGGCAAGCAGCGTTTCGAGCGGGCGGCCGTAGAGATAGCGGATGATCGTGCGCTCGATCGCGATGCCCACGCTGCCCGAGACGAGGAAGGCCAGCGGCAGCGCGAACAGCAGCGACCAGTCGAACAGCGAGGGCGCGTGCGCGCGCAGCACTTCCTGGACGACGAAGGTCGTGTAGGCGCCGAGCATGACCATCTCGCCGTGCGCCATGTTGATGATGCCCATCACGCCGAACGTGATGGCGAGCCCGATGGCCGCCAGCAGCAGCACCGAGCCGAGCGACAGGCCGAAGAACAGGTTCTGGATGCCGCCGAGTATGGCGAGATGCCGCTCGACGCCGGCGGCGGCCCGCTCGGCGCGCGCGCGGATGGCGGCGGGCGCGTCGGCCGGGATCGAGCGCAGCAGGACCAGCGCGTCGCGGCTGCCGCGCTCGGCAAGCGCGTCGATCGCCGCGAGACGGACCGATTCGGGCTGGGCGGGGTCGACGACGCGCAGGGCCGCCAGCGCCAGCGTGATGGCGGTCGCCACGCGCGCGTCGCGCTCGCGCCCGAGGGCGGCTTCGAGGGCGGGTGCCTGCGTGGCGTCGCGCGACTGCATGATCGCCTCGGCGGCGACACGGCGCTGGCCGGGATCGGCCGAGTTCAGCCGCAGCACGCCGAGGGCGGCGGCGATGGTCTGTCGGACCGGATTGTTGACGCGCACGCGGCGCAGGCCGGCGGCCTCGGAATCGGGTTCGGCCTTCCCGGTCTCCGCGGCTCGCGTGGCGCCGTCTGCGCCGATGACGTACAGGCGGCGGTCGGACGGCCGCCAGGCCAGCCGCCCGTCGGTCAGCGCCTCGACGATCTCGAGGGCCATCGGGTGGCCGCTGCGCGCGATCTCCTCGACGGCGCGTGCGGTGTCGGGAAAGCGGTCGGTCGCGAAGCGCGCGAGCGTTTCGTCGAGCGTCTGCGCGCGTGCCGAAGGCGCCGCGCACAGGAAGGCGGCAAGCACGAGGGCGATCGCCGCCAGGAAATTCGGGAGTCTGTTCACTCGGAAGGGTCGGCCGGGCACCCCGAAGGACGCCCGGCCGCTCCAGCTAGACGGTCGGAGTGGTGCGGCTCAGGCCTTGCCGCCGCACTTGCCGGCCTTGACGTTGAAGTTGCCGCACGACAGCGGCTTGCGCCAGTCGGAGATCAGGTCCTTCGAGCCTTCGAGATAGTCCGACCACTCGTCGCCGACCACGAGACCCGAGGTCTGCCACACGGTGTTGATCTGGCCGTCGGCCTGGATCTCGCCGATGAGCACGGGCTTCGTGATGTGGTGGTTGGGCATCATCGTCGAGATGCCGCCGGTGAGGTTCGGCACCGCGACGCCGATCATCGCGTCGATGACCGCTTCGCTGTCGAACGTGCCGGCCTTCTCGACCGCCTTGACCCACATGTTGAAGCCGATGACGTGGGCTTCCATCGGGTCGTTCGTGACGCGCTTCGGGTTCTTGATGAAGGCCTGCCACTTCTTGATGAAGTCCTTGTTCTCGGGCGCGTCGACCGACATGAAGTAGTTCCAGGCGGCGAGATGGCCGACCAGCGGCTTCGTGTCGATGCCGGCAAGCTCTTCTTCGCCGACCGAGAACGCGACGACCGGGATGTCCTTCGCGGCCACGCCCTGGTTGCCGAGTTCCTTGTAGAACGGGACGTTCGCGTCGCCGTTGATCGTCGACACGACGGCCGTCTTCTTGCCGGCACCGCCGAACGCCTTGATCTGGCGGACGATCGTCTGCCAGTCCGAGTGGCCGAACGGCGTGTAGTTGATCAGGATGTCTTCCTGCTTGACACCCTTGAGCTTCAGATACGCCTCGAGGATGCGGTTGGTCGTGCGCGGGTAGACATAGTCCGTGCCCGCGAGCACCCAGCGCTGCACCTTCTCCGACTCCATCAGGTAGTCGACGGCCGGGATCGCCTGCTGGTTGGGAGCGGCACCCGTGTAGAACACGTTCTTCGAGCTCTCCTCGCCCTCGTACTGGACGGGGTAGAACAGGATCGAGTTGAGCTCCTCGAACACCGGCAGCACCGACTTGCGCGACACCGACGTCCAGCAGCCGAACGTGGCGGCGCACTTCTGGGCGGTGATCAGCTCGCGCGCCTTCTCGGCGAACAGCGGCCAGTTCGAGGCCGGATCGACGACGGCGGCTTCGAGCTTGCGCCCGAGGATGCCGCCCTTCTTGTTCTGCTCCTCGATGAGCATCAGCATGACGTCCTTGAGCGTCGTCTCCGAGATCGCCATCGTGCCCGACAGCGAGTGGAGAATGCCGACCTTGACCGGGGCGCCCTGCGCGCGGATCGACGGGGCGGCCAGCGTCACGCCAGCGGCGACGGCAGCGGTGGTACCCAGGAAGCGACGACGTGAAAACTGCATATAAACCCCCCACTTGAGCGTATCGCGCATCGCGACCGCGGTTGATCCCGCAGGTGCGAATGCAAGTTCAAGGCCGGGTGCGTCCGGCGCCTTGCCCCGTCTGCGATTCATCCGGCGATGACCGGCCGGTTGCATGCCGGACGGGCGTCGAAGGCGTGCAGACCGCCCAATAAACAGGCTGAACGGATTCGAATTAGCCAAACGGCGGGCGCGGCCGCCTTTTCAGGCGGCACGATTCGGATATGTTGGGGTCCGCGACGAAACGAAGCACGAGCCTTGGGAGCGACGAGATGCCGGCGACCGTCCTGACAGCGATGGTGATGCACGAAACCAACACGTTCAGCGTCCGCAAGACGCCGATCGAAGCGTTCGAGGCCTACAAGCTGACGCGCGACAACGGCGTGGCGGCTTCGTTCAAGGGCACGCGCACGGGCCTCGGCGCATCGTTCGACGCGGCATCCCGTTATGGCTGGACGCTGCGCCATCCGATCGCGGCGTCGGCCACGCCGTCGGGTGTGGTGACGCGCGCGGCGTTCGAGGCGATCCTCGCCCCGATCCTCGCGGCGGCTCCGGGCAGCGACGGCGCGCTGCTGTTCCTGCACGGCGCCATGGTGCTGGAAGACGAGGAAGACGGCGAAGGCGAGCTTCTCGAACGGTTGCGCGCGAAGATCGGCTCGGCCCCCGTCGTCGCGATCCTCGACCTGCACGCCAACGTCACGCGGCGCATGGCCGACCACGCGAACTCGCTGATCTCGTTCCGCACCTATCCGCATGTCGACGCGTACGAGCGGATGACGCAAGGAGCGGCCCTTCTCGATCGCGCGATGCGCGGCGAGGTGAAGCCGGTGTGCGTGATCGCCCAGCGCCCGCAGCTCGAAGGCGTCGACCACGGCCGCACGGCCGGCGTGCCGGCCGACAGCCCGATGCTGAAGATGCTGGCCGAGGCGGACGCGGTCGAGGCGGCGGGCGAAGCGCTGGTCGTGTCGGTCCAGGCGGGCTTCAGCATGGCCGATATCCGCGACGTCGGCCCGTCGATCGCGGTGACGGTCGACGCCGCGAAGCGCGCGCAGGGCGAGAAGATCGCCGAACGCTTCGTGCAGTCGATGTGGGAGACGCGCGAATACGATTCGCTGAAGCCGCAGCTGCTGTCGCTGAAAGAGGCGACGGCGCGCGCGAAGGCGGGCGAGGCGGACGCGAAGCAGCCGCTGGTCATCGCCGACTATGCCGACAATCCCGGCGGCGGCGCCTACATGGATTCGACCGCGCTCCTGCGCGCGATGCTCGAGGCCGACCTGCAGGACGCCGCCTTCCACGCGATACTCGATCCGAAGGCCGTGCAGGTCGGCTTCGCGGCGGGGCCGGGCAAGGACATAACCGTCGATCTCGGCGGGCACACCGATGCCGCGCGCGGCGGCGGGCCGCTGCGCCTGACCGGCCGCGTGACGTGCCTGACCGACGGCGGCTTCGTCGCGCGCGGCCCGATGGGCGGCGGCGTCGGCTACAGCCACGGCCCGTCGATGGTGCTGCGCGTGGGCGGCATCGATATCGTCGTGGTCAGCAACCCCACGCAGTCGAAGGAGCTGGAGCAGTTCGGCGCCATGGGCATCGATCCGCGCGCGATGAAGACGCTCGCGGTGAAATCCATGCAGCATTTCCGCGCGGCCTTCGCCCCCATCGCGCGCGGGATCCTCGTCGTCGACAGCGGCGCGCTCTGTTCGCCGATCCGCAAGTCGGCTGATTTCCGGCACGTACGCCGGCCGATGTGGCCCTTCGACCCGGTCTAGCGCAGGACCCTGTCGGCGAAATCGAGATAGCGGTCCCAGTCGAACGCGGTCACGCCGTGGCCGCCTTCGCGCACGTGATAGCCGATCGGCAGCGGGCCGGGGCCGTAGAGCGCGTATATGGGTGCCGCCGCCAGGGTCGCCCGATGCTCGCCGACCGGCCCGGCCCACGCATCGTCCTTGGCACTCGCCACATAGACGGCGCGCGGCGCGCAGAGCCCGATCAGCAGATGCTGGTCGAACGGCAACTCGGCCTCGCGGCCGGCATAGGCGCGCAAGGGCGCGGCGAACCAGTGCGGGAAGCGCGCGAACAGGTCCGCGATCGTCTCGCCCGACGCGTGGCGGAACAGCTTCGCGCCGCCGGTTCCCGAGTTGTTGGAGACGACCATCGCGATGCGCGCATCGCAGGCCCCCGCCCACAGCGCCGCCTTGCCGTGGCGCGAATGGCCGATCGCCGCCGCGCGGGTGGGATCGATCAACTCCAGATCGGAAAGCCCGTCGAGCACGCGCGAGAAGCCCCACGCCCATGCGGCGATGGCGCCGCCGAAGCCGGCATCGAGCACCGGCCGGCTTTCAGCCGGATCGTCGGGACAGAAGCCGCCGTCGTGCCAGGTCGCCACCGCATAGCCGCGCGCCAGGATCGCCGCCAGCGGCCAGCGTCCCGCATGCAGGCCGCGCGTCGCGTCGGTGGCGCGGTTGGCGACCACGCCCCAGTCCGGTTCGGCCCGCATCCAGCCGGCGTCGAGCGGGATCGCCGGATCGGGATCGACCGAAACGTTGCCGGCATAGTTCGGCCCGAAGAACAGCGGCGGCGGCCGGCGCGCCGGCGGCGGCAGGTAGAGCGAGACCGGCACGTCCCGCCTCCGCCCGGAGAACTCGACCCCGAGCGCGATCTCGAACCGCGCGCAGCGCCCGTCGAACGCGGCGACGCTGCGGGTGCGGATCGCGGCGCGCACCGGCGCGTGCTGCGGTACCGGGCCATACATCGCCTGCCGGTACTGCGCGATCAGCCGCGGCCGGATGCGGCTTTCCCAATCGTCGCGACCGGCACCTGCCGACGGATCGGGCAGTTCCGGTTCTGGCTGTATGCTCATGTTACGCGTGACATGCGAATAAATCGGGCCCTGCGATTGACAGGCTTGCGACGGCTGTATCAGATATCGACACCTTATCAAGGGTGCAGGGGCGAATGCCCGCATCTTCGGGATTTCAACGGGGGAAACCATGAGAATCGACGGAACATTCGCGGCCGCGTGCGCGCTGGCCGTTTTCGCCGGCGCCACGACGGCGCAGGCGCAGGTCGAGCTGCGTTACATGTGCTATGCCGACGCGAACGAGTGCGAGGTGTCGCGCGACCTGCTCGACCGGTTCGAGAAGGCGAATGCCGGGATCAAGGTCGTCGTCGACAAGGTCGGCTTCAACGTCATCCGCGAGCAGCTCGAGACGCGCCTGGAAGCGGGGCAGGGCCCCGACATGGCGCGCGTGACCAATCTCGGCGGCCTCAACAAGTACTATCTGGATCTGGCGCCGCATGTCGACGCGGCCTACTGGAACGACAATTTCGGCCAGACGCTGAACTGGATGCGCGTGGGCCCGAACGACAAGGGCGTCTACGGCTTCCTCACGCAGCTGACGATCACCGGCCCGTTCGTCAACAAGACGATGTTCGCCGAAGCGGGCGTGGCCCTTCCCGGCCCGACCGCCACGTGGGACGACTGGGCGGCCGCCATCGCGCAGGTGCAGAAGAAGCTCAACGTCTATTCCGGCATCGAGATGGACCGCACGGGCCACCGTTTCGCCGGCCCGGCCATGTCGTACGGGGCCAGATATTTCGACGCGTCGGGCAAGCCCGCCGTCGTCGATGCCGGCTTCAAGGCGTTCTCCGAGCGCATGGTGAAGTGGCACAAGGAAGGCCTGATGAAGGAGATCTGGCCGGGCGCCTCGGGCGCGCGCTGGCGCAACGCGGCCGACCAGTTCATCAACAAGGATACCGTCATGCATGTCGGCGGGTCTTGGATGATCCAGCGCTATTCGGAAACGATCGGCGACCGGTTCGACTGGGCCGCGATCCCGCAGCCCTGCGGCCCCGCCGGCTGCGCGGCGATGCCGGGCGGTGCGGCGATGGTCGGTTTCAAGGCGACCAAGAACCCGCAGGCGGTCGCCAAGGTGATGGCGTTCATGGCGTCGGAACCGGTGCTCAAGGAATATTACGAGCGCACGCTCCAGATCCCGGCGCACAAGGGTCTGGCGCAGAAGGGCCTGAACTACGGCAGCAACGTCTCGCCGCAGGCCATCGCCGCGCTCAAGGTGTTCACGGCCAACTACGAGAAGATCCCGCCGCAGGCCCACCAGCTCCAGGGCTACCAGCGCAACGTCGCGATCTTCAACGCGACGGCCAACAACATCTCGCAGGCGATCACCGGGGGTCTCTCGCTCGACGAGGCGCTCAAGAAGGTCGACGAGGAGATCAAGCAGGCGGTCGGCAACTGAGTTGAGCGCCACGCACGATACCGGCTCCTCCTCGGCCTTCGGGGCCGACGGAGGGCCGGTCATGCGCTGGATCGTGCTGCCGGTGCTTGCGGCGCTCGATCCGCCGATGCGATGGATCCAGCGGCGGATCGGGCTCGCGCGCCTTCCCTACGTCTTCCTGCTGCCGACGATGCTGATCTTCGGGATGTTCAGCTTCCTGCCGGCGGCGCTCAATATCTGGATCTCGTTCACCGGCGGCAGTTCGACGCTGGTGTCGGCGCGCCCGTTCGTCGGTTTGCAGAACTACGAAGCGCTGCTCGCGTGCGAATCGATCTTCGTGCCGAAAAGCTGCCCGGTCTCCGGTTTCGCCTTCTGGACCGGGATGTGGAACACGCTCGCCTTCGCGGTCGTGCAGGTGCCGGCGATGATCGTCGTGGCGCTGGCCACCGCCATCGTGCTCAACCGCAAGATCCGCGGGCGCGGCTTCTGGCGCGCCATGTTCTTCTATCCGGTCATGCTGTCGCCCGTCGTCGTCGCGGTCGTGTGGGACTGGGTGCTCAAGCGGCGCGGCATCCTCAACGCGCTGCTGACGGATCTCGTGCGCAACTACAACGAACTCGTCGCCGGCCTGCCGTTCGACGTCTCGATGGCGCCGTTCCGCGCGGTCAACTGGCTGGGCGATGCCGGCACGAGCTGGCCGTTCTTCTGGGTCGTGTTCGTCTATTCGTGGTCGCATCTGGGCTTCTACATGCTGATCCTGCTGGCGGGCCTGCAGGCGATCCCGAAGGATCTCTACGAAGCGGCCGAGATGGACGGTACGCCGGCCTGGCGCGTGTTCGCGCGCATCACGCTGCCGCTGCTGATGCCCACGCTGCTCGTGGCGCTCGTACTGTCGCTGATCCGCGCCTTCCAGGTCTTCGACGAGGTCTACGTGCTGACCGGCGGCGGGCCGGGGACGGCCACGCGCATGGTCATCCAGCACATCTACGAGACCGCCTTCGTCAGCGACGCCAAGCTCTACGGGATCGCCGCCGCCTCGTCGGTGCTGCTCGCCGGGATCATTCTCGTCCTCACGCTGGTGCAGCTGGCGCTGTCGCGCCGGCAGGCGGGGGGCTGAGATGGGAAGGGTGCTGACGTTCCTCGCCCGCACGCGCCGGCCCGGCCGCATCGACTGGACCGACGTCCTCGCCTACGCCTATCTGGCGCTCGGCGTGGTGCTGATCCTCGCCCCCGTCGTATGGCTGTTCGTCTCGTCGCTGAAGACGCAGCGCGCCCTCGTCGAAAGCGATCCGCGTTTCCTGCCCTACGAGCAGGTGATGGTGACGCTGCCCGGCTCGACGCGGCCCGTCGGGCTCGTCGAATGGACCGCACCGGACGGCACGACGCGCATCGTGGCGCAGATCCGCCCGTCGGGTGCGGACCTGATCGTCGCCGATCCGGCCAAGCCGGACGAGACCTTTACCGTGCCGCGGCGCGCGACGAAGGCGCACGAGCAGGTCCGCGCGCGCACCGAGAACTACACCGAGCCGACGCTGCAGGGCGGGCGCATGGGCACGTTCTATTTCCCGCGCTATTTCCTCAACTCGGCCTTCGTCACCGTCGTCGCCACGCTGATCACGCTCGCCATCAGCTCGATGGCGGCCTTCGCGCTGTCCAAATACCGCTTCGCCGGCCGCGACACGTTCATGTTCCTGATCGTCGCCACGCTGCTGATGCCGGCGACCGTCATCCTCGTGCCGCTGTTCGTCGTCGTGATGAATTTCGGCATGCTCGATTCGCTGTGGGGCGTCATCATTCCTGGGGCGGCCACGCCGACCGGCGTATTCCTGCTGCGCCAGTACATGCTGACGATCCCGGACGAGCTGATCGAGGCGGCGCGCATGGATTCTGCCTCGGAATGGAAGATCTACTACCGGATCATCCTGCCGCTGGCGCTGCCGGCCCTCGCCGTGCTCGCGATCCTGTCGATCATCTGGCGCTGGAACGACTTCCTGTGGCCGCTCGTCGTGCTGACGCGCTCGGAAAGCTTCACGCTGCAACTCGGCCTTTCCTCGTTCAAGGGCGAGATGAACGACGCCACGCACTACCTGCTGGCGATGACGGTGCTCACGCTGCTGCCGGTGACGTTCGTCTTCGCCTTTCTCCAGAAATACATCACGACAGGCATCGCGAACACGGGCATGAAGTGACGACATGGCGACACTCGAACTCGTCCAGGTGAAGAAGAGCTTCGGCCAGACGCACGTGATACACGGCGTCGACCTGGCCGTGGCGCACGGCGAATTCTGCGTTTTCGTCGGCCCGTCGGGCTGCGGCAAGTCAACGCTGCTGCGCATGGTCGCGGGCCTCGAAAGCGTGTCGGACGGCGAGATCCGCATCGACGGCGCGCGCGTCAACGAGCTGGGAGCCGCCGAGCGCGGGCTCGCGATGGTGTTCCAGTCCTACGCGCTCTATCCGCACATGAGCGTGCGCCAGAACCTGTCCTTCGGACTCGAGAACATGCGCGTTCCGGCGGCCGAGATCGAAAGCCGCGTGGCCGAAGCCGCGCGCATGCTGCGTCTGGAGCCCTATCTCGACCGGCGGCCGGGCGCGCTTTCCGGCGGCCAGCGCCAGCGCGTGGCGATCGGGCGGGCAGTCGTGCGCGAACCGCGCATCTTCCTGTTCGACGAGCCGCTGTCCAACCTCGACGCCGAACTGCGCGTGCGCATGCGCGCCGAACTGGGCGCGCTGCACGACCGGATCGGCAACACGATGATCTACGTCACGCACGACCAGGTCGAGGCGATGACGCTCGCCGACCGCATCGCCGTGCTGCGCGACGGGCGCTGCGAGCAGTTCGCCCGGCCGCTCGAGCTCTACAACGCGCCTGCAAACCTGTTCGTCGCGGGCTTCATCGGCAGCCCGCGCATGAATTTCCTGCCGGGCCGAGTCGAACGGCGCGACGGAGCCGCGGCGATGCTGCGTCTCGATGCCGGTGCGACGGTGCGCGTCGACGGGATCGAAGGTGCGGCTGCGGCCGGCTCGGCCGTCACGTTCGGCGTGCGGCCGGAGCACATGAAGCTCGTCGCGGCCGGTGCCGGCGAAGCCGATCTTTCGGTCGATCTTACCGAACAGCTCGGCGGCGAATCCTACGTCTACGGCAAGCTCGCCAACGGCTTCGAGCTGACGGCCCGTCTGCCGGGGCAGACGCGCGTGAAGCGCGGCGAGACGGTCGGGCTCGCGCTCGGCGATTCGGCGGCGACCTATCTTTTCGATGCGGACGGCAGGGCGCTGAAGCGCGGGCAGACGGGGACGGCATGATCGAGTTCAAGAAGGTGGGCTCGGCGCGGGTCGCCGGCCATGCGGCGGAGTTTGCGCTGGAAGACGGCCACACGCTGCGCGTGGCGATGCTGTCGGCCGATCTCGCGCGCGTCACGCTGCTGCCCGCGACGGGCTTCCCGGTCGACCGGACCTGGATGGTGGCGCCCGAGGGCGACACGCCGCGCGAAGGAAGATCGCGTGCGGGCGATGCCGGCTTCGCCTGCCCGGCCGCGAAGCTCGAATCCGTCGAGGGCGGACACGGCGTTTCGGCCGGCGACATCCGCGTGCGCGTGCTGGCCGATCCGCTGCGTCTGGTCTTCGAGCGGCGGGACGCGGACGGAAGCTTCCGCACGGTCCTTGCCGACCGCGAGAGTGCCGCCTATGTGCGCGCCGACGAAGGCCGCCGCCTGCGCCACTACCAGACGCGCGACACGGCCGAACGCTATTACGGCCTCGGCGACAAGACCGGACCGCTCGACCGCGCCGGCCGGCGCTTCCGCTGCCTGCAGCTCGACGCGCTGGGCTACGACGCCGAGCAGGGCGATCCGCTCTACAAGCATGTCCCGTTCTTCGTCGTGCGCAATCCCGACGCGAGCGTGGCCGGCATGTTCTACGACACGCTCGCCCCGGTCACGGTCGATCTGGGCTGCGAACGGTCGAACTATCACGGCATCTACCGCCACGTGGAGGTCGAGGAACCGGCGATCGACTATTACGTGCTGTTCGGCGGCCGCATCGCCGACATCGTGGAAGGTTTCGCGCGGCTGACGGGGCTTCCCTATCTGCCGCCGCGCTGGAGCTACGGCTTCGCCTTCACGACGATGCATCACGCCGACGCGCCGAACGCGCAGTCGGTGATTGACGGTTTCGCGGACCGCTGCCGGGCGGAGCGTATCCCGATCAGCGCCGTGCATTTCGGCTCCGGCTATTCCAGCCGCGGCAGGCGGCGCTACGTGTTCACGTGGAACCGCGACAAGTTCCCCGACCCGAAAGCGCTGTTCGCCAAGCTCCGCGCGATGGAGCTGAAGACCGTCGCGAACCTGAAGCCCGTGCTGATCGACGACCATCCGGCCTATGCCGAACGGGCCGCCTCGCAGGGCTTCCTCAGCGCGCCCGACGGCACGCCCGTCGTCGAGCAGTTCTGGGACGGACACGGCAGTTTCCTCGACTTCACGAACGCGGCGACGACGGACTGGTGGCAGAAGAACCTTTCCGCCCAGGTGCTCGATGTCGGCTTCGATGCCGGCTGGAACGACAACAACGAGTACGAGGCGTGGCGCGACGGTTCGCGCTCGCACGGTTTCGGCCGGGCGGTTCCGGTCTCGGCCTCGCGTCCGCTGCATGCGCTTCTGATGACGCGCGCGACCTTCGAGGAAACCAGGCGCCGCGATCCGGGCAAACGCCCCTTCACGATCACGCGCGCCGGCCCGCCGGGCATCCAGCGCTATGCCGAGACGTGGTCGGGCGACAACTACACGTCCTGGCATACGCTCAAATGGAACATCCGCAACGGCCTGTCGATGGCGCTGTCGGGCATGGGCAAGGTCGGGCACGACATCGGCGGCTTCGCCGGCCCGCGCCCCGACCCCGAGCTCCTGTGCCGCTGGGTCGAGATGATGGCGCTGCATCCGCGCGCCGTGATGAATTCGTGGAAACCGGATGTCGGTTCTGCGACCGAGCCGTGGACGCATCCCGAAGTTCTCGCGCCGATCCGTGCCGCACTCGAGCTGCGCTATCGCCTGCTTCCCGTGATGTACACGCAAGGCTGGCTCGCGCACGTGCGCGGCGTGCCGCCGATCGCGCCGCTGTTCTACCACTACGACGGCGACGCGGAGTGCCTTGCCGAGCACGACGCGTTCCTGATCGGGCCCGACCTGCTCGCTGCCCCCGTCGTCGTGCCGGGCGAACGCGCGCGGCGCGTCTATCTGCCGGCGGGCCCGGAGTTCTGGGTCGATTTCCACACCGGCATGCGCCACGAAGCCGGCGCCGTCGCCGAGGTCGAGGCCCCGCTCGGCCGCCCGCCGCTGTTCGTGCGCGCGGGTGCGGCCCTGCTGCTCGCCGCGCGCGAGATCCCGACGGTGCGCCCGCACGACGCGCCGGCGCGCACGCTCTATGCGGTGCCGGGT
>JAEUKY010000232.1 GCA_016794005.1 Rhodospirillales bacterium
TGAGGGGGCCTACAGCCCCTTCGCCGCCGCCAGCACTTCCTCGACATGGCCGGTGACCGAGACCGGGCGCCAGACCGCGCGGATGATTCCCGCCTTGTCGACCAGATACGTCGAGCGCTCGAGGCCCATGTATTTGCGGCCGTACATGCTCTTCTCGATCCACGTGTCGTAGGCGGCCGACGCCTTGCCGTCCTCGTCGGACGCGAGGTGGAACTTGAGGCCGTACTTGGCCGCGAACCTGTCGTGGCTCTTCATCGGGTCGCGCGAGATGCCGACGATCTCGGCATCGACCTTGCGGAACTGGGCCAGCATCTCGTTGAAGCCGCAGGCCTCCTTGGTGCAGCCCGGCGTGTCGTCCTTCGGATAGAAATAGACGACGACGTTTTTCCCCTTGAGGGAAGCGAGGCTGACCGTGCCCCCGCCGGCCGTCGGCATCGAGAAGCCGGGCGCCTTCGCGCCGACCTTCGGGCCGCGCATGGCGACGGCTTCCTTCGTCTTCGCCTTCGGGGCGGATTTCGCGGCGGTCTTCTTCTTGGCGGCCATGGGCACTCCTCGGGGGTTCGTCAGATGGCGCCGGGCAGGCGCTTGGCCACGAGGCCGCGCACCGCTTCGGCAGTCGCGTTCAACTTGGCTTCCAGTGCCGAAAAGTCAACCGTGCCGGCGGCGCGCGCGAGCAGCGCCTTGAGCGCTTCGGGGGCCGCCTGCGGGTCGAACGCGTCGTCGACCGTCAGGCGCAGCATGGCCTGCACGCCGGAATAGAGCGCGTGGGCGTCGGCAAGCACGGCGGCGTCGGAAGCGGGCAGCGCCTTGGCGGCGGCAAGTGCGGCGATCGCGTCGGCGGTCCCCGATCGCAGCACGGCGGGCTTCTTCCCGGCCTCGGCAAGGATCGCGTGCTGGACGAGGAATTCGACGTCGACCAGCCCGCCGCGCCAGTCCTTGATCTGCCAGACCGACGCGGCCTTGCGTTCGCCCGCCATGCGCAGGCGCATGTCGGCGATCTCGGCGGCGAGTTTGCTCGCGTCGCGCTTGCGGCCCACGGCCTTGGCGATCGCGGCCATCGCCCGCGCGGCCACGGCACTTCCGCCGCACACGACGCGCGCGCGCGACAGCGCCATGTGCTCCCACGTCCACGCCTCGGTCGCGACGTAATCCTCGAAGCCGCCGATCTCGGAAGCGGGCGGTCCCTTGTTGCCCTGCGGGCGCAGGCGCAGGTCGATCTCGTAGAGCGATCCTTCCGACGTGGCCGCCGACAGCGCCGTCACGAAGCGGCTGGCAAGGCGCGAGAAATAGAGCGACGGCGGCAGCGGCTTGGCGCCCGTCGACTGCTCCAGCTTCGCGGGCACCGAATAGACCATGACGAGGTCGAGGTCCGACGTGACCGTCAGCTCGCGCCCGCCGAGCTTGCCCAGCGCCAGAACCGCAAGTTCCGATCCGGGCAGTTCGCCGTGCGCGCGGGCGAATTCCTCGCGCGCGGAATCGAGCAGGCTTGCCAGCGTGCAGTCCGCGATGTCGGAAAGGGCCGCACCGGCGGCCGGTGCGCCCAGCGCCTGGCGCAGGAGCTGGACCGCGATCTGGAAGCCGTGTTCGTGGCGCCAGCGCCGCGCGATGTCGAGCCTGTCCTGGAAATCGCGCGCCTGTCCGTTGGCGCGCGCGAGGTCGGCGATCAGCGCCACCTTGCCGGGCGGGGGATCGAAGAAGCCGGGCGTGAGCACGGCATCGAGCAGGTGCACGCGCGTCGCGATCGCCTCGGCGAGGTGCGGGGCCGTCCCCATGATCTCGGCCGTCAGGTCGACGAGATCCGGGTTCGCCTGGAAAAGCGAGAAGAGCTGCACGCCCGCCGGCAGCGCTTCGAGGAAGCGGTCGAAGCGCACGAAGCCCGCATCGGGCTGCGAGGTGCGCGCGAAGGCTTCCACGATGCGCGGGGCCAGTTCGCCCAGCAGCTCGCGCGCGCGCGGCGACCGCGTGCAGCGATAGCGTCCGGCATGCCAGCCGCGCACCGACGCCGCGATCGTCGGCCCTTCCTTGAAGCCGAGGCGCGCAAGGGCCGCGAGCGTGCCCGGATCGTCCTCGAGCCCGATGAAGACCAGACCGCTCGATCCCGGTTTCGCCGGCGCTTCCTCGAACAGCTTCCCGTAATGGTCGGCGACGGTGCCGAAGACCGCGCGCAGCTTCGCGCCGAACGCGTTGCCGTCGGCGAAGCCCATGAAGGCGGCGAGGCGTTCCCATTCGTCCGGGTCCTCGGGCAGCGTCTGGGTCTGCTCGTCGGCGATCATCTGCAGCCGGTGCTCGACCGTGCGCAGGAATTCGTAGGCGGGTTCGAGATCGGCGACCGCGTCGGCCTTCGCACGGCCGGCGGCGGCCAGCGCCTTCAGGGCCGCGATGGTGGCGGGTGTGCGCAGTTCCGGATCGCGCCCGCCCCAGATCAGCTGCTGGGTCTGCGCGTAGAACTCGATCTCGCGGATGCCGCCGCGGCCGATCTTCACGTTGTGGCCGTGCAACGCGATCTCCTCGCCGCCGCGATGGGCCTGGATCTGGCGCTTGATCGC
>JAEUKY010000286.1 GCA_016794005.1 Rhodospirillales bacterium
ATCGCGCCCGCCCCAGATCAGCTGCTGGGTCTGCGCGTAGAACTCGATCTCGCGGATGCCGCCGCGGCCGATCTTCACGTTGTGGCCGTGCAACGCGATCTCCTCGCCGCCGCGATGGGCCTGGATCTGGCGCTTGATCGCGTGGATGTCGGCGATGGCCGCGAAATCCAGATGCCGGCGCCAGACGAACGGGCGCAGCGCTGCGACGAATCTTTCGCCCGCCTCGCGGTCGCCGGCCACGGCGCGCGCCTTGATCATCGCGGCACGCTCCCAGTTGAGGCCGACGCTCTCGTAATAGGTCTCGGCCGCCAGCGTGGACAGCGCCATCGGCGTTGCCGCCGGATCGGGGCGCAGGCGCAGGTCGGTGCGGAACACGTAGCCGTCCGGCGTGCGCGCTTCCATGATCTTGACGAGGTTGCGCACGAGCTTGACGAAAACCGACTGCATCTCGTCTGGATCGATGCCGCGCACGCGCTCGGCGTCGTAGAGGACGATGATGTCGACGTCGGAGGAATAGTTGAGCTCGCCCGCCCCGAGCTTGCCCATGCCCAGCACGACGAGGCCCGAGCCCTTCTCCGGTGCCGCCTTGTCGGCGAGCACGAGCCCGTCGCGCCGTGCCGCCTCGCGCAGCAGATGGCGGCAGGCGAGATCGAGCGCGGTTTCCGCCGTCTGCGAGATCGCCGCGGTCACCTTCGCCACGTCCCACAGCCCGGCGATGTCGGCGAGTGCGATGGCCAGCGCCGCGCGCTTCTTCATCAGGCGCAGGCCGGCCATGATCGCGTCGGTCTCGACCGGCTTGCCCAGCGCCTTGCGCGCCCCGCCGATCGCGGCGGCGAACGCCTTGTCGGGGCCGGCCGACAGCAGCAGTGCGGCACCGTCCGGATCGCCGAGGGCGAGGGCCGTCAGGTGCGGCGAATTGCCGAAGATCGCGGCGAGGGCGGCCCGGCCGGGCTTGCCCGCGGCGAGCTTGCGGGCGAATAGGGCGAGGGGCCTGTCCGTTATGTCGGGTGCGGCTTCGAGCCAGCGCTCCAGCTCGCGTTCGACCGCCGCCGGATCGTGCGCCCTTGGCCAAGCCGCGCGTGCGAATCCGGGGTACAATGACGCCATGCTGCGATTCCGTCCGTTCCGAACCGATATGCCGGCCGACAGGTTGACCCCGCGCAAGACAAAGGGTCAAGCCGCGCGATGAGCCATCCGATCCGGCTTTTCTTCGAGATCCTGGGTTCGCTCGCCGCGTTGCTGCTGGTCGGCGTCGGCCTGCTGCTGTGGCGGCTGACGGCGGGGCCGATCCTCGTGCCGTTCGTCACGCCGATCCTGGAGGCGGCCCTCGGGCAGGGGCCGTCCGGCATGCGCATCGACGTCGGCGCCACGTGGATCGACTGGTCGGACCGCAGCCGTTCGATCCAGCTTCGCATCTCCGACACGCACGTCTACGCGCCCGACGGGCGCGAGGTGGCGCGCGTGCCGCAGGCGTGGATGTCGCTGGTCGCGCGCCGGCTGATGTCGGGGGAAATCCAGCCCGAGGAGCTGCGCGTCGAGGGTCTGCGGCTGGCGCTGGCGCGCGACGCCGCCGGTGCCATCCGCATCGTGGAAAGCCTCGACGACGCCGAGGCGGCCGAGAACCAGACGGGCGTGGCGGCGTTCATCCTCAACGAACTGAGCGGGCCGCCGGACGCGGACCGTCCGCTCGGCCTGCTGAAGGGCGCTTCGTTCGACGACATGACCGTCACGATCGACGACGAGCCGACGGGCCTGCGCGTGGCGGCCGAGCGCGCGCGCGTGCGCTTCCGGCGCGACGAGCGCGGCGTGGCACTGGAGGCGGCCCTGCCGATCCGGCTCGGCGACCAGCGCGTGCGCGCCGACATCGAGGCGCTCTACGTGCCGCAGAACGAGGCGGTCGACATCGAGGCGCGCCTGCGCGGCATCTCGGTCGGCGGGCTCGCGACGGTCGATCCGCGGCTGGCGGCGCTGCGCGGCATCGAGGCGGTCGCCGACGTCCAGCTCTGGACGCGCGTCACATCCGACGGCCGCGTCGAGGGGACGCACGTCACGCTCGACGCGGCCAACGGCCGCATCGCCAATCCCGCGATCTTCGCGGCCCCCGTCGACGTGCGCGCGCTGTCGGTGCGCGCGCGCCTCTCCGACGACCTCGGCCGCGTCGAGATCGACGAGGCGTTCGTCGATTTCGGCGGGCCGTCGATCCGCGCGGCGGCGATCGTCGAGGATCCGCTGGGCCGGCCGCGCATCGGCGCACGCGCCGACCTTTCCGGCGTGCGCACCGACGACGTCAAGCGCCTGTGGCCGATGCCCGCCTCGCCCAACGCGCGCGAATGGATCGTCGAGAATCTCGCCGAAGGCCGCGTGCCGGCGGCGCGGGCCGAAGTGGCCTTGCGCGTCCTCGACGCGGCCTGGTCGAACGTCGCGGTCGAGCGCGCGCGTCTCGACTTCGCGGTCGAGGGGCTGGCGGTGCGCTACATCGAGGGCATGCCGGCCGTGCTCGGCGTGTCGGGCAACGCCACGCTCGACGCGCGGCGGCTGGAGATCAAGACGCGCGGCGGGAACATCGGGAACCTCAAGGTCGACGAAGGCACCGTGCTGATCTCCGGGCTCGACGAATACCAGCAGCACGCGGCCATCGACGTGCGCGTGCGGGGGCCGGCGGTCGACGCGCTGAAGCTGGTCGACATGAAGCCGCTGGGTTTCCTCGGGCGCATCGGCGAAAAGCCGGAAAACTTCGGCGGGGCGGCCGACGTGCGCGTGGCGCTGCGCTTCCCGCTGCTCAGCACGCTGCGCTTCGACCAGGTCGGCGTCGTGGCGACGGGCAAGGTCGCCGGCTTCACGCAGGCGCGCGCGATCCTCGGCCAGGCGATCGAGGACGGCGACGTCGATCTGCGCGTGGACGAGAAGGGCCTCGACGTGCGCGGCAGGGTGAAGCTCGCGGGCTCGACCGCCGACATCGCCTACCGGCGCGAGTTCGCCGAAGGCGTGGAGCCCGTCGAGCGCGCCACCGCGCGCGGGCGTGCCGCACCCGAAACCCAGCTCGCGCTCGGCTTCGATTTCGCGCCCTATGCGAGCGGGCCGGCGGGCATCGATCTTTCCACGCAGTCCTACCGCGACGGGCGGCGGAACATCGCGCTCGATCTCGATCTCGCCGACGTGATGCTCGCGGTGCCCGAGATCGACTGGGCGCGCACGCCCGGAAAGCCCACGCGCACGCGCCTGCAGCTCGCCCTGCGCGACGAGGTGCTGCAGACGCTCGACGTCGTCGATTTCGCGGGCGAGGGGATGGCGGTGCGCGGGCGCGTCGAGTTCGGCCCGGACGGGCGGCTGTGGCGCAACGTCGTCCTCGACCGCGTCGTGCTGCCGGGCCGCGTCGATCTCGCCGAGTTCCGCGCGCGCCGCGAACCCGTGCCGGCGGGCGGCCGCGCGCGGAACTTCCTCGTCGCGCGCGGCGCGTTCCTCGACGTGTCGCCCTTCATGGCGGACAAGTCGAAGCCCGATCCGGCGCGCCCGGACCTGAGCGTCGCGCTCGATCTCGCGCGCCTGAAGATGGGCGAGGGACGCGAGCTTTCCGGCGTGAAGGCCGACGGGCGGCGCGGGCCCAGGCGATGGGAACGCATGCGTCTCGATGCGACGACGGCACCCACGGCCGCGGTCCCGGCCGGCGGCCGGCTCGACGTGGATCTCGACGTCGAAGCGGGCGGGGCGGGCAAGCTCGACGCGTCGGCCGAGGATGCGGGCGCGCTGCTGAACCTTCTGGAGATCACGCCCAACGTCGTCGGCGGCACCCTGAAGATTTCGGGGGCCGTCGATCCCGCGCGGCCCGACCGCGCGATCGTCGGCAAGATGTCGGTCGAGAGCTACCGCGTGGTCAACGCGCCCGGCTTCGCGCGGCTGCTGTCGGTCGCGTTGCTGACCGGCATCCTCGACAGCCTGCGCGGCGAGGGGATCGGCTTCACGCGCTTCGACGCCGATTTCGCGTGGCCCGACCCGAAGATCGAGATCCGCGAGGGCCGCATGTACGGCTCGGCGCTCGGCGTCACGGCGCGCGGGCTGCTCGATCTCGAGGAGGACACGCTCGACATCGACGGCACGCTGGTGCCCGCCTATGCGGTCAACTCGATCCTCGGCAACATCCCGCTGCTGGGCCAGCTTCTGGTGGGCGAGCGCGGGTCGGGCGTGTTCGCGGCCACCTATCGCGCCAGCGGCACGCTGGGCGATCCGCAGATCGGCGTCAATCCGCTGTCGACGCTCGCACCGGGCTTCCTGCGCCGCCTGTTCGGCGTGTTCGCGGGCGGCGGTTCGGCGCTGCCGGCCGATCCGTCGGCCGATCCGCCGCTCCACCAGCCCGACGGAAACCGCTAGACCGCGCGCACCAGCGCGTGGCGCTTCTTGCCGGCGGTCAGCTTCAGCGTGCCGTCGGCCGAAAGATGGCCCGCATCGACGCCCATCGCGTCGCTCTCCACGACCGCGTCGTTGAGCTTCGCACCCTTGCCCTGCACGAGCCGGCGCGCCTCGCCCTTCGAGGCGGCGAGACCGGCGCGCACGATGAGGTCGATCACGCCGATGCCCGCGGCAAGCTCGCCGCGCGGAACCTCGACGGTCGGCAGGCCTTCGCCCGACACGCCCTGCTCGAAGGTCTTGCGCGCCGTCTCGGCCGCGAGCGTGGCGGCCGCCTCGCCGTGGCACAGCTTCGTCGCCTCGAAGGCGAGGATCTTTTTCGCCTCGTTGATCTCCGCACCGCCGAGCTTTTCCAGCCGCGCGATCTCGTCGAGCTTCATGTCGGTGAACAGCTTCAGGAAGCGGCCCACGTCCGCGTCCTCGGTGTTCCGCCAGTACTGGAAATAGTCGTAGGCCGACAGGCGCTCGGCGTTGAGCCACACGGCACCCGCCGCCGTCTTGCCCATTTTCGCACCCGACGAGGTGGTCAGCAGCGGCGTGGTCACGCCGAACAGTTCGGCGTTGGCGAGCCGGCGGCCGAGATCCACGCCCATCACGATGTTGCCCCACTGGTCCGAGCCGCCCATCTGCGCGATGCAGCCGTGGCGCTTGGCCAGTTCGACGAAATCGTAGCTCTGCAGGACCATGTAGTTGAATTCGAGGAACGACAGCGGCTGGTCGCGCTCGAGGCGCAGCTTGACCGAGTCCATCGTCAGCATGCGGTTGACCGAGAAATGGCGGCCGACCTCGCGCAGCAGCGGGATGTATTTGAGGCCGTCGAGCCATTCCGCGTTGTCGACCGACAGGGCCGCCGACGGGCCGAAATCGAGATACCTGTCGAAGATGCGGCGAATACCGCGGATGTTCGCCGCGATGTCGTCGTCCGACAGCAGCTTGCGCGCCTCGTCCTTGCCCGACGGATCGCCGATCTTGGTGGTGCCGCCGCCCATCAGCACGAGCGGGCGGTGGCCGGTACGCTGCCACAGGCGCAGCAGCATGATCTGCACGAGGCTGCCCGCGTGCAGCGAATCCGCCGTCGCGTCGAAGCCGATATAGGCGATCTGCGGCACGCCGGACGCGAGCTTGGCGTCCAGCGCCGCCTCGTCGGTGACCTGGTGGATGAAGCCGCGGGCCTTCGCCTCGCGCAGGAATTCGGATTTCGGTGTCGTCATGGGCTGCGACATAGCACGGCCGCCGGCCGTCCTCAAACGCGCGCGGGTCAGCGCTTGGCGGATTTCGGCGCCGGCTTCTTCGCGGGCTTGGCGGCCGGCTTCGCCGCGGCCTTCGCCGGGGCGGGCTTGGGCGCCTTGCGCGCGGCCGTGCGCGCGGAGACCTGTGTTGGCGGCAGCGGCGAGGGCTGCTTCTTGTCGACCACGACGGGCTGCGGCGGGGGCGGCGGGGGCGGCGGGGCGACCGGGACCGGCACGCCCGCATATTCGCCGACCATCGCCTCCAGCTTGTCGAGCTTGTCGGCGAAGAAGTGGTTGGCGCCCTTCATCACGCGGTAGTCGACCTTGATGTCGCGCTGCTTGGCGAGCTTCTCGGACAGCTTGTGGACGGACTCTTCCGGCACGACTTCGTCCTTGTCGCCCTGCACGATCAGGCCCGAGGACGGGCACGGGGCGAGGAACGTGAAGTCGAACACGTTGGCGGGCGGGGCGATCGACACGAAGCGGTCGATCTCGGGCCGGCGCATCAGGAGCTGCATGCCGATCCAGGCGCCGAACGAGAAGCCGGCGATCCAGCAGCTCGCCGAATTGGGGTTGGTCTGCTGCAGCCAGTCGAGTGCGGAGGCCGCGTCCTGCAGTTCGCCCTCGCCGCGCCCGTAGCTGCCCTGGCTGCGCCCCACGCCGCGGAAATTGAAGCGCAGCGTGGCGAAGCCGACCTTGGTGAAGGCCTGGTTGAGCGTATAGACGACCTTGTTGTGCATCGTCCCGCCATGCTGCGGGTGCGGATGCAGGAGCAATGCGATCGGCGCACGGTCGCTGGGGCCGGGCATGTAGCGGCCTTCCAGGCGTCCTTCGGCCCCATTAATTACGACATCAGGCATGCATCCTCCGGGCGCGTCCGATAGCCGAGTTATAACAGTCGGATAGTCCGAATGTGTCGGCTTAACTTGGGGAAAATGATACTTGATCCCCGTAGTCGGGTAACCTAAGTTCCTTAGCGCTCAGCTAGGGTTTTCCTTGCGGCCAGCGCGGGGCGTCGTCCCAAACGGCCGGAGATTAGGCGGTTAAATAGATGACTTTCAAGGCAATTCGATCCGACCTTGATGCGGTCCTGGCCCGCGACCCGGCGGCCCGTACGCGCCTGGAGGTCGTCCTCTGCTATCCCGGTTTCCATGCCGTAATGCTGCACCGCATCGCGAACGCCGCCTGGCGGCGCGGGCTGAAGCTGCTCGGCCGCCTGGTTTCCGTCTTCGCGCGCTTCGCGACGGGCATCGAGATCCACCCCGGGGCGACGATCGGCCAGCGCTTCTTCATCGACCACGGCATGGGCGTGGTCATCGGCGAGACAGCCGAGATCGGCGACGACGTCACCCTCTATCAGGGCGTCACGCTGGGCGGCACCACGCTCGACCACGGCAAGCGCCACCCCACGCTGGGCGACGGCGTGATCGTGGGGGCGGGCGCCAAGATCCTCGGGCCCTTTACGGTCGGCAAGGGTGCCCGCGTCGGCTCGAACGCGGTCGTGCTCGAAGCCGTGCCGGCCGGCGCCACGGTCGTCGGCATTCCGGCGCGCATCGTGGGCCGCCCGAAGAACGACGATTTCTGCGCCTACGGGGCGACCGGCGACGTGACCGACCCGGTCGCGCGCGCGATCGACCGGATGGAATCCGACATGGGCGCGCTGCGCGCGCGCATCGCCGAACTCGAAGGGCGGGTCGCCGCCCAGCGCGACGAACTCGACGCCCGCGTCGCCGACCTGCACGCGGTCGGCGCGCGCGGCCACGCAAATTGACGGGAAGGAACGCGTCATGAAGCTCAGCACCAAGGGCCGGTACGCGGTGATGGCGATGGTCGATCTCGCCAGCACCAGCAAGGGCAGCCCGGTGGCACTCGCCGACATCGCCGAGCGGCAGGAAATCTCGCTTTCGTATCTGGAACAGCTCTTCGCCAAGCTGCGCCGCGGCGGCCTGGTGCGCTCGGTGCGCGGGCCGGGCGGCGGCTACCTGCTGGCGCACGCGGTCGACCAGACGCGCGTCTCCGACATCATCGTCGCGGTCGACGAGCCGATCCGCGCCACGCGCTGCGCGCCGGGTTCGCCCACGGGCTGCCGCGTGAACAAGAGCCGCTGCCTGACCCACGATCTGTGGGAGGAGCTGGGCAACCAGATCCATCTCTATCTTTCCAGCGTGACGCTGGCCGACGTGTGCGCGCGCCGCGTGCTGGGCACGTCGGGCGTGATCGAGCACGAGGCCGGCGAGAATTCGTCGAGCCCGATGGTCGCGGCCGAGTAGGAAGAGGCAGGATGACGACGCCCGTCTATCTCGACTGGAACGCGAGCGCACCGCTGGGCGAACCCGCCCGGGCGGCGATGGCGCATGCGTTCACGGTCGCGGGCAATCCGTCGTCGGTGCACGCCGCCGGACGAGCGGCGCGAAAGATCGTGGAAGAGGCGCGCGCTTCGGTCGCGTCCGTCGCGGGCGCGGGTGCCGCACGCATCGTCTTCACGGGCGGCGGAACGGAAGCCAACGCGCTCGCTCTCAACGGATTTGCGCCGGCCGACTGCATCGTGTCGGCCGTCGAGCACGACAGCGTGTGGGCGCCGCTTTCCGGTGCCCGCGTGGCACCCGTCGACCGCGACGGCATCGTCGACCTTGCCGCCCTCGAGGCGCTGCTGGCCGACCGGCCCAAGCTGGTCGCGGTCATGCTGGCCAACAACGAGACGGGTGCCATCCAGCCGGTCGCCGAGATCGCGCGCCTGACGCGCGCGGCGGGAGCGCGCCTGCACTGCGACGCCGTGCAGGCCTTCGGCAAGATCGCGGTCGATTTCGAAGCACTGGGGGCCGACACGCTGGCCCTGTCGGCGCACAAGATCGGCGGCCCGCAGGGTGTGGGCGCATTGATCGTGCGCGAGAGCGTGCAGGTCAACCCGCTGCTTTCCGGTGGCGGGCAGGAAACGGGCCTTCGCGCGGGCACGCAGAACGTGGCCGGGATCGCCGGCTTCGGTGCCGCGGCGCTTGCGGCCGCACCGATGGCGGCCGGGCTTCGCGATGCGCTGGAAAACGCGATCCGGACGGCCTATGTCGGTGTCGCGATCCATGCCGGTGCCGCGCCGCGCCTGCCGAACACGAGCTGCATCGGCCTGCCGGGCGTTTCGGCCGAAACGCAGGTCATGACGCTGGATCTTGCGGGCTTTGCCGTTTCGGCGGGGGCCGCGTGTTCGTCGGGCAAGGTCAAGGCGAGCCGCACGCTCGCCGCGATGGGGGCCGGCACGGGTGCCGGCGAGGCGATCCGCGTCTCGCTCGGCCCCACGACGACGACCGAGGAAATCGACGCCTTCGCGCGCGCGTGGGCAGCGCTTGCGCGGCGGCTGGCGCCGGCCGGGGCGAAAATCCCGGCGGCGGCCTGAAACGACGAAGTCCACCTGGAGCAGACGATGAGCACCGCAACGATCAAGCCCCCCGCCAACGACCGCGCCAACGCGCCGCGCCGTCCGGTCTATCTCGACTATCAGGCGACGACGCCGATGGACCCGCGCGTGCTGGAAGCGATGATGCCGTACTTCACCGAGAAGTTCGGCAACCCGCACAGCCGCAACCACGAATACGGCTGGGAAGCCGAGGAGGGCGTGGAGAAGGCGCGCGCCCAGATCGCCGAACTGATCGCGGCGGACGAGCGCGAGATCGTGTTCACGTCGGGGGCCACGGAATCCAACAACCTCGCCATCGCCGGCGTGGCGCATTTCTACAAGGACCAGCGCGACCACATCGTCACGCTGGTGACCGAGCACAAGTGCGTGCTCGACACGTGCCGCCATCTCGAACAGGAAGGCTTCAAGGTCACCTATCTGCCGGTGAAGCCGGACGGTCTGGTCGACCTCGCCGAACTCGACAGGGCGATCACGGACCGCACTGTCCTCGTCTCGATCATGGCGGCCAACAACGAGATCGGCGTCATCCAGCCGCTGGCCCAGATCGGCGCCCTGTGCCGCGCGAAGGGTGCTTTCTTCCACACCGACTGCGCGCAGGCCTACGGCAAGATCCCGCTCGACGTCGACGCGATGAAGATCGACCTGATGTCGATCTCCGGCCACAAGATCTACGGGCCCAAGGGCATCGGCGCGCTGTTCGTGCGCCGCAAGCCGCGCGTGCGCCTGCAGGCGCTGATCCACGGCGGCGGGCAGGAACGCGGCATGCGCTCGGGCACGCTGCCCACGCCGCTGTGCGTCGGCCTCGGCCGCGCGGCCGAGATCGCGAAGAACGAGATGGCGACGGAAAGCGCGCGCCTGCTGAAGCTGCGCGAGCGCTTCCTCAAGACGGTCAACGAGAAGCTGCCGGAGGTATTCCTCAACGGCGACCTTTCGAACCGCCTGCCGGGCAACCTCAACCTCTCCTTCGCATACGTCGAGGGCGAGGGACTGATGATGGGCATCAAGGACCTGTGCGTCTCGTCGGGTTCGGCCTGCACGTCGGCTTCGCTCGAGCCCAGCTACGTGCTGCGGGCACTGGGCGTGGAAGAGGAACTCGCGCACACGTCGCTGCGCATCGGCTTCGGCCGCTTCACGACCGAGGCGGAAGTCGACTACGCGGCCGAACGCATCGTCCAGGCCGTCTCCAAGCTGCGCTCGATGAGCCCGCTGTGGGAGATGGCGCAGGAAGGAATCGACATCAAGTCCATCCAGTGGGCGGCGCACTGACGCCGGTCCACGAAGCAGGAGCAAGTCAAAATGGCCTATAGCGAAAAACTGGTCGACCACTTCGAGAACCCGCGCAACGTGGGTGCGCTCGACAAGAACGATCCCGGCGTCGGGACCGGTCTGGTCGGCGCACCCGCCTGCGGCGACGTCATGAAGCTGCAGATCAAGGTCAACGCGGAAGGCATCATCGAGGATGCGAAGTTCAAGACCTTCGGCTGCGGCTCGGCGATCGCGTCGTCCTCGCTGGTGACCGAATGGGTCAAGGGCAAGACCGTCGACGAGGCCGCGACGATCAAGAACACCGACATCGCCAAGCACCTGGCCCTGCCGCCGGTGAAGATCCACTGCTCGGTCCTGGCCGAGGACGCGATCAAGGCGGCGATCGAGGACTACCGCAAGAAGCGGGTCTGAAGGAGACATGGCCGTGACCGATACCGCCGCATCGCCGCCCGCCGCCGCCCCGGTCAAGCGCGTGCCCCGCGTGCGCCCGCCGCCGATCACGGTGACGCCGGCCGCGGTCGAGCGCGTCAAGGCGCTGCTCGACAAGCGCGGCAAGCCGTCGGCCGGTGTGCGCGTGGGCGTGCGCACGCGCGGCTGCTCGGGCATGACCTATACCCTCGAATACGCCGACGCGAAGGGTCCGGGCGACGAGGTGGTCGAGCCCACCCCGGGGATCGCGATCTTCATCGACCCGAAGGCGTCGATGTTCGTCTTCGGCACCGAGATGGATTTCGTCGAGGAAAAGCTGCAGTCCGGCTTCGTTTTCCGCAATCCCAACGAGAAGGGCCGCTGCGGCTGCGGCGAAAGCTTCCACATCTAGCCAGGCCAGCCGTTTTGGCGCTTTCCCCGACGGTCGGCCCGCGCTAGAAGGCCGACCTCGTCCCGCTTGAAGTCCCGTCCGTCCATGCACCAGACGCCACGCCCCTCCGGTCCCGATCCGGCTGCCGCCCCTGCGGCAGCGCTGGCGGCGTGCTGGTCGTGCCGCGGACCGGTCGATCCGGCTTCGCTGTTCTGCGCCACGTGCAAGGCGGTCCAGCCGCCGTCGCCGATCGACCATTTCGCGCGCCTCGGCCTGCCGGCCGCGTTCGACGTCAAGGTGCCCGTTCTCGAACAGCTTTATTTCGGTTTCCAGCGCCAGCTCCATCCCGACCGGTTCGCCGGAGCGGTCCCCAAGGCGCGGCAGATTTCCCAGAGCCAGGCCGTCGCCTTCAACGAGGCCTACGAGACGCTGAAGGACCCGCTGACGCGCGCCACATATCTGCTGAAGCTGCGCGGCCTTCCGATCGAGGGCGAGGGCGCCCACACGATCCACGATGCAGGGCTGCTCGACGAGCAGATGGAGCGGCGCGAAGCGCTGTTCGAAGCGGTCGACGCGGCCGCGGTCGAGGCGATCGCCGCGAAGGCGCGCGCCGACGCCGCCGCGTGCATCGAGACGGTGGCGGCCGCCTTCGCGCGCGGCGATCTTGCGGCAGCACGGATCGGGACGCTGCGGCTCAAGTATCTCGTCAAGCTCGGCGAGGAAGCGCGCACGCGCCGCGCGCGCCTCGCGATGGCGGGAACGGCCTGATGCTGCTCCAGATCCACGAGCCTGGCGAAACGCCGCTGCCGCACGAAGGCGAGAAGGGCCTCGCGGTCGGCATCGACCTCGGCACCACCAATTCGGTCGTCGCGATCTCGCACGACCAGAAGGTCGAAGTCGTGCGCGACGCGCGTGGCTCGGGTCTGGTCCCCTCGGTCGTCGCCTATCTCGACGGCGGCGAAGCGCTGGTCGGCGAGATCGCGCGCCGCCAGCTGCTCGACCGGCCCGACATCGTCGTCTCTTCGATCAAGCGGCTGATGGGCCGCGGCGTTGCCGACCTCCAGAAGCTCGGCGGCCAGCTTCCCTACGAGCTCGGGCCCGCCGCCGAGGGCGGCATGGCTCGCCTGAAGATCGGCAACCGGCTGCTCACGCCGGTCGAGATCAGCGCCGACATCCTGCGCGCGGTCAAGGAACGCGCGGAGCTCGCGTTGGGGCGCAATGTCGACCGCGCGGTCGTGACCGTGCCCGCCTATTTCGACGATGCCGCGCGCACCGCCACGCGCGATGCCGCCCGCCTTGCCGGTCTCGAAGTTTTGCGCCTCGTCGCCGAACCGACGGCG
>JAEUKY010000297.1 GCA_016794005.1 Rhodospirillales bacterium
AAATCCTACAAGTTCGCCGATTTCAACGCGGCCTTCGCCTTCATGACGCGCGTGGCGCTGAAGGCCGAGAAGATGGACCACCATCCCGAGTGGTTCAACGTCTACAACAAGGTCGACGTCGTGCTGTCGACGCACGATGCGGGCGGCTTGACCGAGCGAGACATCAAGCTCGCGAAGTTCATGGATGCGGTCGCCTGAATTGAATCCGTCATGGCCGGGCTTGTCCCGGCCATCCACGACTTTTGTAATCTCGTCCGCCGCAATCGAAATCGTGGATGCCCGGGACAAGCCCGGGCATGACGGTGGAATTAGATGCTCGCCAGCCTCGCACTCGGATGCACGACCGGCCTGTAGCCGGCGCGCAGCACCTCGACGGTGCCCTCGGGCGTCAGCGCCTCGATCTGTCCGGCGGGGATTTCGGCCGGCGCGTAGCCCGAATGGCTCCAGCGCCATGCCTTGCCGTTCCATTTGAGGAACGCCGCTTCGTCGTGCGCGTACATCGCCCCGTCGGGCAGTTCGCCGAACGTCGCGGGCCACGGACGGCAGCGGTCGGCGGCAAGCGCGTTGTCGAGCTTCACGGCATCGGCCTTCTTGCCCGGCCACAGTTTGAGGAAACTGTCGTAGGCGGCACGCCGGCATTCCGCGCACGGGCGGTGGCCGGCGGCCAACGCCGTCGCCTCGTCGAGGAAGAAGAGCTCGGTATAGTGGCCGGGCCACATGATCCGACGCTTGCGGCCCTTGAAGACGAGCTGGCAGATCAGCCAGCGCTTCTCGCGCGTCGTCTCGACCTCGAGATTGCGCTCCTCGCCATGCAGACAGCCGCGATTGCCCATGAACAGGCCGCGCGCGGGGTCGGCCTCGATCGTCGAGAAGGGCGTGACGCGGTTGCGCAGCGTCATTTGGGGCCCATGCGGATCGCCCCGTCGAGGCGCACCGTCTCGCCGTTCAGCATCGCGTTGGAAACGAAATGCATCACGAGCGAGGCGTACTCGTCCGGCCGGCCGAAGCGCGACGGGAACGGCACCTGTGCGGCGAGGCTGTCCTGTACGGGCTGCGGCATGCCCAGCAGCATCGGCGTGCCGAACAGGCCGGGCGCGATGGTCATCACGCGAATACCCGATTTCGCGAACTCGCGCGCGGCCGGCAGCGTCAGGGCGGCCACGCCGCCCTTGGATGCGGCATAGGCCGCCTGGCCGATCTGCCCTTCGAACGCGGCGACCGATGCGGTCATCACGATCAGGCCGCGCTCGCCTTCGGCATTCGAGGGCAAAGCCTGCATGTCGGCCGCCGCCAGCCGCATCATGTTGAAGGTGCCGATCAGGTTGATCTCGATCGTGCGGCGGAACGCGTCCAGCGCCATCGGCCCGTCCTTGCCCACGATGCGCGCGGCCGGCGCCACGCCGGCACAATTGACCAGCACGCGCGCGGCGCCATGCGCCTCGCGCGCCTGTTTCACGCAGGCCGCCGCCGCGTCGGCCGACGACACGTCGCAGGCCAGCGCCAGTCCGCCGATCTCGCCCGCCACGCGTTTCGCGGCATCCAGATTGACGTCGATCACCGCGACCTTCGCCCCGGCCTTGGCCAATGCGCGCGCCGTTCCTTCGCCCAGGCCCGAGCCGCCGCCGGTGACGAGTGCCGCTTCGCCGCGAATTTCCATGGCTTGATTCCTTCCGTCCGCCGGTCCAGTTTCCGGCTTTCCTCGTAGCGGATTCCCGGAAGGCCGCCAATGACCGCATTCTCCCTCGACGGCGTCCCGCGCCCCGCGCGCTGGCTGGGTTTCGCCGGGCTTCTGCCGTTCTGGCTGGCGCTGCCGGGCATCTGGGGGCCGCCGGCGAATGCGGGCTTCGCGCTGTCGGCCCAGCTTTCCTATGCGGCCGTGATCCTGTCGTTCCTGGGGGCGGTCCACTGGGGCCGCGCGCTGGCGGCACCCGAACAGCAGGACTGGCACGTGCTGGGGTGGAGCGTGGCGCCCGCGATCATGGGCTGGCTCGCCGCCGCATGGATGGACCCGGCACCCGCACTGATCCTGCTGATCGTCGGGCACTGGGCGGCCTTCGTCGTCGACATGCGCGCCGTCGCGGCCGGACGCTTCCCGCGCTGGTACCTGCAGCTTCGCCGGCCGCTGGCCGCACTCGCGATCCTGCCGCTCGCCCTCAGCCTGACGGCGGTCTGGTCCTGACGCCGAGTGCGGCCTCGCGCCGCGCGATATAGAGCGTGCTCGCCACGATGATCGCGGCCCCCGCGACCGTATAGGCGTCGAGCGCCTCGCCGAACACGAACACGCCGAAGACCGCGGCCATCACCATTCGGCCGTAATCGACCGGTTCGACCGCCGTCGCCTCGGCCACGCGATAGGCGCGCATCGCGCAGAACTGGCCGCCGGCCCCCATCACGCCCAGGGCCGCCGCCCAGATCCATTCGGTCGGCTCCGGCCAGCGCCAAACGGTCAGCGCCGGCACGAACGACACG
>JAEUKY010000317.1 GCA_016794005.1 Rhodospirillales bacterium
CGCGATCAGCTGGCCGAAATCGAAATTCATGTCCGTCCCGGCGTTCGGGCGGCCGAAGGGCTTTCCGTTCAGCTCGGCGACCAGCGGAAGGTGCAGCTTCGCCCCGTCCCATGCCGCGCCCAGCTCGTCCGGCGTGACGGCGACCGGCGAGAAGGACGAGGACGGCTTGGACTGGAAGAAGCCGAACCCCTTGGCGAGCTCGGCCGGGATCAGGTTGCGCAGGGAAACGTCGTTGACCAGCATCACGAGCTGGATGTGCCGGCGCGCGGCCGCGGCGTCGATGCCCATCGGCACGTCGTCGGTGACGACCGCGACCTCGGCCTCGAAATCGATGCCGTGCGCCTCGTCGACCGCCTCGACGTCGTCGTGCGGCCCGATCATCGCGTCGGACCCGCCCTGGTACATCAGCGGATCGGTGTAGAACTCCGGCGGCATCTCGGCCTTGCGCGCCTTGCGCACCAGTTCGACATGGTTGAGATAGGCCGACCCGTCGATCCACTGGGCGGCGCGCGGCAGCGGCGCACGGCATGCGGCCGGATCGAAGGGTACCACCGGCGCGTCGTTGATGTTGCCGACACCCTTGTCGAGCAGTTCGGCGACGAGGGCGAGATCGCCGGAACGGCGCTCCCAGTCGTCGAGTGCGGCGCGCAGCGTGGCCGCGATGCGCGGCGCCTTCACGCAGCGCGTCAGGTCGTGCGAGACGACGACGAGCGTGCCGTCGCGCCCGCCTTCCTTGAGTGTCGCGAGCTTCAACGCACTACTCCGCCGCCTGGGGTTTCGGCTTCCACGAATCGACGTAGCCGGTCCATTCCACGCCGTCCTGCAGCGGGGCGACCTCGACCGCGTCGCGCGTGTCGATCATCACGGCCACTTCGTCCAGCATCTGGCCGCCCTGCGGGTTCTTGGCCGCCAGCTGGAACGCCTTGGGATGCGGCCCGTGCGGGAAGCCGCACGGATGCAGCGTCGCCATTCCGGGGTGGATGTTGTCGCGGCTGAAGAACTTGCCGCGATGGTAGAAGATGATCTCGTCGTAATCGTCGTTCGAGTGGAAGAACGGCACCTTGAGCGCACCCGGATCGGTTTCCGCCGGGCGGGGTGCGAACGTGCACACGACAAAGCGGCCGGCCAGGAACGTCGTGTGCGCCGACGGCGGCAGGTGGTAGCGGTGGCTCATCAGCGGGCGGAAGTCGCGCCAGTTGATCTTCACCGGGGCGAGATCGCCGTGCCAGCCCACCGCGTCGAGCGGGTTGTAGGGATAGGTCATCGTCGAGACGCGCCCGCCGCGCTTGATCGACACGCGCGTCGGCTTCTCGGATTTCTGCGCCTCGAACGCGGCATCGATCTTCGGATGGGCGAGGCAGCCCGGATCGAAGATCGCGTGCCGTCCGACCAGGCCCTTCTCGGGCAGGCGATAGGAATCGTTCGTCGCCTCGATCAGCAGCAGCGTCGTGGCTTCCTTCGGCTCCAGCCGCCACATCGCCGCGCGCGGCAGCAGGATGTAGTCGCCTTCCGAATAGGTCAGATGACCCCAGTCGCAGAACAGCGCGCCCGACCCTTCGTGGACGAACAGCAGCTCGTCGCCGTCGGCGTTGCGCACCAGATCGGTCATCGTGCCGGCCACGCGCCAGTGGCGAAACTTCATCGCCGCGTTGTGCATGACGGGGGTGGCGTCCCACGGGCTTGCCGACAACGCATTGGCCTTGCGCAGATCGAACGCGCGCGGGCGCAGATCGCCCTCCCAGTCGCTCCAGCCGGTCGGCGGATGCGCGTGGTACATGTGCGCGGCAGGCCCGAAGAAGCCCTCCTTGCCCAGCTCGCGCTCGTACGTCCCTTCCGGCAGGTCGCAATGCGCCTGGCGCGACGTGCGGCCCTCGGTCAGCGGAAAGCCGATCCAGTTCTTCATGGCGTCCCTCCCTATGCGGTCTTCAGCGCGCCGCGACGGATCTGGTCGAGTTCCATCGATTCGAACAATGCCTTGAAATTGCCTTCGCCGAAACCCTCGTCGCCCTTGCGCTGGATGATCTCGAAGAAGATCGGCCCGATCGCGGTCTCGGTGAAGATCTGCAGCAGCCGGCCGCCTTCCTTGGTCGGCGCGCCGTCGAGCAGGATGCTGTTCTTCTTCAGCCGCGCGACGTTCTCGCCGTGGCCGGGCAGGCGCTTGCCGAGAAGCTCGTAATAGGTCGCGGGCGTGGACAGGAACCTGACCTTGCGCTTGCGCAGCGCTTCGACCGTCGCATAGATGTCCGAACTGCCGAGTGCGATGTGCTGGATGCCTTCGCCCTTGTAGGCTTCGAGATATTCGGCGATCTGCGACTTGTCGTCGGAGGATTCGTTGATCGGGATGCGGATCTTGCCGCAGGGGCTGGTCATCGCCTTCGATTTGAGGCCCGTCAGCTTGCCCTCGATGTCGAAATACCGGATCTCGCGGAAATTGAAGAGCCGCGTATAGAAATCGGCCCACAGGTCCATGCGGCCGCGATGCACGTTGTGCGTCAGATGGTCGATGTAGGTGAGGCCCGCCCCTTTCGGGTTCGGGTCGGCACCCTTGATCGGCTTGAAATCGACGTCGTAGATCGAGCCGTCGGCCCCGTAGCGGTCGACGAAGTAGATCAGCGAGCCGCCGATCCCCTCGATCGCGGGAATGTTCAGCTCCATCGGTCCGACCTTGCCGGCGAAGGGCCTGGCACCCAGCGAAACCGCGCGCTTGAACGCGGCGGCGGCGTCCGCCACGCGGAAGGCCATCGCGCAGGCCGACGGCCCGTGCACGCGCGCGAAGGCCTGCGCGAAGCTGTCGGGTTCGGCGTTGACGACGAAATTGACGTCGCCCTGCCGGTAGAGCGTGACGTCCTTCGAGCGGTGGCGCGCCACGGCCGCGAAGCCCAGCGAGACGAACAGCTTCTCGAGGCCCTTCACGTCGGGCGACGTGTACTCGACGAACTCGAAGCCGTCGGTCCCCATCGGATTGGTCTTCGAGACGAGCGGTTCGATCCTGGCTTTCTTCGCGCGGGTCATTGCGGTCCTCCCGATGGCGGGCGCGGCTTGACGGCCGCGCGATCCGGAGGCATTATTAGTTTCAAATGAAACCAATTGCAAGCCCCGACCCATTCGCGCTCGAAAGCTTCGTGCCCTACCGCCTGTCGGTGCTGTCGAATACCGTGTCCGACGCCATCGCCGCGCTCTACCGCGCGCGTTTCGGCCTGACGATCCCGGAATGGCGCTGCATGGCCGTGCTGTTCCGTTTCGCGCCGCTGTCGGCGGGCGAAGTGGCCGCGCGCACGGCGATGGACAAGGTGCAGGTCAGCCGCGCCGTCGCCGCCCTCGTCGACAAGGGGCTGGCGCTTCAGGCGACCGACAGCGGCGACCGGCGCCGCTCGAAGCTGGCGCTGTCGGCGGCGGGAAAGCGCATGCACGACGAGATCGTGCCGATGGCGCGCGACGCCGAAGCGCGCCTGCTCGAAGGCCTCGACGGTGCGGAACGTGCG
>JAEUKY010000324.1 GCA_016794005.1 Rhodospirillales bacterium
ACCTTGGCGAGCGCCGCGGCGAAGACCTGCTTCTCGATCTTCCGCGGGATCGAGACGGCACCGTCGGCGTCGCCGAAGATCACGTCGCCGGATTCCACGCGCACGCCGCCCAGTTCCACCGGCACGTCGATCGCGGCCACTTCGCCGCGCCCCTTGCTGTCGAGCGGGCCGATCCCGGCCGCGAAGACCGGGAAGCCGAGCTTGCGGATCGCGCGCACGTCGCGCGTGAGCCCGTCGGTGAGCGCACCGGACGCCTTGCGCGCGCAGGCGGCGGTGGTCAGCAGTTCGCCCCACGGGCCGATCTTCGGGTTGGCCCCGCAGGCCATCACGGGCACCTCGAACGGCTTCAGGTCGTCGATCAGGGCGATCTCCAGCGCGTAGGGGTTATGGCCCTTGGGCACGTGGAACACCTCGCGGTAGAGCGCCGTGCGCGCGCGCCCCAGAAGGATGCGCGTGTCGTCGAGCGGCCGGATCGCGGGCGCAAAGGCCTGGTTGCGCCAGCCGAGGCCGTCCAGCGTGTCGGAAACGACCGACACGAACAGCTTGCGCCGTGCGACGGCGAACGGATCGCGGGCCATCAGTAGGTCGCCCGGCCGCCGGTGATGTCGAACACGCCCGCCGTCGTGAACGAGCAGTCGGCCGAGGAAAGCCACGTCACCATCGCGGCGATCTCGTCGATCTGCACGAAGCGGCCCATCGGGATCTTGCCCAGCATGAAGGCGACGTGCGCCTCGGTCATCTGTTTGAGGATGTCGGTGTCGGCCACCGCCGGCGTCACGCAGTTGACCAGCACGCCCGACTTGGCCAGTTCCTTGCCCAGCGACTTCGTGAGGCCGATCAGCCCCGCCTTGGCCGCGGAATAGGCCGGCGCGTTCGGGTTGCCTTCCTTGCCGGCGACCGAGGCGACGTTGACGATCCTGCCGTAGCCCGCCTTCATCATGTGCGGCACCACCGACCGGCAGCACAGGAACGGCCCGGTCAGGTCGATATCCATCACGCGCTTCCAGTCGGCGACCGGGTATTCCCACGTCGTCGCGTTGGGGCCCGTGATGCCGGCGTTGTTGACCAGGATGTCGATGCCGCCCATGGCGCCGATCGTGGCGTCGGTCGCCGCGCGCACGCTGGCGTCGTCGGCCACGTCGGCGCGGATTCCGTGAACGCGGTCGCCCGCCGCCAGCCGCTTGGCCGCGGCGTCGAGGGCCGGCGGATCGAGATCCCACAGCGCCACCGAAGCGCCAGAGGCGAGGAAACGCTCGGCGATGGCAAGGCCGATGCCGCGCGCACCACCGGTGATGACGGCACGCTTGCCGCCAAGATCGATCTTGTTCATCCGTTTTCTCCCCTAGTGGCGGGTACCCTGCGACAGCCGGCGCTCCAGCCCCGCACTCCAGCGCGACAGGCCGAAGCACGCGAACCAGAAGATCGAGCCGGCGAAGACGTAGGCTTCCATCGTCAGGCCGACCCATTTGGGATCGGCCAGTGCCGCATGCACGATGCCCAGAAGGTCGAACAGCGACACGACGAGCACCAGCGTCGTGTTCTTCAGCAACGCGATGAATTCGTTCGCAAGCGCCGGCAGGGAAATCCGCAGCGCCTGCGGCAGCACGATGAACCAGGTCGACTTCCAGTAGCCGAGGCCCATCGCCGCCGCCGCTTCCGTCTGGCCCTTGGGCAAAGCCTGCAGGCCGCCGCGGATCGCCTCGGCCATGTAGGCCGCGATGCACAGCGCCAGGCCCACGACCGCGCGCACGAGCCGGTCCACACCCACGCCCGCCGGCACGATCAGCGGCAGCAGCATCGAGGCAAGGAAGATGACCGCGATGATCGGCACGCCGCGCCAGAATTCGATGAAGGCGACCGACAGCGACCTGATCAGCGGCAGGCGGGATTGGCGGCCGAGTGCGAGCAGCACGCCCAGCGGGAACGCGCCGATGCCCGCATAGACGGCCATGAACACCGTCAGCATCAGCCCGCCCCATTCGCGCGTCTCGACCACCGGCAGGCCGAACCCGCCCAAGAGCAGCCACAGCCCCAGCGGCGGGTAGACGACGAGCGTGAGGAACGCGAACAGCTTCTTGAACGGCGCCCCGTTCCACAGCAGCGGAACGACGAACGCGACGAGCAGGATCGCGGCGAGATCGACGCGCCAGGTCTGTGCGGCCGGGTAGAGGCCGTACATGAACTGCCCGAAGCGCACGCGCACGAACACCCAGCACGCCCCGCCGGCGGCACAGTCGGTCCGGTCGTTGCCGTTCCACGTGGCATTCAGGACCGCCCATTCGACGACCGGCGGCACGTAGCGCAGCAGCAAAGCGAGGCACGCGAGCGTGAACAGCGCGTCGAGCCACGTGGCGAACAGGTTCGTGCGGGCCCAGCGGATCGCGTTCATCGCGTCACCAGGGCGATGCGCGCGTTGTACCAGTTCATGAACAGCGACACCGCGAGCCCGACGACCAGGTAGATGCCCAGCACGATGGCGATGATCTCGATCGCCTGTCCGGTGTTGTTGAGGGCCGAGCCCATGAACACGCTGACGATCTCGGGGAACGCGATGGCCGCGCCGAAGGACGAGTTCTTCAGCACGTTGAGATACTGGCTGGTCATCGGCGGCACCATCACGCGCAGCGCCTGCGGCACGACGATCAGGCGCAGCGTCTGGCCGGGCTTGAGGCCGAGCGAGGCGGCCGCCTCCGTCTGGCCCTTGCTGACGGCAAGGATGCCGCCGCGCACGATCTCGGCGATGAAGCCGGCGGTATACGTCACGAGCGCGAAGAACAGCGCCACGAATTCGGGGATCAGCGCGAAGCCGCCGCGGAAATTGAAGCCGGTCAGGGCCGGCACGCTCCACGCGGTCGACATGCCCGCGACGACGGCGGCAAGGCCCGGCACGCCGACGACGAGGACGAGGGCCGCTGCCACGACCGGGAAGGGCTGGCCCGTCGCCGCCTGGCGCTTGGCCCCCCACAGGCGCAGGGCGAGGAAGGCCGCGAAGCCGACGGCGAACAGGACGAGCGGGATCGCGAACGCGCCCGGCTCGACCGGCAGCGGGATCGACAGGCCGCGGTTGTTGAGGAAGAAGATGCCGCCGATGTCGATGCTGGAGCGGGGCGGCGGCAGGGCGCGCACGACGCCGAAATACCAGAAGAAGACGAAGAGCAGCAGCGGGATGTTGCGCACGAACTCGACATAGGTCGTGGCGAAGAACGAGACGAGCCAGTTCTTCGACAGGCGCGCCACGCCCACCACGAAGCCCAGCAGCGTGGCGAACACCATGCCGAGGATCGAGACGAGGACGGTGTTGGCGACGCCGACCAGCAGCAGGTCGAAATTGGTGTTCTGCGGCCCGTACTCGATCAGGCGGAACGGCACGTCGATGCCCGACGTGCGCCACAGGAAGTCGAAGCCGGACGCAATACCGGCCTTGACCATGTTCTCCGACGCGTTGGCGACGAAGAACCAGATCAGCAGAAAAAGGCCGCCCGCGACCGCGAACTGGGCGAACCAGTCGCGGACGCGGGCGTCGTAGAAATATCGCCGGAAAATCGGCGAAGCCCCTGCTTACTGGAACGGCGGCGTGAAGAGCAGGCCGCCCTTGGTCCAGAGCTGGTTGGGACCGCGCGGCAGCTTGAGCGGCGAGCCCATGCCGACCGTGCGCTCGTAGCTTTCCGAGTAGTTCCCGACCTGCTTGATCGCGTTGTACATCCAGTCGTTCGACAGGCCGAGCATCGCGCCGAAATTGCCTTCCACGCCCAGCAGGCGGCGGACTTCGCCGTTGGTCGACGTCGCCTTCATCTGGTCGACGTTGGCAGACGTGACGCCGAGGTTCTCGGCGGCGATCATGCCGTTGAGGACCCAGCGCACGACCGCCTGGAAGCGTTCGTCGCCGTAGCGCGTGGTCGGACCCTGCGGATCGTTCGAGATCAGCTCGGTCAGGATCACGTTGTCGTCGGGCGACTTCAGCTTGATGCGCTGGCCGGCCAGCGCGCCGAAGCCGGCGGTGTAGGCGTCGCAGCGTTCGGCGTCGTAGGCCGCGATGGCGTCGTCGTTCTTCTGGAAGTTGACGATCGTCACCTTCTTC
>JAEUKY010000353.1 GCA_016794005.1 Rhodospirillales bacterium
TTCTTCGAGCTGATCGGTGTGACGATCGAGGACGCGAAGGGCGGACGCGGGACGGGCTGGACGTTCACGTCCGACTACGGCGGCGGTGAGGCAGTCAAGGCGATGCTCGACGTCGTGCTGCTGCCCCGCGTGATCGGGCGCGACGCGATCGATGTCGAGGCGGTGAACGATCAGCTTTTCCATTTCACGCACCGTCTCGGGCATGGAATCACGTCGATGGCGATCGCCGCGATCGACGTCGCGATGTGGGATCTGCGGGCACGGAATGCCGGGGTTTCGATCGCCCGGGTACTGGGACAGGTGCGCGATCGCGTGCCGTGCTATGGCAGCGGAAAGGCCAGTCCGTCGCTGCCCGTCGAGGATCTTGTCGAACTGTCGGCCGGATACATCCGCGACGGATTCAACGCCGTGAAGATCCGGGTCGGCCGCGAGCCCGACAAGGACATGGATCGCGTCCGCGCCGTCCGGCAGGCGATCGGGGACGGTCCGCGGATCCTGTGCGATGCGAACGAACGGCTGGATCTGCCGACGGCGTTGTGGCTCGGCAAAAGGCTGGCCGATCAGGGCGTGCACTGGTTCGAGGAGCCGCTGCTCTCGCAGGACATCGAAGGCTATCGCCGGATGCGCGGCGCGCTGCCCATGGCGATCGCGATGGGCGAACATGTCCACTCGCGTCGCGATTTCATGCCCTACATCACCACCGGTGCCGTGGACGTGGTGCAGCCCGACATGTGCTTCGTCGGCGGAATCACCGAAACGATGCGCATCGGACGGATCGCCGATACGGCCGGGCTGGCGCTCGCGCCGCATTTCATGACCGTCCTCCATATCCACGTCGCCGCCGCGCTTCCACGGGCGACCTATGTCGAGTTCTACCCGTTCATGGACGACCTGCTGGTCGAAGGTCTCAAGGTCGAGGACGGGATGCTCCTCGTTCCGACGCGGCCGGGCCACGGCGTCGAATTCACCAAGGAAGCCTGGCGCGACTACCGCGTCGCATGAACCGTGCCGATGAAGGAATGACAATGCAGCACAAGATCCGCAAGATCGACGTCCATCTCGTTTCGTATCCGATCACGGGCGGTTTCGCCGACGCGACGAGGAAGGTCGAGACGATCGGGTTCCTGCTCGTCCGCGTCGCGACCGATCAGGGGCTGGAAGGCGTCGGCGTGACCTACCACGAAGTCGGCGGCGAGGCTGCGCGCGACCTCATCGTCCGCAATATGGCGCCGAAGCTGATCGGGCGCGATCCGCTCGAGACCGAGGCGATCTGGCAGGAGTTCTTCCACTATCTGCGTGGCGTCGGCCGCAAGGGACTGATGTACTGCGCGCTCAGCGCCGTCGACATCGCGCTGTGGGACCTGAAGGGCAAGATCGCCGGGATGCCCGTCTGCAAGCTGCTGGGCGGCAACCTCACGAAGGTTCCGGTCTACGCGAGCGGCGGCTGGACGTCGTACTCGGACGACGAGCTGGTCGCCGAGATGAAGGCCATGGTCGCGCGCGGTTTCAAGGCGATCAAGTTCAAGGTCGGATTCGACGGCGGCCGCGCGATCAACCGCGACGTCGTGCGCGTGCGCAAGGTACGCGAGGCGGTGGGGCCGGACATCCGCCTTCTCGTCGACGCCAACAACTGTTTCGATGCGGCGACCGCCGTTCAGCTCGCCAACCGGATCCGCGAGTACGATATCACGCTGTTCGAAGAGCCCGTCTTCGCGGACGACATTCCCGGACTTGCGCGCTTCAAGCGCGGCACGGACATCCCGCTCGCGACCGGCGAGCACGAGTATACGAAATTCGGCGTACGCGACCTGCTGCTTGCCGAGGCTGCGGACATCGTCCAGGTCGATGGCGCGCGCGCCGGCGGCTATACCGAAATGCTGAAATGCGCGGCCCTCACGCAGGCGTGGAACGTCAAGTTCGCACCGCACGCGATGGAGAACGTCCATCTGCATCTTGCGGCGGCCGTGCCCAATGCCCTGTTCCTCGAGCGGCTCCTGATGTTCGAGGAGATCACCGGCAAGGTCTTCAAGGACGCGCCGGTGCCGGTCGACGGGTTCATGCATGTCCCCGACCGGCCTGGTCTGGCGCTGGACCTCGATATGGATTTCGTGAAAAGTCATCAGGACAAGTAGACTGGGTAGTCCCGACACGATGGCTTCGAGCCCCGCCGCATCGCAGATCGATCCGTGGAAGTCCTTCAGCGGCTCCGCCGGACGAGGGCCGCTTGCCGGCATTCTCGCGCTGGACGACTTCGAGCGGTTAGCGAGACGGCGTCTTCCACGCCCGATTTTCGGCTATGTCGCGGGCGCGGCCGAAACCGGCGCGTCCCTCGCGGACAATCGGCAGGCGTTCGCGCTGTGGGGCTTCGTCCCGCGCGTTCTGCGGGACGTTTCGGCGCGCAGCCAGAGTGTCGAGCTGTTCGGCACGAAATACGCCTCGCCCTTCGGCATCGCGCCGATGGGTCTTGCAGCGCTCACGGCGTTCGATGGCGACCGTGTGCTTGCCCGCGCGGCTGCGAAATCCGGGATTCCGTTCATCTTGAGCGCCACATCGCTGACGCCGCTCGAGAAAGTGATCGAGGCGGCGCCGGGGAGCTGGTTCCAGGCCTATCTGCCCGGCGAAGACGTGCGGATTGCGGCATTGCTGGAGCGTGTGCGGGCCGCAGGCTACCGAACTCTCGTCGTGACGGTGGATCTCCCGGTCGCCGGAAACCGGGAGAACAACATCCGGGCCGGGTTTTCGACGCCGCTGCGCCCGAGCCTCCGGCTGATGTGGGACGGAATGGTCCGCCCGCGCTGGCTGACGGGCACGATGCTTCGGACGCTCCTGACGCAGGGTATGCCGCATTTCGAGAATTCGTTCGCCGAACGCGGCGCACCGCTCCTGTCGTCGAAGGTGGCGCGTGACTTTTCGAACCGCGCACAGTTCAGCTGGCACCATATCGAGCGCATCCGCGACATGTGGGAAGGAAACCTGATCCTGAAAGGGATCTTGAGCCCAGAGGATGCGGCTCTGGCGAAAAAGACGGGCGCCGATGGCTTGATCGTGTCGAATCATGGAGGGCGCCAGCTCGACGGTGCCGTGTCGGCATTGCGCGTGCTCGCATCCGTTGTGCGCGAAGCCGGTGGCATGACCGTCATGATGGACGGCGGCATTCGCCGCGGCAGCGACGTCATCAAGGCGCTTGCTCTCGGCGCAAGTTGCGTTTTCGTGGGGCGGCCATTCAATTATGCGGCATCGGTGGGAAGCGAGGCCGGTGTGCTTCATGCCATCGAACTGTTAAGCAGCGAAGTAGACCGCAATCTTGCGATGCTCGGGGTCGATCGCATATCCAAGATCGATCGAAGTATTCTCAGCCAAATGGCTTTTGACCCGGCGGTATAAGCGCCTGCGAACTTCAGGCCTCTTTCGATCTGGCATGTCGTCCATGGGCGGACAATCGCCTATTCCGTTGGTTTAGTATTCGACGTGAACCAAGGGAATGGTGATCTCATGGTCACCGCAGGAGTAAGTTTAGAGTTACCCATCCTCCGTCGGCTGCCAAATTGCCTTTGGGGTTCAATGGGGTCATTTGGGGAGCGGATGACGGAAAACTGCTTCAAAATCGAGCCTACTTGACAGCTCTTAATCAGCGGGTCGTAGGTTCGAGCCCTACAGCGCCCACCATCGCGGTCTCCGCTCATGAAACGCTTGCGCCGGCCGGAATGAAGTCGGCGGTGCGCGATGGGGCAAGCGGCCGAACATCGGGGGCCTCCTTTCCG
Organism: Rhodospirillales bacterium; assembly: GCA_016794005.1. Lineage (GTDB taxonomy): Bacteria > Pseudomonadota > Alphaproteobacteria > CACIAM-22H2 > CACIAM-22H2 > Tagaea. The sequence continues at coordinate 3,762 of JAEUKY010000353.1, forward strand.
GAATGGAAGATCAGGCCGTCGTGGCTGCGCGCATCGCCTCGACGCGGATCTCCTCGGTAAGCCTCGCTTTCAGTGCCGAGAATTCCGGACTCGTCTTGACGGTGTAGTGGCGCGGATGTGGCAGCTCGACGGCAATGTCGGCTTTGATCCGGCCGGGGCGTGCGGTCATCACCAGGACGCGAGACGCCATGAAGATCGCTTCCTCGATGTCGTGCGTGACAAAGATCACGGTCTTCCGTTCGCGCTCCCAGATGCCGAGCAGGAGTTCCTGCATCAGCCCGCGCGTCTGGTTGTCGAGCGCCCCGAACGGCTCGTCCAGCAGCAGGATCTCGGGATCGTTGGCGAGCGCGCGCGCGATCGCGGTGCGCTGCTGCATGCCACCGGAAAGCTGCTTGGGGAGGTGGTTTTCGAAGCCCCTGAGGCCGACCTTTTCGAGATACTCCGCGACGGTCTCGGCGATCTCGCGCTCGGGCACGCCGGCTTCGCGCAGGCCGAACGCCACGTTGTCGGCCACGGTCAACCATGGAAACAGCGTATAGGACTGGAACACCATGCCGCGATCCGGACCCGGCCCGTCGATCGCGCGCCCGTCGAGCAGTACGCGTCCCGCACTTGGCCGATCGAGCCCGGCGACGATGCGCAGCAGCGTCGATTTCCCGCATCCGGACGGGCCCAGAACGGTGATGAAATCGTTCTCGACGATCGAAAGTTCCGTCGGCTCTAGAGCCTGCAGCGGCGGACGGCCTGCGACGCCCGGGAATGTCCGCGAAACGCCTTCGATGCGCAGCTTGGGACCGGTCATGCCAGCCGCCAGCCGAAGAACACGCGGTTGACGACCTTGAAGGCGAGGTCGGAAACGAGGCCGATCAGCCCGATCACGATGATGCCGAACACGATCTGGCCCGTCGCCATCAGCGCCTGGCTTTCGATGATCATGTGGCCGATCCCGGACGAAGAGCCGATCAGCTCGGCGACGATGACGTACGTCCAGGCCCAGCCGAGGACGAGGCGAAGAATCTCGGCGATTTCGGGCGCGTTCGCCGGAATCAGTACGCGCCGGACGACGCTCGACGAGCCCGCACCCAGCGTATAGGCCGCCTCGACGAGGTCGCGCCGCGTATTGCCGACCGCAACGGCGACCATCAGCACGATCTGGAAAACAGACCCGATGAAGATGACGAGAAGCTTCTGGGTTTCGCCGATGCCGGCCCACAGGATCAGCAGCGGCACGAAGGCGGAGGCGGGCAGGTAGCGGGCAAAGGAGACGAACGGCTCCAGGAACGCTTCGACCGACTTGTAGGCACCCATCAGGATGCCGAGCGGGACGGCGACGACCGCCGCAAGGATGAAGCCGCCCAGGACGCGCCACACGGTCACGCCGATGTCGCGCGAGAAGCCGAACTTGGTCAGGAGAACCCAGCCGTCCTGCACCATCGTGATCGGATCGGCGAGGAAGATGATCGGCACGTAGCCGCTCAGCGTCGCTGCGGCCCAGGCAAGAAAGAAAACGACGAAGAAGGCGATTCCCAGCACGATGCGCGTCGTGCGGCCGACGGGCTCGAGTGGACGGAAAAGGGTCACCGGAACAACCGGGCGGAACGGCGCCGGGAACGCGAGCGTTCCCGGCGCGCACCGGTCACTGGATGAAGCGCGTGTCGAAGAGCGAAGCGATGTCCGGCTTCGTCTTGATGATGCCGATCTCCAGCAGCAGATCGGCCGCCTCGTTCGAGAAGGCCTGGAACTCGGCTTCGAAGAACTTCTTGTTGGCGGCCTTGTCCTGCCAGCGCAGGTACTTCGACGAATTGGCGAACTGCTCGCCGGTCTGTTTGACGTCGGCACCCATGATTTCGTTCGCTTTTGCCGGCTCCTTCGCGATCATCTCGAGGGCCTGGAAATAGCTGTCGGCCAGCGCCTTGCCGGCGGCCGGATTGTCGGCAAGGAACTTCGGCGTGCAGCCGACCGTATCCATGATCATCGGGTAGTCGAGCGTCGTGGCGATGATCTTGCCGGCCTGCGGGGCTGCGCGGACCGAGGAAAGGTACGGCTCGTAGGTCATCGCCGCATCGTTCTGGCCGGCGATGAAGACCTGCGCGGCCGGACCCGGTTCGAGATTGACGATCGTCACATCCTTAACAGACAGGCCGTTCTTCTTGAGGAACCAGGCGAGGGTGAAATAGGGGGCGGTTCCAGGCGCTGAAGCCGCGACGGTCTTGCCTTTGAGATCCTTGATCGACGCGATCGAATTTCGCACGACCATGCCGTCGGCGCCGTAGCTCTTGTCGAGTTGGAAAATCTGTTTTGTAGCCACGCCATTGGCGTTCCATACGACCCAGGTCTCAACGGTGGTCGCGGCACAGGCGACCTGGCCGGACTGGATGGCAAGGTGGCGGCTCGCCTGCGGGATCTTGGACATCGTCACGTCGAGGCCGTTCTTCTGGAATATCCCCGCTTCCTTGGCGAGCGTGAGCGGAGCGAACCCGGTCCAGCCGCTGTAGCCGATCGTGAGCTTCGTCTGCGCCGATGCCGGCGACAGGGCGGCCGCGGCCCCCAGCGACAGCGCGACAATCCATGCCTTCATGATAGCCTCCATGCTTGATTCCGGAGCCGACCGGCCCCTCGTTGGCGCGATGTTAGGCGGCCCGACCGCCCGTTGTATAGGGTGGTTGCAAATCCGGGGCCGGCTATTCGTAGATCGCGACGCTGGCCGGTTTCAGCGACGTGATCGAGCCGCGATACATGCCTTCGGTATTGTAAGGCAGGGTGACGTTGCCATACCGGTCGACGGCCACCACGCCCGCCCCGCACTGCCAGTCGCGCAGTTCGGCGACCATGTCGGCCGTCGCCCTCTCGAGGCTGTGGCCCAGATACTGGATGCGCGCCGAGATTTCGTGGGCGAGCACCTTGCGGATGAAATATTCGCCCTTGCCGGTGCCGGAAACCGCACATGTCGCATTGTTCGCGTAGGTCCCGGCCCCCACGATGGGCGTATCGCCGACGCGCCCGACCGGCTTGTTCGTGTATCCGCCGGTCGAAGTGGCAGCCGCGAGATTGCCGTGTCGATCGCGCGCGACAGCACCGACGGTGCCGTGTTTCTGCGCCTCGTTGGCCTTCACGGCCTGTCCCTCGGCGGCCAGCGCCTTCATTTCGGCCAGCATCTGACGGCGCTGGTCGGTACCGAAATAGCTCTGAGGCACGATGTCGTAGCCATTGTGCCTGGCGAACGCGTCGGCGCCGTCGCCCTGCAGCAGCAGGAAGTCGCCCGATGCCATCACGCCGCGCGCCACGCGGATCGGGTTGCGCATCGCGCGTGCGCCGGTCACGGCACCGGCTTCCAGCGTACGCCCGTCCATGATGGCGGCATCCAGCTCGTGGCCGCCGGCCTCGTTGAAGGCGGCACCGTGGCCCGCGTTGAAGACGGCGGCGTCTTCCATCACGACGACGGCCGCCTCGACCGCGTCGAGCGCCGATCCGCCGTCGCGCAGGATCGCCGCACCGGCCGCGAGCGAGGCATGCAGCGCCGCACGCACGTCCGCGGCAAACTTCTCGGTGATCGTGCTGCGCGGCAGTACGCCGCAGCCACCGTGGATGGCCAGCGAGAATTCGGGAGCGGTCATGCCCTCGTCTCCGTTTCGAGGTTGAGATCTTCGGCGCGCAGGCAGGCGACCTGCCGGCTTGCCAGCGGGCGCAGGGCCGGCCGTTCGGCCTGGCACCGGTCGATCGCATGCGGGCAACGCTGGTGGAAGTGGCAGCCGGCCGGCGGATCGAGCGGCGAGGGCAGTTCTCCCTGGATCGGGCGGAATGCGACCGCGGCATCGGAATCGAGCCGCAGTTTCGGCATGCTGTCGAGAAGGGCGCGCGTATAGGGATGGCGCGGGGCCGCGAAGATGTCCTGCGTGGCGCCGAGTTCGACGATGCGGCCCAGATACATGATCGCGATCCGGTCCGACACGTGCCGTACGAGACCGAGATCGTGGCTGATGAACAGCATGGTCAGGCCGAGTTCGCGGCGCAGCTTCAGGAACAGGTTGATGATCTGCGCCTGGATCGACACGTCGAGCGACGCGACCGGCTCGTCGCAGACGAGCACGTCGGGCCGCATGGCGAGGGCGCGCGCGATGGCGATGCGCTGGCGCTGGCCGCCGGAGAACTGGTGCGGATAGCGGGCAGCCACCGTCGGATCGAGGCCGACGGTCGAAAGCCAGCGCGCCGTGTCGGCATCCGCTTCCGACGCCGGAACGATCCCGTTGGCGACCGGCCCCTCGGAGACGATGTCGCCGATGCGCATGCGCGGATCGAGGGAGGCGAACGGGTCCTGGAAGACCATCTGCACCCGCGTCGTCGACTTAACCGCCCGGCCCGCACCTGCGAGCAGCGGCACGCCGTCGAGATGTGCCTGGCCCGTGCTGGGTTCGAGGATGCCGGCGATCATCCGGCCGAGCGTGGACTTCCCGCAGCCGGACTCGCCGACGAGCCCGAGAACTTCGCCCTTGCCGATTTCGAGCGACACGTCGTCGACCGCATGGACAGGGCGGGGCAGGCGGCCGCCGGCGATCGCGGCGATCCGCTCGAGAAGCGTGGGCGCTTGACGGAACAGCTTGGAGGCACGCTCGACGGAGACAAGTGCGGTCATGCGCCTGCCCCAAGCGGCTTGTGGCAGCGCACGCCGCGCGATGCGTCGCGGCGCATCTCGGGCATGGTCGCGCAACCGGCGTCCGCAATTGTACAACGAGGTGCGAACGCGCAGCCGGGTGGCGGATCGATCAGCGAGGGCATGGACCCCGGGATCTGCCGCAGTTCCTGGCCGGGTTCCGAAATCGACGGCAGCGAGTCCAGCAGGCCGCGCGTATAGGGGTGGCGCGGCGCGCGGAGCACGTCGGCCGTCGGGCCTTCCTCGACCACACGCCCGGCGTACATGACGAGGATCCGGCTCGCGAGTACCGACACCGTCGCTAGATCGTGACTGATCCAGACGAGTGCCGTGCCGGAATCGGCAGCCAGCGCCTTCATTTCGGTCAGGATCTGCGCCTGGATCGACACGTCGAGCGCCGTCGTCGGCTCGTCGCAGATGATGAGGGCCGGACGGTTGAGGAGCGCGATCGCGATCGCCACGCGCTGGCGCATGCCGCCCGACAGCTGATGGGGATAGCTGTCGAGGCGGTTGGCCGGGTCGGGGATGCCGACGCGGCCAAGCAGTTCGGCCGCCCGTGCCCGGGCGGCTGCGGCACCGACTCGCTCGTGCGCTTCGAGTGCCAGGCGCATCTGCACCGCGATGGTCAGCACGGGGTTGAGCGTCGTCGACGGGTCCTGGAAGACCATCGCCATGCGCCGCCCGCGAAGTTCGCGCAGCCGCTCGGCCGGAAGGCCGACGATCTCGCTGCCATCGAGCTTCACGGAGCCGCGCACGATGCGTCCCGGCGGATCGACGAGGCCGAGGATCGAGAATCCGGTCACGGACTTGCCCGAACCGGACTCGCCGACCAGCCCGACGATCTCGCCGGGTTCGATGGAGAAGCTGACGCCGTCGACCGCCTTCAGCACGCCGGCGCGCGTGGCGAAATGCGTGGCGAGATCGCGGACCTCGAGCAGGGCGGTCATCGGCGCAGTCTCGGATTGAGCTGGTCGCGGATCTGATCGCCCACGAGATTGATCGCGACGATCAGCACGATCAGCGCCACGCCGGGATAGATCGAGATCCAGTAGCGGCCCGACAGCATGTACTGGAACCCGTTGGCGATCAGCATGCCCAGCGACGGTTCGGTCACCGGAAGACCGAGACCGAGGAACGAAAGCGTGGCTTCGAGCGCGATCGAATTCGCGACCTGAACCGTCGCGACGACGATCAGGGGCGGCAGGCAGTTGGGCAGGATGTGGCGGAACACGACGCGCTTGGCGGACAGCGGCGTGGAGAGCGCGGCGACGACATAGTCCTTCGAACGCTCCGCCGAGGCGGCTCCGTGCGCGGTACGCGCGAAATAGGCGTACTGCGCGGTGACGAGGGCGGCGATGAGCTGCCACTTGCCCGGTCCGAGGACCGCGACGAGGACGAGGGCAAGCAGGATCGCCGGAAAGGAGAGCTGCAGGTCGATGAAGCGCATGATCAGCATCTCGACCCGGCCGCCGGCGAACGCGGCGATGGCACCCAGCGAAGCGCCAACGACGAACGCGAAGGTTCCGGCCGCCAGCCCGACCTGCAGCGACACGCGCAGGCCGTAGAGAATCGCAGACAGGAGGTCGCGTCCTTGCGCATCCGTCCCCAGCCAGTGGACGAAGCCTTTCGTACCGAGGAAGCCCGGTGGCCGTCTTGCGTCGGCGAGGACGAGCGTGGCGAGATCGTACGGATCCTGCGGCGCCACGATCGGTGCGAATATCGCGACACCTACGATCGCCAGCACCATGCACAGGGCGGCGAACGCGACGCCGTTCTCGCGGAACTCGGACCAGAATCGGCCAAGGGGCGAGGTGCCGGTCATTTCGCGCGGCCCGTGCGCAGGCGCGGATCGAGTGCCGCGTAGGCGATGTCGACGAAGAAATTGATGAAGATGAACAGGAACGCGACCAGCATCAGATAGGCGACCATGACCGGCCGGTCGAGCGTGGAAATGCTGTCGATGATGAGCTTGCCCACGCCGGGCCACGAGAAGATGGTCTCGGTCACGACGGCGAATGCGAGAGTCGATCCGAACTCGAGACCGAAGACGGTGACGATCGGGATCGCGATCAGGCGCAGCACGTGGCGGCGCAGGATCGTCGTTTCGCTCTCCCCCGCGGCGCGCGCGAACTTGACGGTGTCGCCGAGCATCGCTTCGCGCGTGCCGGCCCGCGCGAGACGCACCATCATCGCGAACTTGAACAGCGACAGGTTCAGTGCCGGAAGTGCCAGATAGCTCCAGCCGTCGAGCGTAAGGAAACTCCACGGAACGCCGAACAGCATCTCGGTCTCGCCGCGCCCGCCGGCCGGCAGCCAGCCGAGTGTTACGGCGAAAGTGAGAATCAGCACCAGCCCGATCCAGAAGGTGGGAACCGAGAAGCCGAGCACAGACAGCGCCATGATCGATTTGGCGGCGAATCCGTCGGGGCGGTAGCCGGCATACATGCCGAGCGGAACGCCCAGCGCCGTAGCGCCGACGACCGCGACGATCGTGAGTTCGAGGGTCGCCGGCAGGCGCGAAAGGATCAGTTCGAGGACCGGCATATTGAACACGAACGAACGGCCGAAGTCGCCGGAAGCGAGGCGCAACAGGAAGTCGCGATACTGGATCCACAGCGGCTGGTCGAGACCGTAGGCCCGGATCGTCGCCTCGCGGATCGCATGCGTCGCGTCCGGGGAAAGCAGCACGTCGATCGGATTGCCGATGCCGTACACTCCGGCGAACACGAGCGCCGAAATGAGGAGCATCACGATCAGCGCCTGCACAAGACGTTGGATGAAAAAGCCTATCATTGCGCCATCAGACCGTTGCCCGGCGCTGGTCCGGTCGCTTGCGGAGAATTGGTTCCATCTAGAACCGACATCTTGACAGCCCCTTCGCGCATGCGTCAAGGTTCCGCCATCTTTCGGGGGGCGTGGTGGCAAGCAAGCGCGGACGCAACTTCGCCAGAGTGTCGGCCCGGCGCGATACGTCGCCGGACGGTCCGCATCCGATGATCGGCGTCAAACTCTGGAAGAATCCCTGCCGACTGTCGTTCCGCGTCAATTTCATCGCCCACCATTTCAATCAGCCGCTCTACGACTGGATCTGGCGCGAACTGCGCCTGACCATGCCCGAGCACATCGTCCTCTATGCCCTGGCGCTGAAGGACGGCATTACCGCGGATGACATCGCCGCTTCCACCGCCCGCCCGAAGAATACCCTGTCGCGCGGCGTGAATGCCGTCCTGCGCAAGAAGCTGATCGAGCGCCGCGCCGATCCGCGCGACCGGCGGCGCCTGATCTTGACCCTGACTGCCCGTGGCCGACGGATCGTCGCAAGGACCGTGCCGGCTTTCGTAGCGCACGAGAACGGCATGGCAAGTGCACTGACGGCAGCAGAGCGCCGGACGCTGGAAGCACTACTCGAAAAGATCATTCTCGAAAAACCGAACTGGCCAACTCAGATCCAAGGGAGACCGTGACATGAACCATTTCTCGAATTGGGCGCGCGGAGCGCTGGCGGGCGGGGCACTCGCACTGTCGCTTGCTTCCGGCGTCTCGGCACAGACTCTGACCATCGGCGTGCGCGGCGGACCGGACTCGATCGATCCGCACTTCACCGCAACCGGCACGCATGCCGAATCCCTCAAGCACATCTTCGACACGCTGACCTGGTCGGGCGACGGGCTCGAGGTCGAGCCGCGCCTCGCCGAAAGCTGGAAGGTCCTCAATCCGACGACGTGGGAATTCAAGCTGCGCCGCGGCGTCAAGTTCCACGACGGCTCCGATTTCACGGCCGAGGACGTGAAGTTCTCGATCGAGCGCATCCCGGTCGTCGCCGGCCCGAACCCGACGACGATCTACGTACGCCGCGTGAAGGCGGTGAAGATCGTCGATGCGCACACCGTCCATATCGAGACGGATGGTCCGGCGCCGATCCTACCCTACGATTTCATCCGCCTGTTCATCGTCTCGCACAAGGCGGCGGCCGGCCTGACGAAGGAGAGCGCCAACGAGGCGTTCAACGGCGGCAAGGCCGCGATCGGCACGGGCCCGTACAAGTACGTCTCGTGGCAGCCGAAGGGCGATCTGGTTCTCGATCGCTTCGACGGTTACTGGGGTCCCAAGGAGCCCTGGGCGCGCCATGTGCGCAAGGAGATCCCGAACGACGCGGCGCGCGTGGCCCAGCTCAAGGCGGGTCAGCTCGACCTGATCACGCGCGTGCCGGCGACGGATGTCGCCTCGCTCAAGCGCGATCCGAAGATCGACGTCGCGACGATCGGCACCGTCTACGTGTTCAACGTCGAGCTCGACATGCGCGATACGCCTCCCGCCGGCCAGATCACCGCCAAGGACGGCTCGGCC
>JAEUKY010000378.1 GCA_016794005.1 Rhodospirillales bacterium
TCGGGCCGCGCGATGGGGAACGTGACGCCCTTCGCCGAGAAGCGCCGCCAGCCTTTCAGCGTCGCCGGCTCGACCGACGCGGGCGCGAGCCTGCCCAGCACGGCCCGGCGCACGTCCGGGTCGATCAGCGTGCCGTAGAAAAAGAACCGCATCAGTGCCCGGCGGCGGCGTCTTCGGGCAGCGCCACGCCCGACTTGCCGAGCTGGGCTTCGAGGTCGGCCTTGAGGCGCGCCAGCCCCGCCTCGCCCTTCGCCTCGCAGCGCGCCACCAGCACGTCCTGCGTGTTCGACGCGCGCAGCAGCCACCAGCCGTCGGCGGTGTTCACGCGCACGCCGTCGACGTCGCTGAACGAGGCGCCGGCGGCCTTCAGGCGCGCGGCCACCTCTTCCACCACGCCGCGCTTGCGCGTGTCGGCGCAGGGGAAGCGCAGTTCGGGCGTGTTGACCACGGCCGGCATGCGGTCGCGGAACTGGGCCAGCGTCGTGCTGCCGGTCGAAAGGATCGCGAGCAGGCGCAGGCCGGCGTACATCGCGTCGTCGAAGCCGTACCAGCCGTCGGCGAAGAAAATGTGGCCCGACATCTCGCCCGCGAGCGGGGCGACCGTCTCGACCATCTTGGTCTTGATGATCGAATGGCCGGTCTTCCACATCAGCGGCTTGCCGCCCATGCGGGCGATCTCGTCGAACAGGACCTGGCTGGCCTTCACGTCGGCGATGATCGTCGAGCCCGGCAGGCGGGCGAGGATCTCGGACGCAAGCACGGCGATCAGCTGGTCGCCCCACAGGATGCGGGCCTCCCCGTCGACCACGCCGATGCGGTCGCCATCGCCGTCGAACGCGATGCCCAGATCGGCCTTCTCGCGCAGGACCGCCTGCTGGAGCTGCACGAGGTTCTTGGCGACCGTCGGATCGGGATGGTGGGCCGGGAACGTGCCGTCGATCTTCTCGTTGAGCAGCACGTGCCGGCCCGGCAGGCGCTTCGTCACCGCGACAAGCACGTCGCCCATCGAGCCGTTGCCCGCGTCCCACACGACCGTCAGCGGGCGCGCATTCTTGGGATAGTCGCGCAGCAGCCGGTCGATATAGGCGGCCACGACCGCGATGTCGGAAACCTTGCCCTTGCCGGTCGCGACGTTCCCGTCGGCCGTGCGCTTGCCCATCGCCTGGATGTCGGCCCCCCAGAACGACGCCTTGGCGAGCATCATCTTGAAGCCGTTGTAATCCGCCGGGTTGTGCGACCCGGTGATCATCACGCCGCCGTCGAGATGGTTCTCGCGCACGGCGTAGTAGAGCTGCGGCGTGGGGCCGAGCCCGCTGCGCAGCACGTCGAGCCCGCAATCGGAAAGACCGGCCACCACCTTCGCGACCAGGGCCGGCGACGACAGCCGCCCGTCCCAGCCGACGGCGACGCGCCTGCCGCCCTTGTCGACGAGGGCCGAGCCGAAGCCGCGGCCGATCGCGTAGGCGTCGGCCTCGTGGAGCGTCCTGCCGACGATTCCGCGCACGTCGTATTCGCGGAGGATCGTGGGTTCGAAGGCGTGGCGGAAGCTCATTCGCCGGCACCCGACCCCTTGGCCGTGCGCGGACGGCCGATGGAGTGGTAGTCGAACCCGGCGGCCGCCATGTCGGCCGGCGAATAGACGTTGCGCAGGTCGACGACGACCGGCGACTTCATCAGCTTCTTCACGCGGTCGAGCTGCAGCGAACGGAACTGGTTCCATTCCGTGACGATGACCAGCGCGTCGGCCCCCTCCATCGTCGCGTAGGCGTCTTCCGCCAGCTCGACGCCGGGCAGCATCTGACGCGCCTCGTGCATGCCTTCGGGATCGTAGGCGACGAGGCGGGCACCGGCCTTCTGCAGGGCCGGCAGGATGTCGAGCGACGGGCTGTCGCGCATGTCGTCGGTGTTGGGCTTGAAGGTGAGGCCGAGGACCGCGACCTTCTTGCCCTTGACCGAACCGCCGCATGCCGCGACGACCTTGTCGGCCATCTTCTTCTTGCGCTTGTCGTTGATGTCGACGACCGTCTCGATGATGCGAAGGGGCGCGCCGTAATCCTGCGCGGTCTTGACCAGCGCCAGCGTATCCTTCGGGAAGCACGAGCCGCCGTAACCCGGGCCCGGATGCAGGAACTTCTTGCCGATGCGCCCGTCGAGGCCGATGCCCTTGGCGACGTCGTGCACGTCCGCACCGACCTTCTCGCACAGGTCCGCGATCTCGTTGATGAACGTGATCTTGGCGGCAAGGAACGTGTTGGCCGCGTACTTGATCAGCTCGGACGTCTCCAGCGACGTGAACACGATCGGCGTTTCGATGAGATACAGCGGCCGGTAGAGCTGGCGCATTACTTCGCGCGCGCGCTCGCTCTCGCAGCCGATGACCACGCGGTCGGGGCGCATGAAATCGCCGATGGCCGCACCCTCGCGCAGGAACTCCGGGTTCGACGCCACGTCGAACTGCGCGTCCGGGCGCACGGCGCGAATACGGCGCTGCACTTCGCGGCCCGTGCCCACGGGCACGGTCGATTTCGTCACGACGACGGCATAGCCCGTCAGCGCGCGGCCGATTTCCTCGGCGGCGGCGTAGACGTAGGAAAGGTCGGCGTGCCCGTCGCCGCGGCGCGACGGCGTGCCGACGGCGATGAACACCGCATCGGCACCCGGAACGGCTTCGGCGAGGTTCGTCGTGAAGCTGAGGCGGCCGGCCTTGACGTTCGTCTCGACCAGCTTGTCGAGACCCGGTTCGAAGATCGGGATGCCGCCCGCCTTCAGGCGCGCGATCTTGGCTTCGTCCTTGTCGACGCACACGACGTCGACGCCGAAT
>JAEUKY010000380.1 GCA_016794005.1 Rhodospirillales bacterium
GCGCCCGATCACGCGGGGCAGCAGCACGACGTCGAGCATCGCCTTGACTGCCTCACCGCCGCCGTAGTCGGACGTGAACGTCCAGCCCGTCCCGCGTCCGCCCTTCGCGTCCTCGATCGTCACACCGATCAGCTCGAAGAATTCGTCGCTGCGCTCGGCGGCGGCGCGGTTCGAGGGGAACCGCAGTATCCAGCTTTCGGCCTTCTTGATCGTCATCGTTCGTTCCGATCCTGTCTCGTTTCAGTCCTCGAGTACGACCGTTCGGTCGGCGGCAAAGGAAAGCGTCACCTCTTCGCCTGGCTCCGCCGCAGCCGGCGGCGTCGTCTGGACGCGGAGTTCCAATCCGCCGCCGACGTCGACGAAATAGTCGATGAGTCCGCCCGTGAAAGCAGTCGTGCGCACCCGCCCGGCAAGCCGGTTGTCGGCATCGGCGCTGCCGGCATCGCGCCGGATCGCTATCTCGACCGGGCGAATCGACACGGCGGCAGTACCGCGCGAAAGCGCGGCCGAAATGGCTCCGACGCCGGCACGGATCGATCCTCCGCCCGGCAGCGCCCCGGTTATCCCGCCGCCCCGGGCCTCGATTCCGTGAAGTTCGACGATGTTCGTAAGTCCGATGAATGCGGCGACGAAACGCGAGACCGGGCGACCGTATATCTCGACCGGCCGGCCGATCTGGACGATTCGACCATCGCGCATGACGGCGATCTGGTCCGACATCGCCAGCGCCTCGTCCTGGCTGTGCGTGACGTAGACGCCGGTGATGCCGAGACGCTGCTGGAGCGACCGGATCTCGAAGCGCATCTGTTCGCGCAATACCGCGTCCAGATTCGAAAGCGGCTCGTCGAACAGAAGGATACCCGGCTCCGTGGCGATGGCGCGCGAGAGCGCCACGCGCTGCTGCTGGCCGCCGGAGAGCTGTCCCGGATATCGTTCGCCGTACTGCGACATGCCGACGATGCGCAGGACTTCGGCGACTTTGGCGGCGATCGCCTCCCGTGCATGACCGCGCCGCTTGAGGCCGTAGGCGAGATTGTCGAACACCGTCATGTGCGGCCACAGCGCATAGCTCTGGAAGACCATCCCGAGATCGCGCTGCTCGGGCGGAAGTCGGGCATCTCCGTCGACGAGGACGCGCCCGCCCGCGACGATGCGGCCGACGTCGGGCTGTTCGAGGCCCGCGATCATGCGCAGGGTGGTGGTCTTGCCGCAGCCGCTCGGTCCGATGAGCGAGATCATCTTGCCCGCCGGAATCTCGAATCCGACCTCGTGGACGGCGACGACCGACCCGTAGGACTTGCGCAGCCCCTCCACGCGCAGATCCACGCCGGAGGCGCGCGCAGGCGCCTCCGGCGAAGCCGATCCGCCGCCTTTACTTTCCGACGGCGTCATGGAACTTCCGCGCCTGCGTGCGCTTGTTCTCGGAGATGAAAGCTGAGTCGACAGGGATGATCTTCACCTGTTCGAGAGACGAGCCGTCCGGATACTTGTATGCGACGTCGTTGCGGACCGGCGCGCCGCCAAGGGACGCCGGCATCAACCCCTGCCCTTCGGGCGAGATGATGAAGTCGAGCCACTTCTTGCCGAGATCCTTGTTCTTCGCCGCGCGCAGCAGGCCGAAGGCGGAAAGCTCGCCCGGCACGCCTTCGCGCGGCCAGATGTTGCTCGTCGGCTCGCCGCGGTTCTTCGCCGTCTGGGCATTCGCCAGGAGGTTGATCCCGATCGGCCGTTCGCCGCTGACGGTCAGATCCCGGATCGTGCCGTGCGACGATTCGAGATGGACGCCGTTGGCTCCCATCCGCTTGAAATAGTCCCACCCGAACCTGGCCGGATCGACCTTCACGAGATGATCAGCGATGAACCAGACGAAGGACTGGACCGACTGCGAGCTGCTCGGATCGGCCATCGCGATCTGGTTCTTCCACTTCGGATCGAGGAGATCCGCCCAGCTCTTCGGCACGTCGGCCTCGGAGATCCTCCGCGTGTTGTAGTGGATCAGGTAGAGATTGACGAACGCCGGCGTGAAGACGTTCTGCGGGCTGCGCAGCTCTGCGCGTGCCTTTTCGACGTCCTTGGCGACGTACGGCTCGAACGCGTCGTGCCGCCTCTGCAGATAGGCGATGGAGGCGTCGTTGACCCCCACGACGTCCGCCTTCGGCGACCGGGCGCGAAGCTCCAACTCGATCGTCGCGAGCAGTTCCTCGCCTGGCTGGCGGAAATGGTCGATCGAGACGCCGGGGTTTTTCGCTTCAAAAGCCTTGGTCAAGGGAGCGATCTGCGAGTTCTCGTAGGCGGAGTAGATCGTGAGCTTCTGCTGCGCCGACGCGGGCGCGACGGCGATCAGGGCGCCGATCCAGGCGGTTGCCAGCAGACGGATCCGGGGCTTCTTATCCATGGTTTCCTCCCTATTGTTTTCTGGGTTCAGGTTCCGATACGCAGCCCGCCGGTCGCGCGCTTCGCGATCGCGGCGGCCGTGAGCAGGAGAATTCCGACCGAGGCGAACATCGTCATTCCGAACGCGCAGGCCTGCGCGAGGCCGCCGTTGCCGTTCCAGATGTCGAGAAGCACGGTGGAGAGGGTCTGGGTGTGGATGCCCTTGAGGATGATCGAAGCGCTCAGTTCCGGGAGCGCCAGCACGAACACCAGCAGCCAAGCGTAGACGAGCGCCTGACGCATCATCGGCAGAGTGATGAGCGCCACGGTCTTGAGGCCCCCAGCCCCGCCCACGCGCGAGGCCTCTTCGAATTCGGGCGAGAGCTGGATCAGGGAGCTCTGGCTCGTACGCACGCCGAAGGTGATGAATCGCGTCACGTAGGCGACGAACAGGATCCCGAAGCCGCCATAGAGCCCGAGCGCGTTGAGCGGCGGATTCAGGTAGACGACGGCAAGGGCGATGGCCAGCGCCGTTCCCGGCACGGCGAGCGGAATGATCGACATGTAGTCGAGCAGCCAGCGCCCGCGAAGCTTCATCCGGATGACGACGTAGGCGACGAGGAACCCCATGACCGTGACGAGCGTTGCGGTCGAGGCGGCGAGCGAGACGCTCAGCGTCGCCGCGTTGCGGACGGCCGGATCCGAGAAGACCGCGCGGTAATTGTCGAAAGACCAGTTGCCCGCCGAAAAGCCCATTCCCACGCTCTTCATGAGCGAGATGACGGTCATGCCGCCATATGGAACGACGAGGACGGCGAGCACGTAGACGATGCCGAGAACCGTGAATGCGGCCGCAACGCGCCCTTCGGCACCCGAGCGTTCGGAGAACGACTTGCCGCCGACGGTGCGGAATCTCTCCGCCTGCCGGGTGGAGTGCCGGTAGAGCACGAGGGCCGCCAGCGACATGAGGATCAGGATCATCGAGGCGGCGGAAGCGGCTTTGAAGTCGAGACGGATGAGCGATTCGCGGATTGATATCGTCAGCACGTTGAGCCGCAGCATGTGCGGCGGGCCGTACATCGCGAGGCTGCCGGAGAACGCCAGCAGCGCGCCCGACAGCAGCGCCGGCCGCATCAGCGGCAGCGTCACGTCGCGGATCGTCTCGAGCGGGCCCGCACCCTGCACACGCGATGCCTCCTCGAGCGCCGGATCGACGTTTCGCAGCGCCGGCACGAGCGCCAGGAACACGTACGATACGCCGTGCGGCAGCGCCGTTAGCACCAGCCCCCAGAGCGTGAAGATGTTGAGCGGACCGGATTCCATCTTCAGGTCGAAGACCGTGCGAATGGCCTGATTGAAGTATCCGGCGTTGGGTCCCGCGAGCGCGATGTACGCCATCGCGAGAAGGAAGTCGGGACTGACGAGGCACACGATCATGGCCGCACTGACAAGCGTCCGGCCGTGCATTTGCGTCCGAGCGACGCCGAAGGCGAGCGGCGCGCCGACGAGAACGCTCAATACCGCGACGCCGGCCGCGACGGAGAGGCTGTTGCGCATCGCGGTGCGGAGCTTCGGATCCTCGAAGAACTCGGCATAGGCGGCGAGCGTCAGGCCATTGTCGGTCAGGCTGTCGACCGTCATGTACCCGATGGGAATCGCGACGAGATAGGCGAGCCACACGGCCGCGATCGCCCACGCGATCGCCGGTCGATCGAAGAAGGTCAGCTTCGTCATGCCGCTCGCCACGGCGCGACCTGCTCGAGAACGCGCACGGTTTGCGCACCGAACGTCACGTCGCAGGGATGGGCCCGCGACTTGTCGCCGATCCGTTCGACCAGTGCGGCGGCCGCGCGCACGAAGTTGGCCGGCCTGTCGAGCACCGGCTCCGGCGCCGCGACCTCGCCGGCCGGGCCGCGGAAGCGGTAGATGTTCCGCACGTCGCCGGGTTCGGCGCGCTGGTTGATTCGGGTCAGCGCACGCCCGCCGCCGGCATGCGTCGTTTCGAACCGGATGAAGTTCCCTTCGGGCGTCAGCGCGCGCGCGCTCGTGACCGGGCCGAGCATCGGAAGCAGGATCGACAGGACATGGGGTCCGACATCCCAGAGTTCCGATCCGGCGACCTGCCGCCAGACGGAGTTCCGGTACGGGCTGTCGGGGGCGAATGTGGCGGAACGGACCTCGACCTCGGCCTCCTGCCAGCCCCCGCCGGCATGTCGCGCGATGAACTCGGCGGTCTCCGGAACGAAGCGCCGCATGAAGAACACCACGCTGGCGGCATCGGCACGCTCGGCCGCCTCGGCCAGTGCGTTGGCGGCGCGGGCGGTCGTCGCGATCGGCTTTTCGAGGAGAACGTGCTTGCCCGCGAGCAGCGCCCGCAGGGCAAGTTCCTCCTGGATCTGCGGGGGGACGGCGAAGCTGACCGCGTCGACCTCGTCGAGCAGATCCTCGAAGCGCGCGAATGGTGCGACACCGCGTGCGGCGGCCAGGTCCCTCGTCTTTTCGGGATCGCGCCCCCACACGCCGACAAGACGCGCGCCCTGCGTCCGCTGAAGCCCGACGGTATGGACGCTCGTCGCCCAATGCGCCGTTCCGACGACCCCGAACCTCGTTTCCATCCCGTGTCGCTCTCTTTTCGGGTCGCGCGATTGGCGTTGATGTAAGCGCTCTCATAAACTATGAATGAATGCGGCAGACTGTCAACCGGCATCGGACGCCGGATGCGGAAATCGGCTCGGGAGCGTCGCAATACGCGGCGGAATGGCGCGTATGGAACTGGACATGATCGACCGGGAATTCGACTATGGCGGTGTCGTCGCCGCGCACGCCGCCGCCGCCGCGACCGCCGACTATCCGCAGGAAGTCCTCGAAAAGGGCAAGCTGCAGCTTCTCGACACGCTGGCCGCGATCGTCTCGGGCGCTGCCCTCGAGGCGGGCGTCGCGGGCCAGCGCTATGCCGTCTCGCTGGGGGGGCGCCCGGCCGCCTCGATCCTCGGCACGGCGCTGCGTGCGCCGCTTTGCGAGGCCGTGCTTGCCAACGGCATGGCCGCGCATGCCGACGAATCGGACGATTCGCACGAGGAAAGCCAGACCCACCCGGGCTGCGGCGTCGTCCCCTCGGCGATATCGGTCGCGGAGGAACTGGGAACGAACGGCGCGCGCCTTCTGCGCGCGACGATCCTCGGCTACGAGATGACGATCCGGTTCGCCAAGGCGTTCGGCGCGGGAATGACCTTCAAGCAGTCGTCCATGTCGAGCCATGCCTATGGCCCGCTGTTCGGCGCCGGTTACGCCGCCGGATCCCTGATGGGGTTCGATGCCGAGAAGTTCAAGATCCTGCTGAACTACCTCGCCCAGGAAGCGTCGGGTCTCACGACCTGGCGGCGCGATGCGCGCCACACCCTGAAGAGCTACGTCTTCGCCGGCATGCCGGCGATGAACGGTGCCAAGTGTGCGGCGCTGGTGCGTGCCGGCTTCTCGGGCGGCGGGGACGTGCTTGAAATGAACGACCGCAACATGCTCGATGCGATTACCGCCAGTCCTCGACCGGCCGCCCTGACCGACGCGCTTGGCGCGCGCCACGAGATTCTCGAGACCGACATCAAGTGCTATCCGGTCGGTTACCCGATCGCTGCACCTCTCGCGGCACTCGAGAAGATCATCCGCCAGCACGGCGTCGGCGCCGGGGAAACCGAACGGATCCGCATCTACTACAACGAGGACTGGTACAAGGTCATCGGCGACAAGACCCAGATGCCCGACGTCAATCTCCGCTACTGCATGGCCGTCACGCTCGTCGACGGAAGGCTGACGTTCGATTCCGCGCACGACGCCGAAAGGATGCGGGACCCGGCGGTTGTCGCCGTCGGCCAGCGCATCGACTTTCTCGGTCCGAAGCCGCATCTCGCCCGCTTCGATGCGCAGGTCGAGGTCGAGACCCGCCGCGGCACGTTCGTCGCGGATCAGGACCGGAACGTGCTGGGCCGCGCGGAGAACCCGATGTCGAAGGCCCAGGTGCAGGAGAAGGCGCTCGACCTGCTGACGACCGTGATACCGGCCGGCGCGGCGCGCGAGCTCGTGGACATGGTCGACAGGATCGAGACGGTCACCGACGTGCGTCGCCTCGTCGCACTGATGGTTCCGCGCACCTGACCAGGTCCGGTGCGGCGGCCTTCAGGCCGGCCGCACGATGACCTTCGACGCTTCCCGCCGGTGGCCGACGTCGAAACCTGCGAGCGCGTTCTCGAGCGAATAGCGGTGCGTGACGAACTTCGCGTACGTCGTCGGGTCCGCCGCAAGTCGCCCGACCACGTCCGGCCAGATCGCACCGGGCGAGCTGAAGGATCCCAACACCTGCAGGCGCTTGCGCACGAGGCGGACGAGGTCGATCTCGCCGGTCGAAGAGTGGATGCCGACGACGACGAGCCGGCCCTTCGGACGCAGCAGACCGGGGGCCGCCTTGAACGCCGATGCGGCACCCGAAGCTTCGAAGACGCAGTCGATGGAATCCGACAGCGCCGAGAGCGCCGATGCCTGCGTGGAGTCGCCGAGATCGATCAGATCGGCGAAGCCGAGCGCGCGAAGGACGGCGAATCGGCTCGCGTCCCGGAACCCGACGACCGTCACAGCGGCGCCCGCGCGCCGGGCTTCGACGGCGATCGCCTGCCCGATCGTTCCGGGTCCGAACACGACGACCTTCTCGCCGGACACCAGCGCTGCCGTGATCACCGCGTTGACGCCGATGGCGACAGGCTCGGTGAGTGCCGCCACCTCGTCCGGCAGGTCGTCGGGAATCGGGATGCAGTTGCGCGCCGGGACGACGACATGGCGGGCGAACCCGCCGTCGCGCATCACGCCGATCCCGCGCCGTTCGCGGCAGGCGTCGAAGTCCGCGGCCGCGCACGCGGCACAACGGCCGCATGTCGTGGCGGGCACGACCGTAACGCGGCTGCCGATGGCCGGTCCCGGCCCGGACGATCCGCGGCCGACCACGCGACCGACGAACTCGTGCCCGAGCGTCAGCGGCAGCGAAGGTCCCAGATGGTGGTAGCCCGGCGACCAGTGATCGATGTGCAGGTCGGAGCCGCAGATGCCTGCGGCCGTCACCTCGATCTTCACGTCGTCCGGACCCGCGATTTCGGGCTCGTCGACGTCGACGAGAGCCACACCCGGCGCGGGTCCGAGTTTGCGAAGCGCCAGCATGAAAACCCGAGCTACTCGGCCGCGCGCGTTCGCTGGAACTTGCGCCCCGCCGGCAGATAGGCCGGCGAGTCGAGGCCGAAACGCTC
>JAEUKY010000025.1 GCA_016794005.1 Rhodospirillales bacterium
GCGCGGCTGATCTCGGCGGTGGCGGCGTCTTCCATCAGGTTGTAGAGCGGCACGCAGCCCAGCCCCCGCAGCCACGCTTCCAGATAGCCGATGCCCACGGCGCAGTTCTGCCGCAGGCCGGCCTCGGTCATCGTGCCGGCCGGCACCTGGATCAGGTCGGCCGCCACGACATGCACGTCCTGGCGCTTGCGCGCGATCTGGTTGGCGTCCTTCATCTTCTCGTCGAACACCGCCTTGGCGATGGGCACGAGGCCCGGATGCGCCACCCACGTGCCGTCGTGGCCGTCGGAAGCCTCGCGGTCCTTGTCGGCGCGCACCTTGGCCATCGCGGCCTCGTTGGCGGCCGGATCGTCCTTGATCGGGATCTGTGCCGCCATGCCGCCCATCGCGTGCACGTTGCGCCGGTGGCACGTCTTGATGACGAGCTGGCTGTACGAGCGCATGAAGTGCGACGTCATCGTCACCTGGCCGCGGTCCGGCATCAGGTAGTTGGGCTGCTCGGCGAACTTCTTGATGAAGCTGAAGATGTAATCCCAGCGCCCGCAATTGAGGCCGGCCGAATGCTCGCGCAGCTCGTAGAGGATCTCGTCCATCTCGAACGAGGCGAGGATCGTCTCGATCAGCACGGTCGCCTTGATCGAGCCGCGCTTGACGCCCAGCTTCTCCTGCGCGTGGACGAACACGTCGTTCCACAGGCGCGCTTCCAGATGGCTTTCCATCTTCGGCAGATAGAAGTACGGGCCCGAGCCCTTCTTCAGAAGCTGCTTGGCGTTGTGGAAGAAGTAGAGACCGAAATCGAACAGCGCGCCCGACATCGGCTTGCCGTCGACGATCAGGTGCTTCTCGGGCAGCGCCCAGCCGCGCGGGCGCACGAACAGCACCGCATGCTTGGGGTTGAGCTTGTAGCCCTTGCCCGTCTTCGGATCGGTGAACGCGATCGTGCCGGCGTTGGCGTCGCGCAGGTTGACGTGGCCGTCGATCAGGTTGGCCCAGGTCGGCGTCGAGGCGTCCTCGAAGTCCGCCATGAACACGTTGGCACCCGAGTTGAGCGCGTTGATGACCATCTTGCGGTCGACCGGCCCGGTGATCTCGACGCGGCGGTCGAGGATGTCCTTCGGCAGCGGCGCGACGGTCCATTCCGCTTCGCGGATCGAGCGCGTCTGGGGCAGGAAATCCGGACGCTCGCCGGCATCGAGGCGCTTCTGGCGTTCGACGCGTGCGGCAAGCAGTTCGTGGCGGCGCGCGCCGAACTTGCGCTCCAGTTCCACGACGAAAGCGATCGCCTCGGGCGTGAGGATCTGCAGCTGCTCGGGCGTGACCTTCGCGTCGAGCTTGATGCCGTCGTCGGGCAGCACCGTGCCGCCGGGGCCCTTCACGGGCGGCTTCACCACCGGCTTGGGCGGCGGCGGCGGGGCGACCGGCTTGGCGGCCGCGACCGGCGGCTTCGCCGCGGGCTTCGCGACGGCGACGGGCTTGGCGGGGACGGGCTTCGCGACCGGCTTGGCGACGGGCTTCGGGGCCGCCTTGGCGACCGGCTTCTTCGCGGCGGCCTTGGGGGCGACCTTCTTCGGGATCGGCTTCTTCGCCGCGACCTTCTTGGGCGCCGCCTTCTTCGCGACCGGCTTTTTCGCCGCCGCTTTCCTGGGCGCTGCCTTCTTGGCAGGCTTCTTCGCGGGG
The DNA here is from genome assembly GCA_016794005.1 of Rhodospirillales bacterium. GTDB lineage: Bacteria > Pseudomonadota > Alphaproteobacteria > CACIAM-22H2 > CACIAM-22H2 > Tagaea. The sequence continues at coordinate 1,678 of JAEUKY010000025.1, forward strand.
GCTTTCTTGGCGGGCTTCTTCTTCGCGGCCATGTGCGGATTTCCTCGGAAAAAGTGCAGGTCTGGAACGTAGCCTCTAGAGCTTGCGTCGGGCAAGCGGATGGTGCGTGGCGACGAGCCGCTTCAGCCGCTCGCCGCCGACATGCGTGTAGATCTGCGTGGTCGCGATGTCGGCATGGCCCAGCATCTGCTGGACCGCGCGCAGGTCGGCCCCGCGATCGACGAGGTGGCTCGCGAAGGCGTGGCGCAGCACGTGCGGGGAAATGCGCCGCGGGTCGATCCCGGCCCTGGCCGCCAGCGCCTTCAGGAGCTGCGCGATGCGCGCGGGCGTGAGATGCCCGGCCGCCGCGCGCGTCGGGAACAGGTAGCGCGACTTCGCCGCAAGCGGGAATTCCTGCAGGCGTGCCGCACGCCACGCTTCGAGGGCGGCGAGTGCCGGGGCCGACAGCGGAACGAGCCGCTCCTTGTCGCCCTTGCCGCGCACGATCAGGAAGCGCCCGTCGCGCGACAGGGAGGCGAGCTTCAGCCCCGCGAGTTCGGACACGCGCAGCCCGCTCGAATAGAGGATCTCGAGGATGCAGACGAGCCGCACGCCGTCGATACCTTCGGTTTCGCGTGCGGCGGCGAGCAGGGCCTGCACCTCGTCCTCGGACAGGATCTTGGGCAACGCGCGGCCCGTGCGCGGCGCATCGAGCGTGGCCAGCGGATCGTCGGCGCGGATGCCTTCGGAAACGAGGAAGCGGTGGAGCTGGCGCAGTGCCGACAGCCTGCGTGCCGCACTGCGCGGGGCAAGCCCCGCCTGCGTGACCTGCTTCAGGTACGCGCGTGCCGCGGCCGCATCGGCGTCGCGCACGCTTGTTCCGCGCCGGCCGAGGAAGGTTTCGTAATCCGCGATGTCGGCGCGGTAGGCGCGTTCGGTGTTGGCCGAGGCATTGCGCTCGGCGCGCAGCATCTCGACGAAGTTCTCGGCGTGCGCGGACAGGTCGGCTTTGGGTTTCGACGGCCGGCCGCGCACCATGCCCGCTCAGAGCCCCGAGGCGATCGCCGCTTCGAGGGCGAGCCGCCGCGCGGTCTCCTCGAAGCCGACGGCGCGCAGCCCGTCGAGCACGGCGAGCAGCGCATAGGGGCTCGCCCCCGCCGCACCTTCCGTGCCGA
>JAEUKY010000047.1 GCA_016794005.1 Rhodospirillales bacterium
GATGCCGTGCTCGACGGAAGCCCGCGCGCCGTGTCGCTGGGCACGGTCAACGGGCGGCGCTTCTCGATGATGGCGGGCGTGGGCTTCGACGCGCACGTCGTGCGCGACGTGTCCACGCGGCTCAAGCGCGCGATCGGCAAGGGGGCCTACGCGCTGGAAACGCTGCGCCAGCTCTTCGTCTTCGGATCGCGGCTCTACGACGTGACTGTCGACGGCGCGCCGCACCGCGCGGCGTCCGTGCTGGTGTGCAACGGCCACTATTACGGCGGGCGCTTCGTCGCGGCCCCCGACGCGCGGCTCGACAGGCCGGGATTCCAGGTCGTGCTGTTCCTCGATCCGGGGCCGCGCACCACGCTTCGCTACATGGCGGCCCTCGCCGCCGGCACGCTGGCGCGCCACGGCCGCGTGCGCATCCTCGCCGCGAACCGGGTGGAGATCGCGGGCCCGGCGGGCGAGCCCGTGCAGGGCGACGGCGACGTGATCGCGCACCTGCCCGCGATTTTCGAATCGCTGCCCGACGCGGCGAAGCTGGTGGGACCGGCCTAGATTCCCGCGATCGTGAGGCCGTCGAGGCGCAGCGTGGGCGCGTCGGTGCCGTAGCGGAATTCCAGATCGTCGGCCGGCGTCAGGTTCGCGAACATGTCGACGAGATTGCCCGCGACCGTCACCTCGCTGACCGGATAGGCGAGCGCGCCGTCCTCGATCATGTAGCCCGCGGCCCCGCGGCTGTAGTCGCCGGTCACGCCGTTGATCCCCATGCCGATGAACTCGGTCACGTAGAGACCGCGCTTCACGTCCTTCAGCATCGCGGCGGGCGAGATGGCGCCCGCTTCCATGTAGAGATTCGTGGTCGACGGGCCCGGCGGCGAGGTGGTGCCGCGCGCGGCGTGGCCGGTGGACTTCAGCCCGAGCTGGCGGGCCGAGCGCAGGTCGAGGATCCAGGTCGTCAGCCGCCCCTTGTCGATCAGGGCGCGGCGCCTGGGCGCGATGCCTTCGCCGTCGACGGGCTTGGAGGAAAGCCCGCGCTTTCGGAACGGGTCGTCGACGATGGTGACGCCCGGGGCGAACACCATCTGGTCCATCTTCGACTTGAGGAAGCTGGTGCCGCGCGCGACCGACGTGCCGTTGATGGCGCCGGCGAGGTGGCGCACGATCCCGCCCGACACGCGCGGATCGAGGATGACCGGCAGCTTGCACGTCTCGATCTTGCGCGGGTTGAGCCGGCGGATCGCGCGGTCGGCGGCACGCTTGCCGACCGTCGCCGGATCGTCGAGATCGGCCGCGTGCAGCGTGGACGACCAGTCGTAGTCGCGCTCCATGCCCGTTCCCTCGCCCGCGATGACCGCGACCGAGAAGGAATGCGACGAGCGCGCGTATTCCGCGGCGAAGCCGTTCGACGCGACGAGGGCGACGCGGCTCGACCCCCAGCTCGATTCCGCTCCCTCGGAATTGGTGATGCCCTTGACCGCCATCGCGGCGTCCTCGGCGGCGCGCGCACGCTCCATCAGCGTCTCGGCCGGCGGCTCGACCGGATCGACGAGGTCGAGATCGGGGAAATCGCGCGCGATGTCGGCCGGATCGGCGAGGCCGCAATACGGGTCTTCCGGGGCCGCCTTCGCCATCGCGACGGCGCGTTCGACCAGCGGGTCGAGCGCCTTGGCCGACCGGTCGTTCGACGAGACGATCGCCTGGCGCTGGCCGACGAACACGCGCAGGCCCATGTCGTGGCCTTCCGCGCGTTCCAGCTTCTCGAGCTTGCCCAGCCGGCGCGCGTGGCTGACCGAAACGCCCTCGACGAACACCGCGTCGGCGGCGGTGGCACCCGCGCGCCTCGCGCGCGCGATCAGGTCGCCGAGAAGGTCGAGGGTCGATGTCGTCGCTGGCATGGAGGGGGGCGCTTTCTATCGCAGGCGGCGGTGGATCTCGAGTGCGAGCGCACCCAGACCGACGATGTAGGCGGCCCACAGCAGCGGATCGCCCACGACAGGGATATGGCGCAGCACCGCCAGCGCCACAAGCCCGAAAAGGACGGCGCCGATGCGCCAGGCGGCCGCCGGCATCTCGCCCCGCCCGGCGGCGCGCAGGGCAAGCTCGCCGACGAAGCCCGCCGACACGATGTAGGCCATGGCGAGTGCCAGCGCGAAGAACAGGATCAGGGCGCCCGCGAACGGGATGCCGACCAGCGTGATGGCGGCGAAAAGTGCGAGCACCGGCACGCCCGCCCCCAGCCCGACGCCCCACGCCAGAGCCGCGACGGGACGCGCGGCGATCTGGCCCGCGCTGCCCGACAGGAAGCCGGGCTCGAACGCCGCGAACGCCACCGCGACCACGACCAGTGCCGCGTTGAACACCCAGCGGATCACCATGCCGACATAGCCCATCAGCGCCTCGATCGCGTTGGTCGCCCCGCCGAAATTCTGTTCCACACCTCCGGTAACGACGGCGCGCGGGTCGATCTCGGCCGCGTCCGCCGACCAGACCTTCAGCCTGCCGCCGATGCGCGCGTTGGGCCCGACGATCACGCGCGCCGCCGCGACCGAAACGTCGCCCGCCGTGCGCACGTCGAGCACCACTTCGTTGCCGACCGCCCAGACGCGCTGCGAATACTGCCCGCCCATCGCGACCGCGTCGCCGAACACGAAGGCGTTGCGCGCGACCTTCGTGGCCGCCCCGATGCCGACCGTCGCCCCGGCGAGCACGAGATCGCCCGCGATCTCCGCCTCGACCGTTACGCGCGCCCCCGCCAGCGTCACGTCGCCCTCGACGATGCCCTGCACGTCGAGGACCGCACCCATGCGGCTGACGTCGTCGGCGAAGGCGGGCGTGGCCAGCAGCAGGACGAGGAATGCCAGCGCGCGGACGATCAACGCCAGATCGCCTTGCCCGAGCCCGGCAGGCCGAGCTTCGCCCATTTCTCGGTGACGGTGCGCACGACGTCGTCGTCCATGCGGATCTTCTCGCCCCATTCGCGCTTCGTCTCGGGCGGCCACTTGTTCGTCGCGTCGAGGCCGATCTTGGAGCCGAGCCCGCTTTCGGGGCTGGCGAAATCCAGATAGTCGATCGGCGTATCCTCGACGAACGTCGTGTCGCGCGCCGGGTCCATGCGCGTGGAGATCGCCCACATGACGTCCTTCCAGTCGCGCGCGTCGATGTCGTCGTCCACGACGATCACCCACTTCGTGTACATGAACTGGCGCAGATAGCTCCACACGCCCATCATCACGCGCTTGGCGTGGCCCGGATACGCCTTCTTCATCGATACGACGGCGATGCGGTACGAGCAGCCTTCCGGCGGCAGCCAGAAATCGACGATCTCGGGGAACTGCTGGCGCAAGAGCGGCACGAACACGTCGTTGAGCGCCTCGCCCAGCACCGAAGGTTCGTCCGGCGGCCGGCCGGTGAAGGTCGAGAGATAGATCGGATCGCGGCGCATCGTGATGGCGGAAATCGTGAAGACGGGAAACCGCTCGACCGAATTGTAATAGCCGGTGTGGTCGCCGTAGGGGCCTTCGTCGCCGTAATCGTCGAGGCTGACATGGCCTTCCAGAACGATCTCGGCCTCGGCCGGTACTTTCAGCGGCACGGTCTTGCAGTCGACGAGGTCGACGCGCTTGCCGCGCAGCAGGCCCGCGAACTGGTATTCCGACAGCGTCTCGGGCACGGGCGTCACGGCCGCGAGGATCGTGCCCGGATCGGCCCCGAGCACGACCGCCGCCGGGAACGGCTCGCGCTTGCCCGCCTTCTTCCAGCGCTGGTGCTGCTGGGCGCCGCCGCGATGCTTGAGCCAGCGCATCAGCGTGGTGTTCCGGCCCGTCACCTGCATGCGGTAGATGCCGAGATTGAAGCCGTCCTCGCGCGCCCCGCCCGGCCCCTTGGTCACGACCAGCGGCCACGTGATCAGCGGCGCGGGTTCGCC
>JAEUKY010000052.1 GCA_016794005.1 Rhodospirillales bacterium
GTTCGCATTGGCGACGGCGAAGCTGAAGCCGCTCGCCAGCCGCCCGTGGGCCGGCTGGACGAAGGAAGCGCGCGGCCAGTACGAGGCGAACCTGACGCCCACGCCCTATAACGGCCCGCTCGACATGGGCAAGGCGCTGCGGGCCCTCGCCGCCGAGCTGCCGGCCGAGTTCACCGTCACGGTCGATGCCGGCAACCACACGGGCTGGCCGCACCGCTATCTCACGTACAAGCGCCCGGCGCGCTTCGTCGGCCCCACGTCGGGGGCGATGGGCTATTCGGTTCCCGCCGCCGTCGCGGCCTCGCTCGTCCATCCCGGGCGGCTGGTCGTCGGCTGCGTGGGCGACGGCGGCTTCATGATGTCGGGGCAGGAAATCGCGACCGCACTCCAGCACGGCGGCGCACCCATCATCCTCGTCTTCAACAACCGGATCTACGGCACGATCCGCATGCACCAGGAACGAGAGCATCCCGGCCGCGTCGTGGGCACCGATCTGGTCAACCCGGATTTCGCCGCGTTCGCGCGCGCGTTGGGCTGCCACGGCGAGACGGTCGAGAAGACCGACGATTTCCTGCCCGCCTTCCGCCGCGCCGTCGCGTCGAAGAAGCCGGCGGTGATCGAGCTCAAGACCGATCCCGAACTCATCAGCACGCGCACGACGATCTCGGCGATCCGCGAGGCGGCGCTGAAACGGCAGGCGGAGGCGGCGAGATAGCCATGTCCGACATCGAAATCGCCCGCAAGGCGAAGCTCGCCCCGCTGCCGCAGGTGGCGGCGAAGCTCGGCATTCCGGAAGGCGCGCTCGAGTTCTACGGCAAGGCCAAGGCGAAGATCGATCTCGCCGCCCTCCCCAAAGCCGGCAAGCGCGGCAAGCTGATCCTCGTCACCGCGATCAATCCGACCAAGGCGGGCGAAGGCAAGACGACGACGACCATCGGGCTGGGCGATGCGCTGGGCCGCATCGGCAAGCGCACGGCGATCTGCCTGCGCGAACCGTCGCTGGGCCCCTGCTTCGGGCAGAAGGGCGGAGCCACCGGCGGCGGCATGGCGCAGATCGTGCCGATGGCCGACATCAACCTGCATTTCACCGGCGACATCCACGCCATCGGCACGGCGCACAACCTGCTGGCCGCACTGGTCGACAACCACGCCTACTGGGGCAAGGCGCCCGCCATCGACCCGCGCCGCGTGACGTGGCCGCGCGTGATGGACATGAACGACCGGGCGCTGCGCGACATCGTCGTGGGCATGGGCACGGGCAACGGCTTCATGCGCGAGACGCGCTTCGACATCACGACGGCATCCGAGGTGATGGCGATCCTGTGCCTTGCCAAGGACGCGAAGGACCTGGAGGCGCGGCTGTCGCGCATCGTCGTCGCCGACCAGAAGGACGGGACGCGCATCACGGCGGCGGACCTGAAGGCGTCGGGCGCCATGGCCGCGATCCTGAAGGACGCGATCAAGCCCAATCTCGTCCAGACGCTGGAGAACAACCCGGTCTTCGTGCATGGCGGCCCGTTCGCCAACATCGCGCATGGCTGCAACTCGGTGCTGGCGACGACGACGGCACTGGGCCTTGCGGACTACACCGTGACCGAGGCGGGCTTCGGCGCCGATCTGGGGGCCGAGAAGTTCCTCGACATCAAGTGCCGGCAGGCCGGCCTGTCGCCCGACCTCGCGGTCGTCGTCGCGACGGTGCGCGCCCTGAAGCTGCAGGGCGGTGCGGACGCGAAGAACCTCGGCACCGAAGACGTCGCGGCGGTCGAACGCGGCCTGTCGAACCTGACGCGCCACGTGGAGAACCTGCGCAAGTTCGGCCTGCCGGTTCTCGTCGCGATCAACGCCTTCACGACCGACACGCCGGCCGAATGGACCGCCATCGAGCAGGCGTGTGCTGCCGCAGGCACACGCGCGATCCGCGCCATGCACTGGGCCGAGGGCGGCAAGGGTGCCGAAGACCTCGCGCGCGCGGCGGTCGAGACCATCGCGAAGGGCGAAGCGAAATACGCGCCGCTCTATCCCGACGACATGAAGCTCAAGGCGAAGATCGAGACGATCGCGCGCGAGATCTACCGGGCGGGCTCTGTCAGCTTCGCGCCCGCCGCCGCCAAGCGGCTGGAGGCACTCGAAGCCGCCGGCTTCGGGAAATTCCCGGTCTGCATGGCCAAGACGCAGTATTCGTTCGCCGCCGACCCGGCGCTGAAGGGCGCACCCACCGGCCACGACGTGCCGGTGCGCGAAATCCGCCTGTCGGCCGGAGCCGGCTTCGTCGTGGCGCTGGCGGGCGACGTGATGACGATGCCCGGCCTGCCGCGCGTGCCCGCGGCGGAAGCCATCGGCCTCGACGCCGCCGGCGAGATCGACGGGATCTTCTAGTGGCCGCCTCAAGGCTGCGGCCGATCCTCTATTTCCTCGCGGCGATGGTGTTGTTCGTGTCGATGGACGCGCTCAACAAGACACTGACGCAGACCTATGCCGTGCCCCAGATCATGGCGATCCGCTTCGCGCTGTTCGTCGCGATGGGCTGCATCCTCGCGCGCCAGGGCCCGTGGCTGGTGCTGAAGAGCCGCGCCCCGTGGTGGCAGGCGCTGCGCACCTTCGTGCTGCTGCTCGAGATGGGCGCCTTCGTGCTGTCGTTCCGCTACCTGCCGCTCGCCGAC
>JAEUKY010000253.1 GCA_016794005.1 Rhodospirillales bacterium
AGCAGCTTGGGCGACAGGCCCGCGGTCAGGCCGTAGACCGGCTCGACCGTCGCGATCTCGTCGAACCGGTCGGGCGTGCCGATATGGTCGGGATGGGCCATCTGCACGTCGTCGCGGAAGCGCTCGATGCGCCCGCTGACGATGCGCGTCTCGCCGACGGGAAGCTGGCGTTCCAGATAGTCGCCCTTGGCATGGAAGAAGACGAGATCGACGGGACCGGAATCGTCTTCGCAGCGCACCTTGTAGGGAAGGCGCGGCGTGCGCGGCTTGGCGTGCGCGACCACCCGCACCCGCAGCGTCACGATCGCCCCGGAGGGCGCGTCGGCCACCGGCGGGGAGAAGCGCCGGTCGACCAGCCCCGCCGGCAGATGCCACAGCAGGTCGACCAGATGCGGGCCCGCCGCGCGCTCGACCAGCGGTGCGATCTTCGGGCCGACGCCCGGAAGCGTGCGCACGTCGGCGAACAGCGGGAACAGGATCTGCGGGCGCATGGGTGCGACGTTCCGGCGGATGGGTGACAGGGCGGACCAAGCCCGCTATATCCATGCCCCGATTCCAGCCAGGCCGCCATGAGCGAATCTTTGGAAGCGCGCCGCAAGCGCTTGATCCACCGCAGCGTTTATACCGGGATGAAGGAGACCGACATCCTGCTCGGGACGTTCGCGCGCGCGCATGTGCCGCAATTCACGCCCGAACAGCTCGATCGCTACGATAATCTGCTCAAGGCGGGCGATCCGAACATCCTGGACTGGGCGACCGGCCGGGCCGAGCCGCCGGCCGAATACGAAAGCGACGTGCTGCGGCTTCTGATCAACTTCAAACTCCCGCTATAAACCATTGTTAAAGCTATCGTTCGATAACCGACTTGAGGCAGGCAAGCGCCTCGAAGTGGCCGGTGCCCCGCCGGGCGTCGACGCGGGCGTGCTCGCGGCCCTGCTGCGGCAGGGAACGGACGTGATCCATGTCGCGCGCGACGACGCGCGCGTGTCGGTGCTGGCCGAAGCGCTCGCCTTCGCGGGCGCCCGGGCGACCGTCCTCGGTTTCCCGGCGTGGGATTGCCTGCCCTACGACCGCGTTTCGCCGAACAGCGACGTCGTCAGCCGCCGGCTCGATGCGCTTGTCGACCTCGCCCGGCCGCCCGAGGCCGGGATCGGCCGGCGGATCGTGCTGACGACCGTCAACGCGATCACCCAGCGCGTCCCGGCCCGCGCGCGCTTCGCCGATGCCGTGTTCATGGCGCGGCTGGGCGGGAAGCTGAAGCTCGAAGAGCTTGGCGCCTTCCTCGTGCGCGACGGCTACCGGCGCGCGGAAACGGTGCGCGAGCCGGGCGAATATGCGCTGCGCGGCGGCATCGTCGACCTGTTCCCGCCGGGCCTGGCCGAGCCGGTGCGCATCGACCTTTTCGGCGACACGATCGAGCAGATCCGCCGCTTCGACCCGATGAGCCAGAAGAGTACCGGCACGCTCGACGCGTTCGCGCTGAAGCCGGTCAGCGAGGTGCTGCTCGATCCGGCCTCGATCGAACGGTTCCGCCTCGGCTATCGCGAACATTTCGGCGCGATCGACGACCGCGACGCGCTCTACGCCGCCGTGTCGGCCGGCCAGCGCTATGGCGGGCTCGAGCACTGGTTGCCGCTGTTCCACGAGGGGCTGGAGACGCTGTTCGACTACCTGCCGGACGCCGTCGTCAGCCTCGACGCGCAGGTCGACGAAGCGGCCGAAGCACGCTTCGAGCAGATCGACGAGTTCTTCGAGGCGCGCAAGCTCGCGCGCGAGGCGTTCCGCCGCGGCCAGACAGCCGACAAGTTCGGCGAGACGGCGACAAGCTACAACCCGCTGCCGCCGGACGCGCTCTATCTGAAGCCCAAGGAATGGAAGGCACTGCTCGGCAAGCGCGCCGTGGTGGCGCTGACGCCGTTCGCGCGCCCCGTGGCGGCCGACTGCATCGACGCGGGCGGGCGCGGCGGCGTGGATTTCACCGCCGACCGCGCCAAGACCGACACGAACCTGTTCGACGCCGTGCGCGCGCGCGTGGCGTCCGAGCGTGCCGCGGGACGGCGCGTGCTGGTGTGCGCCTATTCTGCCGGTTCGCGCGAACGGCTTGCCCATCTGCTGCACGAGCACGGGCTGAGCGAGACCGCCGTCGTGAAGGATGTCGGTGAGCTGGAAGCGCTGCCGCCGCAGGTCGTCGCCACGACGGTGCTGGGTCTCGAGAACGGCTTCACGACCGATACCATCGCCGCCATCACCGAACAGGACGTGCTCGGCGACCGGCTGGTGCGCGCGGCGCGCAAGCGCCGCCGGCCCGAGAACTTCCTGACCGAGGCGGCGGCGCTGGGCGACGGCGATCTCGTCGTCCATGTCGATCACGGGATCGGCCGCTACGACGGGCTCGTCACGATCGAGGTGTCGGGCGCACCGCACGATTGCCTGCGCATCCTCTATGCCGACAACGACAAGCTTTTCGTGCCGGTCGAGAACATCGAGATGCTGTCGCGCTTCGGCTCGGAAGAGGCGGGGGCGCAGCTCGACAAGCTCGGCGGGGCCGGTTGGCAGGCGCGCAAGGCGAAGGTCAAGAAGCGCGTGGCCGAGATCGCCGGCCAGCTCATCAAGCTTGCCGCCGAACGGCGCATGAAGGAAGGCGAGCGGCTTGCCCCGCCCGACGGCCTGTTCGACGAGTTCTGCGCGCGCTTCCCGTTCGTCGAAACCGAGGATCAGGCCCGCGCGATTTCCGACACGCTCGACGATCTTGCCGCCGGCAAGCCGATGGACCGGCTCATCTGCGGCGACGTGGGCTTCGGCAAGACCGAGGTGGCGCTGCGCGCGGCCTTCGTCGCGGCGATGGCCGGCGTGCAGGTGGCGGTCGTGGTGCCCACCACGCTGCTGGCCCGCCAGCACTACCGGAACTTCAAGGCGCGCTTCGAGGGCTTCCCGATCCGCATCGCGCAGCTTTCGCGTCTCGTTTCGGCCAAGGACCAGCAGCAAGCGCGCGACGACGCGGAAGCCGGCCGCGTCGAGATCGTCGTCGGCACGACGGCGCTGCTGGCGAAGTCGATCAGGTTCAAGCAGCTCGGTCTCGTCATCGTCGACGAGGAGCAGCATTTCGGCGTTGCGCAGAAGGAACGCCTCAAGGAAATGCGCGCCGACGTGCACGTGCTGACGCTGTCGGCCACGCCGATCCCGCGCACGCTGCAGATGGCGCTGACCGGCGTGCGCGACCTGTCGCTGATCGCAAGCCCGCCCGTGGACCGGCTCGCCGTGCGCAGCTTCGTGCTGCCCTTCGATCCCGTGGTCATCCGCGAGGCGATCATGCGCGAGAAGTTCCGCGGCGGGCAGGTGTTCTACGTGGTGCCCCGCATCGAGGATCTGGGCACCGTGCGCGAACGCCTCGCGCAGGTCGTACCCGAGTGCAAGGTCGCCGTCGCACACGGCCAGCTCGCCCCCGGCCAGATCGAGGACGTAATGGTCGGCTTCGTCGACGGCAGCTACGACATCATGCTGTCGACCAACATCATCGAGAGCGGCCTCGACATCCCGACCGCCAACACGATCATCATCCACCGCGCCGACATGTTCGGCCTCGCCCAGCTCTACCAGCTTCGCGGGCGCGTGGGCCGCGCGAAGCTGCGCGCCTACGCCTATTTCACCGTGCCCGGCGACCGCGTGCTGACGGCCGGCGCCCAGAAGCGCCTCGAAGTGATGCAGACGCTGGACAGCCTGGGTGCGGGCTTCCAGCTCGCCTCCTACGATCTCGACATCCGCGGAGCCGGCAACCTGCTGGGCGAGGAACAGTCGGGCCATATCCGCGAGGTCGGCGTCGAGCTCTACCAGCAGATGCTGGAGGACGCGGTGAACGCCGCGCGCGTCGCGGGGCCCAAGACGGCGGCCGAGGAATGGGCGCCGCAGATCGGGATCGGCACGCCCGTGCTGATCCCGGA
>JAEUKY010000112.1 GCA_016794005.1 Rhodospirillales bacterium
CCGGTCTGGTCGTAGATGTACTTCGTGAAGTAGGCGAAATCGTCGGGCTTCACGGGCGGCCCCCTGCGAGCTTGGCGATCTCGGCCGGAAGCTTGTCGAGCGGCAGGACCGCCGAACAGATGCCCGCGTTCGCCGCGGCACCGGGCATGCCCCAGACGACGCTCGTCGCCTCGTCCTGCGCGATCACGGTGCCGCCCGCCTCGACGAGCACCTTGCCGCCCTTGGTGCCGTCCGAGCCCATCCCCGTGAGCACCACGCCGAGCACGGCGGCACCATAGGCAGCGGCCAGACTGCGGAACATCGGGTCGACCGCCGGGCGGCAGAAATTCTCCGGCGGCTCCTTCGTCAGCCGGATGACCTTCTGCGTGCCCTGCGTCTCGATCTTCATATGGTTGTCGCCGGGCGCAAGGTAGATGCGCCCCGCTTCGAGGGCCTGCCCATCCACGCCCTCGGCACAAGGTCGCTTCGCCGTGCGCGTGATGTGCTCGGCCAGGATCGTCGTGAAGGTCGCGGGCATGTGCTGCGTGATGCAGATCGGCAGCCGCAGCGTGGCCGGCAGCGCCGACAGAAGCGAGAACAGGGCCTGCGGCCCGCCGGTCGAACTGCCGATCGCGATGATCTGCGGCATCGTGCGCGAGGCCGGCCGCAGGACGATCGGTGCGGTCGGCGACAGCAACGACGTGCGGGCCGGCGCCGCCGATGCGGCGGCGGCCGTCGCCGCGCGCGTCGCCGCGGTCGGCTGCGGCTTCGCGTCCGGCAGGCCCGCCGCGCGATTGCGGTCGCGCTTGTCGCGGCGTGCCCGGCCGAGCGCCTTCACCTTTTCCGTCAGATCGCGCTTGAATTCGGCCGAGCCGTGGATCTCGCCGGTCGAAGTCGGCTTCGGGATATAGTCAGCGGCACCCTTCTGCATCGCCTCGATGCTGACCTGCGCGTTTCGCTGCGTCAGCGTCGAAGCCATGATGATCTTTACGTCGGGCGCGGCTTCCAGAAGCTTGGGCAGCGCGGTCAGCCCGTCCATCACCGGCATCTCGATGTCGAGGACGATGACGTCGACGTCGCTGCGGCCGAGTTGCCCGATCGCGAGCTGGCCGTTGCCGACCGTCGCGACGACCTGGACGCCGGGATCGGCTTCGAGCGCGCGCGTGATCAGGCCACGGATCACGGCCGAATCGTCGACGACCATCACGCGGACCGCCGAAGGGCCCGTCGCGCCAGCCGTCACGGGTTCGGTCGGAGCCAGCGCCATCTTCAGAGCAGGCCGACTTGCTGCAGCTTCGATTCGACGATCTCGCTGTCGAACGGCTTCATGATGTACTCGTTGGCACCGGCTTCGATGGCCTGCTGGATCTTGGTCATCTCGGTTTCGGTCGTGCAGAACAGCACGATCGGCGTATCGCCGCCCGGCGTGGCGCGAAGCGCGCGCAGGAACTCGATGCCGTTCATCACCGGCATGTTCCAGTCGAGCAGGATTCCGTCGGGCATCGCGCGCTTGCAGGCGTCGAGGGCGAGCTGGCCATCGGCGGCTTCCTCGATCCTGAAGCCGAGAGCCTCGAGAATCCGGCGCGCCACGTTCCGGATCACCCGGGAATCGTCGACCACCAAGAATGACTTCATCAAGAACCTCCGTCCCGGCACGAACCCGAAGGGTGCCCGGCAGCCCTCAGCGCCGGAAACCTGTCGAGCGGAACACTCCCCGGACAGGTATAGCCGACGGGCTGGTCCGAGCCAACCGTACCCGCATGCGCCCTAGTCGTCTCCAAGTGCCGGGAAAATTATGGATAATTCGATAACGTCCTTGCCCGGCGTGACGCCGACGCGACCGCCGAGCGCCGTCGCGAGAATTCGCAGCATTTCAGCCGGGGCCGCTTTTGCGGTCAGTTCCTCGGATGGAACCTTGCCGGCGATCGTCGCCGAGACTTCCTCGAACAACCGTGCCCCCTGCCCGCGCGCGGTCGCGACAAGCTTGACGGAATTTCCGGCAAACTCGGTATCCAGCCGGACCTCGCCGCCGCGCGGCAGCGCTTCGACCAGCAGGAAGGCCGCCAGCAGCGCCACGCGGGCACCGGCCCGCCCGGCCGCAGCCTCGACCGCGGCATTCGCCGCCCAGGGCGCGGCGTTTACTTTTTCGCCTTCGAGCATACCGGACAGAAGCTGCGAAGCCGCTGCGAACGGTGCCCCCGCCGGAAGCGCCCCGGGCGTTCCATAGATCGCGCGAAACACCTGCAGGCGGCGGCTCGCCTGCCGGGCCGAATGGCCGATCAGCCGGACGACGTCGGCATCGGCAGCCTGATCCTCGGCAAGCAGTTCGACCCCGTTGACGGTGGCGCCGACGGGACCGACCAGATCGTGACTCATTCGGGCGGCGATCAGCTCGACGAGCCTGAGTTCGTTTTTTTCGGTCATGATTCCTGAAGATTCGCCCGAAACGGTGCCGGGTTTCAAGTTCGGCACGTCCTGCGCTAGGATACGCCGATGCGGCATCTCGTCCCCGGCGCGTTCGTCCGACACCCCGACTGCCCCGACTGGGGTATAGGCCAAGTCCAGTCTGCCATCGCCGGCCGTGTGACCGTCAATTTCGAGCATCGCGGCAAGCTGCTGATCGACGCCGACGTCGTCGAACTCGAACCGGTCGAGCCGGAATCCCGCTGAATGCCGACGCCCCTCCTCGCGTGGGTCGCCTTCGCCACCCTCGTGGCCGGTGCCGGGTCCGCATCGGCCGCCGACGCGCGTCGCGGCGAGGAGATTTTCCGCAAATGCGCGACCTGCCATACGGTCGAAGCCGGCGGGCGCAACCGGGTCGGCCCCCGCCTGACGGGGTTGTTCGGGCGTACCGCAGGGGCGATCGGCGATTTCCGCTATTCCGAAGCCCTCAAGCATTCGGGCATCGTGTGGAACGAGGCGACCCTCGACGCCTACCTGAAGGATTCCGAGGGGTTCGTGCCGGGCACGAAGATGTACGGCGGCCTGACGCTGGACGCCGACCGGGCCGACCTGATCGCCTACCTGAAGACCGCGACCGCCCGCTGAAAAGCGGCGCCCAAACCTGAGCGGCAATTGCAAAATCGGACCGGTCGGGTAGACTCGTCCTCGTTCAATTCGCGTTCCTGCGGGAGACTGAAAATGCAGTCCATGTTCCTCGGTTTTGCCGTCGCGATCGTTCTGGCCATCGGCGCGCACTTCGCCTTGGGATCGATGCAGTCGTCGACTGCCGAGCGCTACGCAGCCCCTGTCAGCGTCCGCCTCTGATCGACCGGCAAGGGCTACTGCAGCGCCTCGACTTCGGTACCCGTTTCGAGGTTCCAGACCTTCGCCACCTCGTCGTAGCCGGCCGACACGGCTAGCCTGTCGCCTGGAACGAACGCCACGCCCCAGACCGGCCGCTTGTGGCCCAGAAACTCGCGGACCTGAGCGCGATCGGCGACGCGCCAGAGCCGTATCGTACGGTCCCCGCCGCCAGACAGGACCGACTGTCCGTCGGCCGAAAGCGCCACCGACGTGACGAAGCCGCGATGGCCTTCAAGCACGGCCGTCTCGCGGCGGGCGGACAGATCCCAGATCCGGACGGTCGCGTCCGTCGAAGCCGAAGCGGCAATCCGGCCGTCGGCCGAGACCGAAACGGCGTTCACGCTGTTCGTGTGGCCTTCTAACATCGCAAGCTCGTTGCCCGCATCGATGTCCCACAGCCGCAGCGACAGGTCGTAGCTTCCCGAAAGAACCGTCCTTCCGTCCGGAAGGAACGCGACCGACATGACGTTCGCCTTGTGGCCTTCGAGCGAACGCAGCAGCCGTCCGGTCGCGACATCCCACACGGCGATCGTCCGGTCCCAGCTTGCCGAGACCGCGCGGTTCCCATCGGGATTGACCGCGACGGATGCCACGTTGGCCTTGTGCCCCTCGAACGTGCGAATCGATCGGCCGGTCTCGAGGTCCCACAGGCGCAGCGTCGAATCCCAGCTTGCGGAGATGCCGCGCCGCCCGTCGCGCAGGATCGCCACGCCGTTGACCGACGCCTTGTGCTCGTCGAAGACGCGGATCTCGCGCTGCGTGGCGAGATCCCAAAGGCGCAGCGAATAGTCCCATGAACCGGTAAGCACGCGCGTTCCGTCTGGCGATACCGCGATCGCGTTGACCATCGCGCCATGCCCGGCCATTTCGGCACGGGCAACGGGGAGGCCGGCCAGCAGGGTAACGAGCAGGATACGAACGAACGTCATTCGGAACAGCGGCTCCGGACACGAAAAAGGCCCGCGCCGATCGCTCGGCGCGGGCCTATCCTAGCCTGCAATTCAGTCGTGGCCCATCTTGTAGGCCGGCATGGCCTGCCCCTTGACCTTGGCAAGCCAAACGCCGTGATGCTCCTTGGCCCAGTTCTCGTCGACCTGGCCGGTGCCCATCGCGTCGAAGGCCTGCTCCATGCCGAGCGAGCCGATGTAGATGTGCGCGATCACGATGGCCGTCAGCACGAGGCCGACGATCGCGTGGATCACCTGCATCAGCTGCATCGAGGAAACGTCGCCGAACTGGAACGGGAACAGCAGCCAGATGCCCGTGAAGCTCAGCGTGGCGCCGCCGACGATGACCGACCAGAAAATCAGCTTCTGCCCGGCGTTGAACTTGTCGGCCGGCGGGTGCACGCCCTTCGAGAACAGCCCGCCGCCGACCGCCAGCCACTGGAGGTCGAGCTTCGACGGAATGTTGTGCCGGACCCACATCACGAACATCAGCACGACGCCGAGCATGAAGGCGAACGACAGGTAGTTGTGGGCGTATTTGAGCAGTACCGACAGGCTGGTGAAAGCGTCGGGACCGAGCAGTGGCAGCAGCAGGTAGCGGCCATAGGTGATGTTGAGCCCCGATATCGCCAGCACGACGAAAGCCCCTGCCGTCATCCAGTGGACAAATCTCTCGGTGCCGTTGAAACGCTCGATCGTTCGGCCGGAAAGACCGCTGTCGATCATGATCTTGCCGCGCAGCAGATAGAATGCGATCAGCAGGCAGCACATGCCGAGGATCAGCCAGGAGCCCCACACCCGGATCGGGCCCTTGACCGTCTGGCGCCAGTCGCGGCCGGCGGGCTGGATCAGCGTCGCGGCCTTCTGGTCCGGGATCGAAACCCACCCGCGCGTCGGCGTCAACGCATGAAGAAGTTCTGCGTCGTTCGCCATCAACCCGGCTTCGGGCCGCTGCGACGGGCTCTGATAGGCGCCGACGGCCGGCGGCATCAGCCGCGCGCCCTCGGTAGCACTGACCGGCGGCGTCGACGTGGCGTTGACCGGCGCCGGGGGCGTCTGTGCGACCGACTGTCCGGCGACGAAAAATCCGAGCGCACATGCGACCAGAGCGAGGGTGCGGATCTTTGTGGCGAGCGTCATATTGCTTCTCCCCTCTGCCGGCCTAGTAACGCTGGGCCGTATTGGCGCGATTGGCGAGCGCGTCGCGCGCAGGTGCCGGAACCGGCTGCGCCTGGCGAACTTCGCGCCCCAGGTAGCTGCCCTGCGCGCCTTCCCGCAGGCCGTTGTCGCGCGCGCTGAAGCCGATGGCGATCACCAGCAGCACCGCGAAAATGAGCCACATCACCGTTCGTTGATTGCTGGACATCGCTTCGTACCCTTGACTGCTTGCCATGTGTGCTTACCTCCGGATCCGCCGCCGGAAATGCCCGCCGAACGGGCATTTCCGGCGCAGATCGTGTGTCAGGTACGCGAGCCTTCGCCGTAGGCCGTGGCCCAGCCCCAGGCACCCGAGCCATAGCCGCGCGTGGTGACGCGCTCGCGGTAGATGCCCGCGATCACGTCGCCGTCGCCGGCGAGCAGAGCCTTGGTCGAACACATCTCGGCACAGAGCGGCAGCTTGCCTTCCGCGATGCGGTTGCGGCCGTACTTGGCGAAGCTGGCGTCGGTGTTCGAGGGTTCCGGGCCGGCCGCGCAGAAGGTGCACTTGTCCATCTTGCCGCGCGTGCCGAAGTTGCCCGCCTGCGGGTACTGCGGCGCACCGAACGGGCACGCGTAGAAGCAGTAGCCGCAGCCGATGCACAGATCCTTCGAGTGGAGGACCACGCCTTCGGCCGTCTTGTAGAAACAGTCGACCGGGCAAACGGCCATGCACGGCGCGTCCGTGCAGTGCATGCATGCCATCGAGATCGAACGCTCGCCCGGCTTGCCGTCGTTGAGGGTGACGACGCGCCGTCGGTTGATGCCCCACGGCACCTCGTGTTCGTTCTTGCAGGCGGTGACGCAGGCGTTGCATTCGATGCAGCGCTCGGCGTCGAGGAGGAACTTCATACGAGCCATGTCAATCGCTCCCTAGCCCTTAGGCCTTCTCGATGCGGCACAAGGTGGTCTTGGTTTCCTGCATCTGGGTCACAGGATCGTAGCCGTAGGTCGTGACGGTGTTGACCGCCTCGCCAAGCACGATCGGGTCGGTCCCCTGCGGATAGGACGAACGCATGTCCTTGCCCATCCAATGGCCCGCGAAGTGGAACGGCATCCACGCCACGCCGCGGCCCACGCGCTCGGTCACCAGCGCCTTGACCTTGATCCGGGCGTTGTTCTCCGGACCGAAGACCCAGACGTCGTCGTTGTTCTTGGCGCCGATACGCGAGGCATCGGCCGGATTGATCTCGACGAACATCTGCTGCTGGAGTTCCGCGAGCCATTTGTTGGACCGCGTCTCGTCGCCGCCGCCCTCGTACTCGACCAGGCGTCCCGAGGTGAGGACGATCGGGAACTGCCTGGACACGTCGCGGTCCTGGATCGTCTTGAACAGCGTCGGCACGCGGTGGAGCATCCGGTCCGTATAGGTCGGATATTTCGCCACGAGCTGGCGGTCGGGCGAGTAGAGCGGTTCGCGATGGACCGGAACAGGGTCCGGGAAGTTCCACACGTTCGCCCGCGCGCGCGCGTTGCCCTTCGGATCGCAGCCGTGGAGGATCGCCACGCGGATGACGCCGCCCGACGTGTCGAAGTTCCAGGTGACGTTGTCGGCGTTGCCGCCGAACACCATCCGCCCGATCTCCTCGATCTCGGTGCGCTCCGCCTCGGTCAGGTCCTTGTCCCAGCCCAGACGCTTGAGCATCCCGAAGCTGAAGGCCGGATAGCCGTCCTTGATCTCGGAATCGCGCGACGCCACGCCGTCGGCGAGAAGGCTCACACCTTCGCGCTCTGCGCCGAACAGGGCGCGGAAATTGCCGCCGCCCTTCGCGACCGGGATCGACTGGTCGTAGAGGACGTGCGTGCCGGTATGGCCGTGTTCCGGCTTGCCCCAGCACGGCCAGGGCAGGCCGTAGAACTCGTCCTTGGCGATCGCGGCCATACCGTCCTTGGCCGGAATGTCCTTGAGCGCGCGCAGGCTGACGCGGTCGAACGCGTCCTGATTGGCCATGTGCGCCTTGAGACGTTCCGGACTCTGGCCGGAGTAGCCGGCCGTGAAGCAGGTCCTGTTGATCTCGCGCAGGATGTCCTCGGCGACCGGCTTCTTGCCGTTGACCTTGATGTTCTTGAACATCTCGGCCGCGAAGCCGAACTTCTCGGCGAGGAGATACATGATCTCGTAGTCGTTCTTCGATTCGAAGATCGGCTCGACGATCTGATTGCCCCACTGCAGCGAACGGTTCGACGCCGTGCGGCTGCCGCTCATTTCCAGCGACGTGCAGGCCGGCAGCAGGTAGACGCCGTCCTTGCGCTCGGCCGCCATGACCGGGATCTGTACGGGATGCGGATCGATGACGACGAGCGTATCGACCTTCTCCATCGCCTTCTTGCCGTCGGGACCGCGCGTCTGGGTGTTAGCGCCGTGCCCCCAGAATACCATCGCCTTGAGCGGCTCGGGCTGCCCTTGGATGTTGGTCTTCGCTTCGAGCGCCAGGTCGTGCCAGCGCGACGCCGGCGTACCCGGAAGTTCCATGAGGGCCTTCGACTTGAACCGGCCCAGCATGTACTCGTACGGCACGCCCCAGCCGCGGGCGAAGTGGCGCCACGCCTGCTCGGTCAGGCCGTAGTAGTTCGGCAGGTTCAGCACGTCGAGGCCGAGATCGGTCGCACCCTGCACGTTGCAGTGGCCTCGGAAGATGTTCGTTCCGCCGCCCGACGTGCCGATCGTGCCGAAATTCATCGCCATGATGCAGTAGGCGCGCACGTTGGCGGAACCGACGGTGTGCTGCGTGCCGCCCATGCACCAGATGATGCTGAACGGCCGGTTGTTCCACAGCGTCTGCGCCACGCGGCGAAGCTGCGCGCCGGGAACGCCGGTGATGCGCTCGACCTCCGCCGGCGTGTACTTGGCGACTTCCTTCTTGACGTCCTCCCACCCGTAGACGCGGCGGCGGATGAACTCGTGGTCCGTCCAGCCGTTCTCGATCGCGTGCCAGAGGATGCCCCAGATCAGCGGAATGTCCGTGCCCGGGCGCAGGCGGACATGTTCGGTCGCATGCGCCGCCGTGCGCGTGAAACGCGGATCGCAGACGATGAACGGCGCCTGATTCTGCTCCTTGCCGCGCAGCACATGCAGCATCGAGACGGGATGCGCTTCGGCCGGGTTGCCGCCGATCAGGAACGAGGAACGCGAGTTCTGGATGTCATTATACGAATTCGTCTGCGCGCCGTAGCCCCACGACTGGGCAACACCCGCCACCGTCGTCGAGTGGCAGATACGCGCCTGATGGTCGACGTTGTTCGTACCCCAGAACGCCGCGAACTTGCGATTGAGATAGGCCGCCTCGTTCGTGAACTTCGCAGAGCCGAGCCAGTAGACCGAGTCAGGCCCCGCGCTTTCGCGGATCTTGAGAAGGCGATCGCCCACTTCGTTGACGGCCTGGTCCCAGCTCATCCGGACCCAGCGACCGTTTTCGAGCTTCATCGGATACTTCAGACGGCGGTCGCCGTGCACGAGTTCGCGGATCGCCGCACCCTTGGCGCAGTGCGCGCCGAGATTGATCGGCGATTCGAAGGTCGGCTCCTGGCCGGTCCACACGCCGTTCTGCACTTCGGCGGTCACCGTGCAACCAACCGAGCAGTGCGTGCACATGTTCTTGACGATCTTCGTCTCGACGCCCGACTTCGGCGGCCCGAAGGCGCCGGCGGCCTCGACCGTCTTGAGCTTGAGCGTCGCGGCGGCGGCAACACCGCCCGCCACAAGGCCGGAGCGGCGCAGGAATGCGCGGCGATCCATCGCTCCGCCGGCGGCACCCGCAAGAGCGACCGTCAGACGCGAGCCGGCGGCCTTGCCGGAGGATTTCTTGGTCAGCATCGTGCGGCCTCCTTACTTCGCGAGGGCGTAATAGGTCTTCACGTGCGCCGTCTCGGCGTAGCCGGCGGACTGCGCGGTCGTCTCGGCCGCAGCCGCAGGCGCGGGGCCGGCGACGCTTCCGGCGCCGGCGGCGGCGACCGCGCCGATGCCGGCGGCCTTGAAGAACTGGCGGCGCGAAGCCACCTTGATTTCCGGGTTCTGGCTCATCGTTTCCTGCCTCTCTATCCCGCGTGTTCGTTGCCGTGCGGCGTTTCGCCGATGGCGAATGCCGCACGCTCGATCTCGATGAAAATCCGGCCGATCTGCCCGATCGGCATGTAAAGCCGGGCCGCCTTGGCGCTCGCCAGGTCGGCAAAGAACTTCTCGGCCCAGGGGGCGATGTGCGCGTCGAAGAAGCGCTTCTGCGCATCGAGCGGCGCCGGTGCGCCGAACGCACCGACGATCATGCCTGCCATCATCTCGCACAGCGACGCGATGTGGTCTTCCGGCTCCGGCCGGTCGCCCGCGCGTGCGATGCCGAGCTCGGCCATCGCGCCGCGCAGGTTGGCGAGCGGCTTCTCGTGCAGGAACCCGGTCAGGTAGAACGACGCGTAAGGCTGAAGCTCGCCGCGCGAGAGGCCGATGAACAGGTCGTGGAACTCGTCGCTCGCCTCGCGCGCCGTCGTCTTGCGCGCCACGGCGGAAAGCGCGCCGATATGCCCGCCGAGTTCGCCGGCATCGCCGCCCATCGCGCCCAGGCGCGCGAGCATTTCCTGCGAAGGTGCCTCGGCGAGGAGTTCTCCGAGCAGCGCGTACCAAGATGCGCGCAGCGCTTCGTCCGGATCGATATCGAATTCGGGTTCGGCCTTGTCCATCTTCGATGTGCTGCCTGCAGTCGGATAGACGTCGGGACGAAGTTCGTGGCGCGGCACGCCGGTGGCCCCTTCGATCGAGAGCACGGCCTCGGCGGGAACGCGCTTGGCGACCTTCAGCCAGTGCCAGACATGGCCCTGAGACTTGCCGATCAGGCGCGCAAGCGCAGACTGACCGCCGGCGACGGCGATCGCGCGCTCGAGTGCCGAAAGACTATCGACGTCGTTCATGCAGCCACCGCTACAAACAGGTTTGTCGCGAAACCCGCGCCGATTTGGACCTTCAGTTGACCCATGCTTCCCGAGTGTTGGAGAAGGCGTTCCTTGAGGCGACCTTGGCGTTGATTATCGCCGGTCTTTCTTGTTGCGAATCATTGTCAACACCTTCGTTCTACAACGAAATCGGCGCCAACAAGATCGTCAGTAGATAGTGCGGCACGCCGCACTGTCAACAGCGCCCTGCATGGCAGTGGAGATGCTGCGATGCAGCATCCGGATAACCTGAAAAATGCCCGCGCCATCGCCCGAATGGCCAGCCGTATTGCGGCGCGAAAGCTGAATCAGGACGCCTCTTTCGGAGGCTCATCCGCAGGCACCACCTCCGCTTGGGCCGAATCGACCCGCTTCTCGGTTGCTGCGGCCAATCTTGCTTTCTCCGCCGCTTCAGCCCGTTCGATCTCCTCCACTGCCTCGACCATGCCGGAGCCGACCCGGTAGATCGTGTTCTTCAGACCCTCGGGGAAACACTGGACGGCGTTGAAGTCGATCGAATGGCATTCGGTAATATCAATCGCCGCGAAGTGCGGATCGAGCGTCCAGAGCTTGCGCAGCGCCTGAGTGCGCAGGTCGGCCGCCACGTCGCCGCGCATGAACAAGCTGTAGTCCGAGTCACGTGTCAGCGTTTCGAGCGGCGGAAGCTCGACCGGCTTCGCTTCGGCGGGCAGCTCGGCGGGTTCGTGCGCCTGCGGCAGCGCGTCGACGGCCGGCTCGACGGGCTTTGCGGCGCGCGCCTCGGCCTTGAGACGCGACCAGCGGCCCGCGAACCCCTCCGCCGGTTTGTCGGTCTCATCCGTCATCGTTTTCCTTCTGCGCGAAGGAGGCGCGGTAGTCGTTACCCTCGGCCCCCTTGCCGAAGCCCTTGCGCGGATCGATGCGCGTGCGTTTGCGCTTCTTGAAAGTTTCCTCGACGTGAAAGGCCGCGACGTAGTCCGACAGCCACTGCACGAGTGCCGCCGGCATCGGAACCTTCTCGACCGAGTGCACGCCATCGACCGTGAAGGCTTCGGCTTCGCCCGGGCTTGCGGTGACATGGCGAACGACGATGCCGGGTGCGGGAAGTGCCGGATCTCGACGCAGCACCACGTAGACGGAAGGTACCGGTTCCGCGAGGTTCATGCGGTACATGACCGTCTCGGCGACGAACAGGGCAAGTTCGAACTGGCCGGCGTACCAGATCGTCGCGTCGCCTTCCGTGCGGACCTTGGTCCACGGCGCAAGACCGGTTGTTCCGGCGACGATGTCGTGCGGCATCCATTGCTCTTCACCCCACGCCGTCCTGGGCGCGCGCGCGGCCAGCAGCACGCCCACCGGCATGCGTTCGTCGCGCGAAACCCGGGGCGGCTGGTCATTCATCGGGCCGTCTTCTCCAGTTGCCGGCGTGCGGCATCGAGATCGTCGGGGCGGTTGGCGTTGAAAAACGGATCATCCGGAACGGCCGGATACTCGACCGTCGCGAGCCGGTACCGGGCCGTCCAGCGATCGACCTTGTATATCTTCTCGCGCACCATCGCATCGCGCAATGCCTCGCGCAGGTCGACGCGCCAGAGCCCGAACACCGGATGCGCCTGCCCGCCGGATGCCGCGCACGCGAGTTGGGCACCTTCGGCGGCGATCGCCGCGTGCATCCGGGCGACCAGATCGGCCGGGAAGAACGGCGCGTCGGAAGCGAAGCTCGCCACCCACGCTGCCTCCGGCGCGTTCGCTGCCGCCCAATCGAGCCCGGCCAACACCCCGGCAAGCGGGCCAGCATAGCCCTCCACCGTATCGGCGACGACAGGCAGGCCGAACGCCGCGAACCGTTCCGGCGGGCCATTGGCGTTGAGAACAAGGGCGGAAACCTGCGGCCGGGCGCGTGCGACGATATGCGCCAGGAGCGGCCTGCCACCGAGATCGCGAAGACACTTGTCGCCGCCGCCCATGCGCGTCGACTGGCCGCCCGCGAGGACGACGCCGGCGGTGTCAGTCCTCATCGCGCGTTCCCTTGCGGCGCGCCTTCGCGTCCTCCTCGGCGACCGCACGCGCGTCGGCGTCGAACTCGATACGCTCCGCTCCCGCCAGCACGACGAAGCGCGAACCCTTTGCGCGACCGACCAGCGTCAGGCCCGCCTTGCGCGCCAGATCAACGCCCCATGCCGTGAAGCCGGACCGCGAGACGAGGATCGGAATGCCCATCTGGACGGTCTTTATGACCATCTCCGACGTCAGGCGCCCGGTCGTGTAGAATATCTTGTCGTGCGCCGTCAGCCCGTGGCGGAACATGTAGCCCGCGATCTTGTCGACCGCGTTGTGGCGGCCGACATCCTCCATGTAGACGAGCGGCCTGTCCTCCTGGCAGAGCACGCAGCCGTGGATGGCGCCGGCCTCGAGATAGAGCGACGGCGCCATGTTTATCTTGCGCGTGAGCCGATAGAGCCAGGACGTCTTCAACCGGGCGTCCTTCGCGAGCGATACGCTGTCGAACTTCTCCATCAGGTCGCCGAAGGCCGTACCCTGAGCGCATCCCGACGTCAGCGTCTTCTTGCGCAGCTTGTCCTCGAAATCCGTCGTCCGGTCGGTGCGGACCACGACGACGTCGAGCTCGGGGTCGTGTTCGACCGCGACGATCTTCTCGCCCGCACCCAGCATGTTCTGGTTCAGAAGGTATCCGATCGCCAGATATTCGGGATAGTCGGCGATCGTCATCATCGTGACGATCTCGCGCGCATTGAGGTAGAGCGTCAGCGGCCGCTCGACGACGACTGCAGTCTCGACATCGGCACCGTTCTGGTCGATCCCGCGCACGCGCTCGACCAGGCGCGGATCTTCCGGATTCGGCTTCAGCAGGAACTCGTTGGGCATGCGCCGAGAATGGCCCCCCACTTCCCCGCTTTCAAGGCCCCCGAGAAACGCCTTGATCGCCTGCGCCAGCTTTGCAACATAGCCCTATGGAGATCGGCGGCAAGCGCGTTCTGGTGTGCGACTGCACGGGCACAATTCCGCTCGACGGGAAAGCATTGCGCAAGGCTTGTTCTGCCGCCGCCGGCACCGATGTCGGCGAAGTGGTGCCCGACACGATCCTTTGCCGGGCGCAGCTCGGAAACTTCGAAGCCGCACTGAAATCGGGCCAGGAGCTGATCGTCGCATGCACGCAGGAAGCGCCGTTCTTCGCCGAAACGCGTGCCGAGATCGGCGTCGATAACGACATCCGCTTCGTGAACATCCGCGAGCGTGCCGGCTGGTCCGACGAGGCGGACCGGGCGCTGCCGAAGATCGCCGCCCTGCTGGCCGAAGCCGCGATCGAGGTGCCGCCGACCGCCAGCGTTGCGATGCGTTCGCAAGGCGTGGCGCTGATCTACGGCCGCGACGAAACGGCGATCGAGGCGGCCAAGCGTCTCGGCGAACGGCTCGACTGCACGATCTTGCTGACCAAGCCCGCGTCGGTAAGCCCGCCGCGCCTGACCGACGTGCCGATTTTCAAGGGCACGATCATGCGCGCGAGCGGCCATCTGGGCGCGTTCGAGATCGTGGTCGACGATTATGCCCCCGCCCTGCCCGCGTCCCGCGGCCAGCTCGGCTTCGAGCATGCGCGAGACGGCGCTTCGTCCAAGTGCGACCTGATCCTCGATCTGACCGGCGGCACGCCGCTGTTCCAAGCGCATGAGAAGCGCGACGGATATTTCCGGCCCGATCCGAAGGACCCGATCGAGGTCGAGCGCACCCTCTTCGCGATGGCCGACATGATCGGCGAGTTCGAGAAGCCGCGCTATGTCGACTACGACGCGGGAATCTGCGCGCACAGCCGCAACACCAAGAAGGGGTGTTCGCGCTGCCTCGACGTCTGTCCGACCGGGGCCGTCGCCTCGAAGGGCGACGGCGTCGAGTTCGACGCCTATGTGTGCGCCGGGTGCGGCTCGTGCACGTCGGTCTGCCCGACCGGGGCCGTCACCTACGCGCTGCCGCCGCAGGAAACGGTGTTCGAGCGGCTCCGCACGCTGCTGCTGGCCTATGCGCGCGCGGACGGAAAGCGGCCGGTCCTGTTCGTCCACGATTCGCGCCACGGCGAGGCGATGATCGACATGATCGCGCGCCATGGCCGCGGCCTGCCCGCCAACGTGCTGCCCTTCGCGGTCAGCGAGATCACGCAGGTCGGCTTCGATTTCCTTGCCGCAGCGCTCGCATTCGGCGCTTCGCAGGTCCGTCTGCTCGTGGATCCGGCCAAACGCGACGAACTTGCCGGTCTCGCCGGGCAGATCGGCCTTGCCGAAACGGCGATGGTCGGACTCGGATTCGGCGAAGGTCGCGTCGCGATCATCGATGCGACCGATCCGGAGGCCGTCGAGGCGGAACTTCACGGCACGCGCGCGCAAGAACCTGCGAAGGCCGGCGGCTTCCTTCCGGCCGGCGGAAAGCGGGAGATCACGATGCTGGCGCTGCGCCACTTGCACGCAGTCGCCCCGACGCCCGTCGACGTGCTGCCGCTCGGCGCCGGCTCGCCCTACGGGACACTTGCCATCGACACCGACGGCTGCACGCTTTGCCTGTCGTGCGTGGGCACCTGCCCGACCGGTGCCTTGGTCGACAACCCCGACCTGCCCCAGCTCCGGTTCATCCAGGAAGCTTGCGTGCAATGCGGCTTGTGCAAGGCGACCTGCCCGGAGAAGGTCATCCAGCTCAAGCCGCAGATCGATTTCACCAACGCCGCGAAGTCGCCGCGACTGGTCAAGGAGGAAGAACCGGCCTGCTGCGTGCGCTGCGGCAAACCATTCGGGACGCTGTCGGCGATCGAGAAGATCACGGAGAAGCTTGCCGGCAAGCACTGGATGTTCCAGTCGGGCGAAGTGGTCGAGCGCATCCGCATGTGCGAGGACTGCCGTCTGGTCCGACAGGCCGAAGTCGCCATCGATCCGTTCGCGGGTCCGGCCCGGCCGGTCACCCGCACGACCGAGGACTATCTGCGCGACGCCGAACGGGCCAAGCGGGCCGCGGAAAACCGAAACGACGGTCCGACCAAGGCTTGACGGCCGTACGTTCCGGCACCACGTAAATGTCGAAATCCGCCGCTCCGACCGCTATATTCGTCCGGACATAACGCTTGGGATGCAAACCAGACCACAAGATGGACGGAAACGCCTCACCGCACGCCGACGCGCCGCTGATCGACCCGTTCGCCCGGGCGATCTCGTATCTGCGCGTTTCGGTCACGGACCGCTGCGACTTCCGCTGCGTCTACTGCATGTCCGAAGACATGACGTTCCTGCCCAAGGCAGAAATCCTGAGCCTCGAAGAGCTCGACCGCCTCTGCTCTGCCTTCGTGCGCCTCGGCGTACGCAAGCTGCGACTGACAGGCGGGGAACCGCTCGTGCGCCGCAACGTGATGAGCCTGATCCGGAACCTCGGCCGTCACGTGCGCAGCGGAACGCTCGACGAGTTGACGTTGACGACCAACGGATCGCAGCTTGCCAAGTTCGCCGACGAGCTCGTCGATGCCGGCGTACGGCGTATCAACGTGTCGCTCGACACGCTCGATGCCGGCCGGTTCGCGCAGTTGACCCGCTGGGGGAAGCTCGATCAGGTTCTCGACGGACTGAAGGCGGCCAAGCGCGCGGGCCTGCAGGTCAAGATCAACGCGGTCGCTCTGAAGGGGATGAACGACGACGAGTTCGACCGGCTGATCGCCTGGAGCGGCGACGAAGGCTTCGATCTCGTGTTCATCGAGGTCATGCCGATGGGCGAGATCGGCGGCGACGCGCGTCTCGACCAGTACCTTCCGCTCTCGATGGTCCGCGCGGAGATTTCGAAGAGCTGGACGCTCGACGAGACCGACTATCGTACCGGCGGCCCTGCCCGGTATTTCACCGTCCGGGAGACCGGACGTCGGCTCGGCTTCATCACGCCGCTGACGCATAATTTCTGCGAGAGCTGCAACAGGGTCCGGCTGACCTGCACCGGCACGCTGTATATGTGTCTGGGCCAGGACGACGCAGCCGACCTGCGCGCACCCTTGCGCGCCTCGGACGACGACGGTGCGCTCGACCGGGCGATCCGGGCGGCGATCGCGCGCAAGCCGAAGGGGCATGATTTCGTGATCGACCGCCGGCATTCCGGCCCGGCCGTCCAGCGTCACATGTCCGTCACCGGCGGCTGACGGCCCTGGCCCGCCTTCGTTTCGAACTGGCACCGCCCCCCCTCCGCGTCGTATGAGTTGGCCCACAATGGCCGAATCCCACCCCAAGCTCGCCTTCGTCGCTGCGGATACGCCCCAGGCGAAGGCGGCTCTCGCGGCTTTGCGCAAGCGCTACGCGCATGTCCCGCCCGGCAAGGCCGATATCGTGGTGGCTCTGGGCGGCGACGGGTTCGTGCTGCAGACCCTGCATGCGCACATCGATCGCGGCGTACCCGTGTTCGGCATGCACAGGGGCTCCGTCGGCTTCCTGATGAACAGCTTCGGCATCGTCGGCCTTCACACACGGCTCAAGAACACGCAGCGCGTGACTCTCCATCCGCTGCGCATGACGGCCTGGCGCAAGAGCGGACGCAAGGAAGTGGCGCTCGCAATCAACGAGGTCAGCCTGCTGCGCCAGATGCGTCAGGCCGCGAAGATCCGCATCCTGATCGACGGCGTCGTGCGCATGGACGAACTGATTGCAGATGGCGTCCTTCTTTCGACTCCTGCCGGTTCGACGGCCTACAACCTTTCCGCCCACGGACCGATCGTACCGATGGGCGCCGAGCTGCTGGCCTTGACGCCGATCACGGCATTCCGGCCGCGGCGCTGGCGCGGCGCGCTGCTGCCGTCCGTCGCCAAGGTCGGCTTCGAGGTACTCGAGCCGGAGAAACGCCCGGTCAGCGCGACTGCCGACCACACCGAGATCCGCGACGTCGTGCGCGTCGAAGTGGCCGAGGACCGCACCAAACGGCTGACGCTGCTGTTCGATCCGGAACACAATTTCGAAGAGCGCGTGCTGAAGGAACAGTTCGCACCCTGATCCGCCGTCAGGCGCGCCTTCCCAGCATCCGCAAGGCCGCCTTGTGCAGCTTCGGATCGATCGGCGGGGGCCGCATGTCGATCCCCTTCCCCAGCACGGCGAGCGCGTGGTCCAGCGCGTCGATGCGTGCGCGCCACTTGCTGTCGGCGTGGATGGCCTTCCACGGCGCACCCTTCCACGACGTCCGGGCGAGCATGTCGTCGGCGGCCCTGCGGTAGTCGCCGCCCTTGCGATGCGCATCGATGTCCGCCTGCGTGAGCTTCCAGCGTTTCGTCGGATCGCCGAGACGTTCGGCGAAGCGCTCCAGCTGGACTTCCGGCGTGATGTGGAGAAAGACCTTGGCGACACGCACGCCGTCGTCGACGAGCATCCGCTCGAATTCGACGATCTCGCCAAAGGCACGTTTCCATGCTTTCGGCGGGCAGAGCCGGTCGACCCGCTCGACCAGCACGCGCCCGTACCAGGAGCGGTCGAAGATCGCCAGCATGCCGGGGGTCGGCAGGCGTTGCCAGAATCGGTAAAGATAGTGTCGGCCCTGCTCTTCCGGCGTCGGCGCCCCGATCGGCCAGACATGAACGCCGCGCGGATCGAGCGTCTCGGTCATCCGGCGGATCGCCCCGCCCTTGCCGGCCGCATCCGGCCCTTCGAAGACGATCACGCCGCGGCGTTTCGCGTGCCAGTAGGCCTGCTGAAGCGACAGCATCGCACGCTGCCGCTTCTCGAGAGCGGCTTCGTAGTCCGCCTTGTCGGCGAAACGGGGACCTGGCCTCAGGTCGCCAAGCCGCTTCGTCACGTCGCGTCGTTGAGATGACAGGACGAGCGGCGGCCGGGCGCGATTTCGCGCAGCGCCGGCGCCTCCGTCTTGCAGCGCGCCATCGCGTGCGGGCAGCGCGGATGGAAATGGCAACCCGACGGCGGGTTGAGCGGCGACGGGATCTCGCCCTTCACGGGCGCGAACACGCGCTTGCGCGTATCGAGACGCGGAATCTCGCCGAGCAGCGCCACGGTATAGGGATGGTTCGGCCTGGCGAACAGCTCGTCGGTCGTTCCCTCCTCGACCACGCGGCCGAGATACATGATCACGACGCGATCCGACAGATGGCGTACCACGCCGAGATCGTGGCTGATGAAGAGATACGTGAGATTGAGCTGCCGACGCAGTTCGATGAACAGGTTCAGGATCTGCGCCTGGATCGACACGTCGAGTGCCGCAACGGATTCGTCGCACACGACGAACTCCGGCTTGACCGCAAGTGCGCGCGCGATGCCGATGCGCTGGCGCTGGCCGCCGGAGAACTGGTGCGGGTAGCGCCGCTTGTAGCCCGGGTCGAGGCCGACGCGGCGCATCGTCTCGTCGACATATGTCTCGGCGTTGGCGCCGTCGGTAAGGCCGTGATGGAGCGGCGCTTCGCCGATGATGTCGGCGACACGCATTCGCGGATTGAGCGACGCGAACGGGTCCTGGAAGATCATCTGCACAGCCAGGGCCGCGCGAATTCGCTCGCGGTCAGGCAGATCCGACAGCTTCCGGCCGCGATAGAGCATCTCGCCGTCGCTCTGCGGCAGGATGCCTGCGACGATGCGCCCGAGCGTGGACTTGCCGCAGCCGCTTTCGCCGACGAGGCCGACCACCTCGCCCTCGTTGACCGCGAGGTCGACCCTGTCGACCGCGTGGACGACTTCTTCGCGTACGTTCGCGCCGAGCTTCGCGGCGAGCCGTGCAGCGGCATCGAGCCCCTTCACGAAACGCTTGGAAACGCCTTTGAGTTCGACGATCGGCCCGGCCATCACGCGATCTCCGCAAGCGGATGGCAGCAGCGAACCTGGCGGAGGTGCCCCCGGGGTTTCGGTTCGTCGCAACAGGTCGCATCGGCATGCGAACAGCGCAGACGGAACGCACAGCCCGACGGCAGGTTCAGCATCGACGGCATGACGCCGGGAATCTGGACCAGCGGCTTGCCCTTCTCGTTGCGGCTGGGCACCGAGCCAATCAGTCCGGCCGTGTAGGGATGGGCCGGCCGATCGAGCACCTCGTCGACCGAACCGCGCTCGACGATGCGACCGGCGTACATCACGCAGATCTCGTCGGCCAGCGACGCGACGACCGACAGGTCGTGCGTGATCCAGATCAGCGCGGTGCGCGTCTCGCGCGCAAGCTTCTGGACCTCGTAGAGGATCTGGCCCTGGATCGTCACGTCGAGGGCCGTCGTCGGCTCGTCCGCGACGATCAGGTCTGGCTTGTTCAGCAATGCGATCGCGATCGCCACGCGCTGGCGCATGCCGCCGGAAAACTGGTGCGGATAGGCCGCCAGCCGTTCTTCCGGGCTCGGGATGCCGACCTGGCCAAGTGCATCGCGTGCGCGCGTCCAGGCGGTCTTCCGGTCGACGCTGTCGTGCGCCTGCACGGCCTCGATCATCTGCGTCTCGACCTTCAGGACCGGATTGAGCGTCATCATCGGGTCCTGGAAGATCATCGCGATCCGGTTGCCGCGCAGCTTGCGGATCTGGTCTTCCGGCATGCCGACGATGTCCTGCCCTTTGAAACGCACCCGGCCGCCCACGATTCGTCCCGGCGGATCGACCAGGCCCATGATCGAGAAACCGGTGACCGACTTGCCCGACCCGGATTCCCCGACGAGACCGAGGATCTTTCCCTGTCGGACCTCGAACGACACGTCGTTGACGGCCTTCAGGACGCCGGCCTTCGTGAAGAAGTGCGTCTCGAGATTCTCGACGGAAAGCGTTGCCGCGGTCATTTCTGGAGCCGCGGGTTGAGAACGTCGCGCAGATGGTCGCCGACGAGATTGATCGAGACGATGGTCACGAGCAGGGCAAGACCGGGGAAGAAGCTAATCCAGTAGACGCCCGACAGGATGTATTCGAACCCGTTGGCGATCAGTAGGCCCAGCGACGGCTCGGTGATCGGCAGGCCGACGCCGAGGAAGGAAAGCGTCGCCTCGAGCGCGATCGAGTTGGCGATCTGGATCGTGCCGACGACGATCAGCGGCGGAAGGCAGTTCGGAAGGATGTGGCGGAACAGAATGCGGCTTTTCGGAAGGGCCAGGCAGTGGGCCGCCTCGACATATTCCTTGCGCCGTTCGACGAGCGCCGACGCGCGCACCGTGCGCGCATAGTAGGCGTACTGGATGATGACGAGGGCGAACACGATCTTGCCGACCCCTTGCCCCAGCACGGCGAGGAGCACGAGCGCGATCAGGATTGCCGGAAACGCCAGCTTGATGTCGACCATGCGCATCAGGACGGTGTCGAACCGGCCGCCGTAATAGGCGGCGAAGAGCCCGACCGACGTGCCGACGAAGGCCGCGAGCACGCCGGACGTGACGGCGACGAGGAACGACGTGCGCAGGCCGTAGAGGATGGCGGAAACCATGTCGCGGCCCTGGCTGTCGGACCCCAGCCAGAAGACCAGCCCGTCGCCGGAAACGGAGCCGGGGGGCAGCTTGCCGTCCATGATGTCGAGCTGGCGAAGGTCGTAGGGATTCTGCGGGCTGATGAGCGAGCACAGCATCGCGGCCGCGAAAATCAGGGCGAAGACGCCGAGCGCGCCGACCGCGACGCGGCTTTCGCGGAAGTCGGCGACGAAGCGCCGGAAAGGCGTCTCGACCCTGGCGCCGCCTTCCGTCGGCGGCGCCGATGCAGTCGGGCCGCTCACGACTTGCCAGCGTCCGCAAGGCGGACGCGCGGGTCGAGAACCGAATAGAGGATGTCGACCACGAGGTTGATGACGATGAACATGATGACCGTGATCAGGAGATAGGCGACGATGACCGGGCGGTCGAGATTGTTGATGCTGTCGATGATGAGCTTGCCCATTCCGGGCCAGGCGAAGATCGTCTCGGTGACGACGGCGAACGCGATGACCTGGCCGATCTCGAGGCCGATCACGGTCACGACCGGGATCATGATGTTCTTCATGACGTGGACGAAGACGACGCGCTTCTGCGAAAGGCCCTTCGCGCGCGCGAACTTGACGTAGTCCATCGGCATGTTCTCGCGCATGCCGGCGCGGGTCAGGCGGATCACGAGCGAGATGTTGAACAGCGCCAGGTTGAGCGCCGGAAGGGCGAGGTGCGCGAGCCCGTCGAGCGTGAACAGGCTCGAACGGATGCCGAGAAACTCGCCGAGCTGCCCGCGCCCGGTCGACGGGAGCCAGCCGAGTTCGACGGCGAAGACGAGTATCAGCATCAGGCCGACCCAGAAGGTGGGCAGGCTGAAGCCCGCGATCGACGTCGCCATGATGGTCTTCGAAATGCGGCTTTCCGGCCTGTAGCCGGCGAACATGCCCAGCGGAATCCCGATGACGACCGACAGCATCACGGCGCAGGAAGCCAACTCGAGCGTGGCCGGCATCCGCTGCAGGATCAGTTCGATCGACGGAATGTTGAAGACGAAGGAGCGGCCGAGGTCGCCCGCCAGCGCATTCACGACGAAATAGCCGTACTGCGCCCAGATGGGCCGGTCGAGGCCGAGAGCCTTGATCGCACGCTCGCGTTCCGCCTGGTCGGCGTCCGCCGCGACGAAGATCTCGACCGGATCGCCGATGGCGAAGACGCCGAAAAACACCAGCAGCGACATGATGATCAGAACCAGCGCGCTCTGCATCAGTCGGCGGATGATGAAGACGGTCATGGATGCTTGCGGCCGGAGTTCGGAAGAAACGGGGGCCCGGCGCTGCCGGACCCCCGCATGCGGTCGGTATCCGCGTTCAGCGCGGCTTGACCTGATGCGCCAGCGTGTACTCGTCGCTGCGCGCCTGATACGTCACGTTCGATCGCATCGCCCAGAGATTGACCTGATAGTAGAGCGGGATCAGGCCCAGATCGCCGACGCCGATCTCCGAGGCTTCGTACAGCAGCTTCTCGCGTGCACCCGTGTCGACGGTCTGGAGAGCCTTGCCCAGAAGCTCGTCAACCTTCGGATTCGAGTAGCGGCCGCGGTTCGAAGCGCCGTAGCCGAGGTCGCGGTTCGGCGTGGCGAGCAGTGCGCGGATCGGCGACGAGGTTTCGCCCGTGTCCGAACCCCAGCCGACCAGCATCACCGAGAACGAATAGTTCGGCGCCCCGGCCTGGGCGACGTAGGTCGACCACGGCATCGGCTGGACGGCCGTCTCGATGCCCACGCGCGTGAACATCGGACCGATCGCCTGCAGGACCTTGTCGTCTTCCGGATAGCGGTCGTTCGGCCCGTGGATCGTCAGCTTGAAGCCGTTGGGGAAACCGGCCGCGCGCAGAAGATTCTGGGCCGCGGCGGCGTCGAGCGCATCGGGCTTCAGCTTGGGCGAGGCACCGAAGAAGCCGTCGGGCAGCAGGCCGCCCGCCGGGATCGCCTGCCCATCGAACACGCGCTCGGCGATCGCCTGCCGGTTGATCGCCTTCGACAGGGCCTGTCGGACGCGCAGGTCCTTGAGCGGGTTCTTGGCCAACGGCTGGCCGCTCGCCTTGTCGAACGCGAACGGCGTCACGTCGCGGTTGTGGTCGAGATGCAGGTAGATGAGGCGGTTCGAAGTGACCGATTCGATGCGCAGATTCGCGTTCTGGCGCAGGCGCGGAATGTCCGCCGTCTGGACCTGGTCGATGATCTGCACGTCGCCCGAAAGCAGCGCCGCCGTGCGCGCCGACGAGTTCGTCACGATGCGCGTGGTCACGGTCGACCACGGCGATTTCGTGCCCCAATACGCGTCGTTGCGCTCCATCGCGACGCGGTCGCCGGGCACGAATTCCTTGAACTTGAACGGACCCGTGCCGAGCATCGCGCGGCCGGCGTTGAATTCGGCCGTCGGAGCTTCGACGTTCTTGCGGTTGACGATATTGACGATCGCCATGTCGAGCGGCAGCAGCGGACGCGGCGCGGCGGTCTTGAAGATCAGCGTATGCGGATCGACGACCGTGACGTCGACCCCGCGCACCATCGCGGTGAAGGACGAAGGCGAGTTGGGCACCCACGGCGTGCGCTTGAACGTGGCGAGCACGTCCTGCGCGTCGAAGTCCGAACCGTCATGGAACTTCACGCCCTTGCGGAGCTTGAATTCCCACGTCTTGTCGTCGATCGCGCGCCAGGATTCGGCGAGCCCCGGGATCGGGCGCTGCTGGTGGTCGAAATGGACGAGACGGTCGAAGAAATACTGGGCGATGTTGTTGTTCGGACCCAGATTGTGGAAGTGCGGATCCATCGAGGTGATGTTGCCGCCGACGGCGATGGTCAGGTTCTGGGCCTGCACCGCAGGCGCAGCGCACCCGAGAACGAGCGCGACCATGGCCGTGGCAAGACGGGGGGAAATGCGAGTCATCGGTTTGGACCTCCCTTATCTATCCGATTTATGGGGCGACATTACGACGGGCCCGGCGACTTGTCCTAGCGATTCCGGCATCCGGGTCGACGTCGGCGCGCTCGTCAGTTTGTAGGGCGGACGTGAAGGGCAAACGTATATTCGTCGGCGCGCGGTGTGTACTGGACGGTGCGTCGGTGTGCCCAGAGATTAACCTGATAGTAGAGCGGTATCAGCCCCATGTCGGCGATGGCGGCCTCCGATGCGCCGGCAAGCAGCTTGGCGCGCGCGGCGTCGTTGACGGTCGCCAGCGCCCGGGCAAGCAACTCGTCGACCTGCGGGTTGGAATAGCGGCCGCGGTTCGAGGCACCCATGCCGGCCTCGCGGCTGACGGTGGCCAGAAGCGAACGCAGGGGCGACGAAACCTCGCCCGTACCGGCACCCCAGCCGACAAGCATGACGCTGAAGGCGTAGTTCGGCGCGCTCGACTGGGTGGCATACGACGCCCACGGACTGGTCACGACGCGCGTGTCGAGCCCGACCCGGCTGAACATCGGGCCGATCGCCTGCAGGACCTTCTCGTCCTCCGGGTAACGGTCATTCGGGCCGTGGATCGTCATCGCGAAACCGTTCGGATACCCGGCCTCGCCCAGCAGCTTGCGCGCCGCATCCTGATCGAACGCGTCCGGCTTCAGCTTGTCCGACGCGCCGAAGAATCCGTCGGGCAGGAGTCCGCCGGCCGGAATCGCCTCGCCGTCGAAGATCCGCTGGACGATCGCCTCGCGATTGATCGCGCGCGAAAGCGCCTGGCGCACCTTGCGGTTCTTGAGCGGGTTGTTGGGCAGGACGGCGCCCTGCTTGTCCGTCACGAACGGCGTCTGGTCGCGCGCCTGATCGAGCGCAAGATAGATGAGGCGGTTCGACGTGACCTTGGAAAGCGCCACCTGCGGGCTCGCGCGCAGGCGTGGAACGTCCGCCGTCTGGACCTGATCGATAATGTGGACGTCGCCGGCCAGCAGGGCCGCCGTCCGGGCCGACGCGTTGGTGATGACGCGGATCGTCACCTTGCTCCAGTGCGCCTTTCCGCCCCAGTAGGCGTCGTTGCGCTGCAGGACGAGACGGTCGCCGGGTGCGAACTCGACGAAACGGAACGGTCCCGTCCCGATCGCGGCGCGCCCCTGGTTGAAATCGCCGGTCGGCGCCTCGACGGCCTTTCGGGAAACGATATTTACGATCGACAGGTCGTTGGGCAGCAGCGGATAGGGCTTGGCCGTCCGGAACCGGATCGTCAGGGGATCGACCACCGTCGTCTCGACGATCGACCGGGTCGAGATCGCGAAGGACGACGGCGAGTTCGGAACCCACGGCACGCGCTTCAGCGTCGCGAGCACGTCCTCGGCGTCGAACGGCGCGCCGTCGTGGAACTTCACGTCCGCGCGGAGCTTGAACTCCCACGTCGTGTCGTCGATCGGACGCCACTCGGTCGCGAGGCCTGGAATAAGGCGCTGCTGCTCGTCCTGATGGACGAGACGGTCGAAAATGTGCGTCGCCACGCCGTTGTTCGGCGCCAGGTTGTGATAGTGCGGATCGATCGAGGTGACGTTGCCGCCGACACCGACGATAAGGTCCTGCGCATCGACCGCCTGCGACGGGCCGACCGCAATCCAGATCGCCGCGAACGCGGTCAGAACCGACCGGCGGAGGGCATCTGCGTAGTTCGCGCGCATAGACAATCCCCAAAAACGACGTCGGCGTCCCGGTCCCGGATAGGGCCCGTTGTCGCCGCCGCCGCGCCAAGCCTTCGACCGGAAAGCAATCGGCGGGCCGGAGCGCCGGACCCTTATCTCCGGCCGGAGGATACAGGATGGTCCGTCGCTGGCAAGCCCGACCGGCGCCTCAGGCGGCATCCCAGGCGGCCGAGCGGTCCAGCGGGAAGGCCGGCCGGGGCAGGTGCCGGAACTCGATCCGCTCGAGAACCGGGGCGGTAAGCCCGCCGGTATCGATCTCGAACACGTTTTCGGGCCGGAAATGGAGGTCGAAACCGGCCCGGAAATGGCCGCGCGACTTGACGACGACCGTCGTCGCCTGCGCCACGTCGAGGCCGTGCATCGTGAAGAAGACCGGATCGGCGCACTGCTTGCGCTCGCTGGCGACGACGACGACGATCCCGCCGAGATCGAGGGCGGCCGTCGGGCCGAGCTCGACGCTGCGCCCGCTATAGATGCCGCGCTGGCCGACGACCCGGCCGTCCGTCACCGACAAAACCCGGGCCGGAACGGCGAAGCGTTCCCCGAACCTGTCCGATCCGGTCCGGTTGAACTCCGCGTCGAACCGCGCGCCGACCCCGCGCGAATGCGCGTCGGCGGCAAGTGCCGGATCGACGAAATTCCCGTAGAGAACGCCGGTCGCGCCAGCCGCGAGGAGCGCACGCAGCAGCTCGGTCGTGTTTCCGCGGCCACCGCCGCCCGGATTGTCGCCGGAATCCGCGAAGATCACCGGGGGGCGTTCGCCGGTCGCCGCCGCACGCGCAAGGGCGACCGCTTCGGAAATCGGCGTGAGGGTCCGCACGAACCGCTCCCGACCGGCCCACGCACGCCGCGCAAGATCGAGCGCCGCCGCCCGCGCATGGGTGGCGCTTTCGCGGGAGGTCGCCACGATCGCGACGCCGTTCTTCGGGGTGTCGCTGAACACGAAGCCGCCGACGACGGAAAGATTCATCAGCCGTGCATCGGCATCCATCCGCGCTTCGGCCTCGTCCATCAGGTCGGCGTAAGGACCCGTCGCGGTCAGCAGCGTGACGGAGGCCGGCGTCAGCGGCAGGCGCACGAGTGCGGTCGCCGACCGCCCGCCCCGCAGGAGTTCGACGACATGCCGCGCGCACTCGGCCCCGCGTTCCCGCTGGTCGACATGCGGATTGGTCCGGTACGACACGAAGGCGTCGACGCTGTCGATCATCCGGTTCGAAATGTTCGCATGCAGATCGACCGACGCGACGAACGGCACCTGTCCGATGCAGGCGCGGATGGCGGCATAAAGAACACCGTCGGGATCGAATTCGGCCGTCGACGTCATCGCGCCGTGATTGGTCAGGTAGACCG
The DNA here is from genome assembly GCA_016794005.1 of Rhodospirillales bacterium. Lineage (GTDB taxonomy): Bacteria > Pseudomonadota > Alphaproteobacteria > CACIAM-22H2 > CACIAM-22H2 > Tagaea. The sequence continues at coordinate 26,723 of JAEUKY010000112.1, forward strand.
CGTCGATTCCACCCGCCGCCTTGAGACCATCCACGATCCGGCGCAGGCAATCTTCGAAAAATCCGTGCTCGACCGGACCGCCCGGCTCGGCGCCCGTGACGAGGATCGGGACCGGTTCCCATGCGAACGACAGGTGCGCGAGCTCGTCGACGAAGCCCGGCACCTCGAGCGGCATCGCGGGCGCGGCCTTCGCCGCCTCGACGACGATGGCTTCGCCCTCAAGATAGCAAAGCCGCCTGAAGTCGGCTTCCGTCGTCGGCGGTGCGAAGGAATTGCTCTCCAGATGCATGCCGATCAGCGCGATCCGCGGCAGCGCAGCCATGCGTTCCCCCCTCTTCTGCAAGGCCGGAGAGTTGGGCATACTCGCGCCCTTCTTCGCAAGACCCCTCCCCCCCTCCCCGCGCAACCGTTTCGAGAGATCATGCCGCCCGTTCCCAGCAAGACCGCGCTCGATATCGTCAAGAAACTCGTCTCGTTCGATACGACGAGCCGCGACAGCAATCTCGCCCTGATCGACTGGGTTCGCGACTATCTCGCCAAGCTCGGCATCGAATCCCGCCTCGTGTTCGACGAGACCGGGAAGAAGGCGAATCTCTGGGCGTCCATCGGTCCCGCCGACCGGCCGGGCCTCGTGCTTTCCGGCCACACGGATGTCGTTCCGATCGACGGGCAGGAATGGACCGTGGCGCCGTTCGAGCCGATGGAACGCGACGGCAGACTCTACGGTCGCGGCACCACCGACATGAAAAGCTTCGTCGGCGTCTGCCTGGCGCTGGCACCCGAATTCGTCCGCACGAAGCTGAAGACGCCGATCCATTTCGCCTTTTCCTACGACGAGGAAGTCGGCTGCATCGGCGTGCGCCGGCTCCTGTCCGATCTTGAGGCGCGCGGCATCCGGCCGATGGGCTGCGTGGTCGGGGAACCGACGAGCATGAAGGTGATCCGCGCCCACAAGGGAAAGCTCTCGTTCCGCGCGCACGTGCGCGGCTTCGAGTGCCATTCGTCGCTCGCCCCGCGCGGCGTCAACGCGATCCAGTACGCGGCGCGCGCCATCGCCCGGCTCATCGAGATCGGCGACCGCTTCGCCGCCGAAGGCCCGTTCGACCGCGAGTTCGACATCCCGTTCACGACCGTCCACACCGGCACGATCCGCGGGGGTACCGCGCTCAACATCGTTCCGAAGGACTGCAGCTTCGATTTCGAGTTCCGCCATCTTCCCGTCCACGATCCGCGCTCGCTGTTCGCCCAGTTCGAGAGCTTCGTGCGCGGCGAGCTCGAACCGAAGATGAAGGCGATCCACGCCGATACCGGCTTCGCTTTCGAGGAAATCTCCGCGTTCCCCGGCCTTGCCGGCGACGAGGATGCGGAGATCACGCAGGCGGCGAAAGCGGCTTCCGGCGGCAACGCGACCGGCAAGGTCGCCTTCGGCACGGAGGCCGGCCTGTTCGAGGCGCAGGGCATTCCCACCGTCATCTGCGGGCCCGGCGACATCGATCAGGCCCACAAGCCGGACGAGTTCGTCGCCCTCGAGCAGATCGCCCAGTGCGAGCAGTTCCTGCGTCGCCTCGTCGAACGGCTCGAGGTGCGCGCATGAAGCCCGATACGGTCGTGTTCGACCTCGGTGGCGTGCTGGTCGACTGGAATCCGCGCTATCTCTACGGCAAGCTGATTCCCGACAAGACGGAGCGCGAAAAATTCCTCGCCGAGGTCTGCACGCACGACTGGAACGTGGCGCAGGATGCAGGCCGGACGATCGCGGAGGCGGTCGCCGAGGCGCTGTCGCGCCATCCGGACAAGGGCGACCTGATCCGCGCCTTCTACGACCGCTTCGACGAGATGCTCGGCGGGCAGATCCAGGGCACGGTCGATATCCTCGAACGGTTGCATGCGAAGGGCACGCCGCTCTATGCGCTGACGAACTGGTCGGCCGAGACCTTCCCGATCGGCCGGCGGCGCTTTCCGTTCCTCGGGCTGTTCCGTCACATCACCGTGTCCGGCGAGCTTAAGCTCGCCAAGCCGGATCCCGCGATCTACCGGCACGTTCTCGCCGCGGCCGGAAAGCCCGCGCAGGCCTGCGTTTTCATCGACGACAGCCCGAAGAACGTGGATGCCGCCCGTGCGCTCGGCTTTCACGCGGTCCACTTCGTCGATCCGGAGAATCTGGGCCGGAAACTCGCCGACTTGGGATTTCTGTGAAGGCCCGCTAGACTCGACGCGCGACAGCAAGGATTGGGAGCGAGAGACGTGAGCGAAGACAGCTATCCGGTCGACATCTCGCCGCCCGACATTTCCGCTTACCGGACCGGAAACGCCGGCGTCGATTACGCAACGACGTTCGATTCCGGCAAGACCGGCCCGCATACGATGATCACGGCCGTCGTCCACGGAAACGAACTGTGCGGCGCCATCACGCTCGACTGGCTGATGCGCGAGAATGTCCGCCCGATCCGGGGCAGACTGACGCTGATGTTCTGCAACGTCGCCGCTTACCTTTCCTTCGATCCGTCCAATCCGCAGGCGTCGCGCTTCGTCGACGAGGATTTCAACCGCGTCTGGAACGAGACGACGCTGGATGGCCCGCGCAAGTCGCGCGAACTGGCGCGGGCGCGCGAGATACGTCCGCTGGTCGGCCAGGCCGACCTCCTGCTCGACATCCATTCGATGCAGCATCCCACGCTTCCGCTGATGCTGAGCGGCCCGCTCGAGAAAGGCCGCCGCTTCGCGCGCGACGTCGGCGTGCCGGAAGTGATCGTCAGCGACGAAGGGCATTCCGCCGGCAAGCGCATGCGCGACTACGGCGCGTTCGCCGATCCGACGAGCCCGAAGAACGCGCTGCTCGTCGAGTGCGGCCAGCACTGGGAGTCGAAATCGGTCGACGTCGCGAAGGAGACGGCCCTGCGCTTCCTTCTGGCGACGGGTGCCGTGGCGAAGGACTGGATCGAGGCGCGTCTGCCCAAGCGCATGCCCGGCCCGCAGCGCACGATCGAGGTCACGCAGGCCGTGACGATCGGCAGCGACGATTTCCGTTTCGTCGCCGATTTCCGCGGCCTCGAAGCGATCCCGAAGAAGGGCGACGAGATCGCGCGCGACGGCGACACGGTCGTGCGTGCGCCGTACGACAATTGCGTCCTGATCATGCCGTCGCGCCGCCTCGGCAAAGGGCAGACCGCCGTGCGCCTCGGGCGCTACGTTTCCTGATGGCGGCAACGGGAACGGTCGGCGGAATCGACTGGAAGGCACTGCTCGTAACCGTGGCGCTCGGAACGGCCGGCGGCGCCCTGTTCCGCTGGCTGACGATTCCGCTTCCCTGGATGCTCGGGGCCGTCACCTTCACGACGATCGCCGCGATGTCCGGGAAGGTCCGGGTCGCGATGCCGCGAAAGCTGCGTGCCGGCTTCCTGACGATCCTCGGCGTGCTGCTGGGGGCCAGCTTCACGCCGGCGATCATCGAGCGGATGCACGACTGGCTGTGGACGGTGGCCGGTCTCGCCGTCTGGGCCCTCGTCGCGGGCGTCGGTGCCTACATCTATCTCCGGCGCTTCGCGCGGTTCGACAAGGTGACGGCGTTTTTCGCTGCAACGCCGGGCGGGCTTGCCGAAATGGTGCTGGTCGGCGGCCAGCTCGGCGCCAACGTCCCCACGCTGGCGCTCTGCCACGCCGTCCGGGTCATGCTCGTGGTCCTCGCCGTGCCCATCTGGTTCCGGCTGGAAGGGCTGATAGCGCCGCAGCAGACGCAAGCACTGGTCGGCCTGCTCGACGTGGCGCCCGCCGACTATGCGATCCTCGCCGCCTGCGCCATCGGCGGCAGCTTCGTCGGCAACCGGCTGAAGCTTCCGGCGGCCGGCATGCTCGGGCCGCTGCTTTGCTCGGTCGCAGTCCATCTTGCCGGTTTTACCGACAGCCAGCCGCCCTACGTACTGACGGCCGCAGCGCAAGTCGTCCTCGGCTCGGCGATCGGCCAGCGCTTTGCCGGCACCACGCCGCGCTCGATCGCCGCCGATGCGGCGCACGGCGCCGTCGCGACGGCGATCATGCTCGGCTTCGCGATCCTTTTCGCCGTGGCGTTCGCACGTGTGACGGGCCAGTCGTTCCCGGGCCTCGTGCTCGCCTACGCACCCGGCGGGTTCGCCGAGATGAGCCTGATCGCGCTGGCGCTGTCGGTCGATTCCGCTTTCGTCGCCTCGCACCACCTGATCCGGATCATCCTCGTCGTGACGCTCGCCCCTCTCCTGTTCCGGAAGATCGGCGGGCCGCCACCGCCCGGAGCTAGTGGATTTTGAGCGTGATGCCGCCGTCGACAGGCAGCGCCACGCCAGTCACGTAGCGCGCCTCGTCCGAGGCGAGGTACAGTGCCGCGTACGCAACGTCCCACGCGTCGCCCATTTTGCCCGTCGGGCACTTTGCATCACGTACGGATACCATCGTCGCGACGTCGCCGTACGCGTCCTTGAGCGATTCGACGATCATCGGCGTATTCATGAGTCCAGGCAGGATGCAGTTCGCACGGACGCCCTTGGCTGCGTATTGCAGGGCCACCGCCTGCGTGAACGGGATCACCGCACCCTTGGTCGCGCTGTAGGCAATGTAGGGCGTGCCGAGATACCTGATGCCGGCAATCGACGCGATGTTGACGATTGCCCCGCCCCGCCCGTCACGCTCGAATTGCGCTCGGAACACCGGCAGTGCATGCTTGCAGGTGAGGAACATCGACTTGAGATTGACGCGCACGACGCGGTCCCAGTCCGTCTCGTCGAGTTCCTCCGGCCCGCCGAGCGCGACGATGCCGACATTGTTGTGCAGCACGTCGAGGCGGCCCCATGCCGAAACGCATGCACCGACCGAGGCGACCACATCTGCATCCTTCGAGACGTCCGCCGCGACGGCGATCGCCGTTCCGCCTTCCGAAGCAATGATCCCCGCCGTTTCCTCGGCCGCTTCGCGCCGCAGATCGACGCAAAGTACGCGGGCCCCTTCGCGCGCGTAGAGTACTGCCGCCGCTTTGCCGTTACCCCAACCGGGTCCGGACGATCCGGCACCGGTCACGAGTGCAACTTTTCCGTCGAGCCGTCCGGCCATCCTATTTCTCCGTTGCCATGCGTGCGCGTAGTTCGGTTTTCAGAATCTTTCCGTAGGCGTTCTTCGGCAACGCCTCCACGAAGCGGTACTCTTTCGGGCGCTTGAAGCGCGCGATACTCGAAAGGCACAGCGCGTCCAGCTCCTTCGCGTCGAGCTGGCCGTCACGCGCAACCACGAACGCGACGACACTCTCGCCCCACTCGGCGTCGGGCACGCCGATCACCGACACTTCCGCGACGCGCGGATGCGCCTGCAACGTCTCCTCGACCTCGCGCGGATAGATGTTCGATCCGCCCGAGATGATCACGTCCTTCGAGCGATCCTTCAGCGTCAGGAAACCGCGCGCGTCGAACGCGCCGATGTCGCCGGTGTGCAGCCAGCCGCCCGCAAGCGCTCTGGCGCTCGCCGCCGGATCGCGCCAGTAGCCCTTCATGACGCTGTCGCCGCGCACGAGCACCTCGCCGTCTTCGGCCAGACGGACCTCGACGACCGATTGCGGCGTCCCGGCCGAACCCAGCACCGCGTCGTCGCCGGCCCGATAGGCGGTCTCCATCGTCGCGCGCGTCATGCCGGTGATGGTCATCGGCGTTTCGCCCTGCCCGTAGAGCTGCGCGAAGCGGAATCCGTAGAGCCCGATAGCCGCCTTGAGATCGGCGACGTACATCGGCGCACCGCCGTAGACGATCGTGCGCAGCCCGCCCGGATCGGCGGAACCCGGATGCGCCACAAGCCGCTTGATCATCGTCGGGGCCGCGAACATCGTCGTCGCCGGCCAGCGCGCGAACAGCGCGCCGAGTTCCGCCGGATCGAAATGCCCGCTTTCGGGCACGACCTGCGCGTTGCCGATCGCCATCATCGGCAGCATGTAGAGGCCGGATCCGTGCGACATGGGCGCCGCATGGACGATGGCGCCCGGGGCCGGCGGATCGATGTCGATGAAGTAGCTCGTCGCCATCGCCAGCAGGTTGCGATGGCTCAGCATTGCGCCCTTCGGCCGTCCGGTCGTGCCGCTGGTGTAGAACAGCCAGGCCAGATCGTCGGCCCCGGCCGGCGCGGTGTCGACCGGGTCGGAGCCGGCCAGCCGGCGCCATTCGCCGCTGCCGATCTCGACCGCGCGGATCTGTCCCACCGCCTCTCCGACGGGCCCCGCCATGTCGTTCGAATGGAGAACGAGCGAAGATTCGCTATGGGCAATACAATAGGCGATCTCCTTGGCGTGAAGTTTCGCGTTGACCGGAACGGCCGCGAGCCCGGCATGCCAGATCGCATAGAGCGCACGCGCGTAGTCCGGCGAGTTCGTCGCGACGAGCGCGACCCGGTCGCCCGGCTTGAGCCCGGAGGAGAGAAGCCCGCCGGCGAGTGCGGCCACGTCGCGCGCCATCGTCGCCCAGTCGGAAACGACGCGCGTGCCGAAGCCGAGTGCGGCACCGCCGGGATCGCGCAGCGCGTTGCGCCGAAGATGCGTCGCCAGATTCACGCGACCGGCCCGAGGATCGCGTATGTGGACGAGACCTGCACGGCCGGTTCACCGCCGATTTCCGCCGCCAGGATGACTTCGCCGAAGGCAAGCGTACGCCCGAGCTTGAGCAGCCGCGCGCGGGCGAAAACCTCCGCGCCGGCGAGCGGACGGATGAAAGTCGAAATTTGCGAGACCGTCGTCATCGGGCGATAGCCGCCGGACGCGGCCGAAATCGCGAAGACCATCGCCGTATCGGCCAGCGCCATGCTCGCCTGCCCGCAGACGACACCGCCGTCGCGCGCGATCTTCGCTCCGGCCGGCATGCGCAGGACGGCGGCACCGCCGCGATCGATCTCGGCCACGTCGATTCCGAGCTCCACGATCCAGGGAGCGAATTTTGCGGCGAGGACCGAGCGGGCAGTCGCAAGATCGAACGTCACGAGGCCATCCACTGCAACAGGCCGGTTTCCCGGCTCACGAACACGAGAAGCTGGACCACCGCATAGGCGCAAAGGCCGAAGGTGGCGGCGATCGCCAGTGTTTTCAGATGCGCCATTCCGCCCGTTCCTTTCGAGCGGCTTTACCGCACGGCTTCTTTGCCTGCATTATCACCCCAGTCGCAACGAACGGGCAACCCGGATGCCGCCGAGCACGAAAGTCAGCCAGCACGACATCAACCATGCCGTCGGCCTGCACGAGAAGATGGCCAAAGGCCAGACCGGCGGCGTGCGCCTCGTCCTGTCGTTCAAGGTCGCCGAGCGGATGAACTTCCAGGGGCGCGACCTGTCGGAAGCCGAGCTGGTCGGCGCCTATCTGTGCGAGTCCAACTTCGGCAAGACCAAGCTATCGCGCGCCAACCTCTTCGGCGCCGACATGACCGGCTGCGACCTGCACGACGCCGACCTTTCGAAGGCCGACCTGCGCGGCGCGCAGCTCAAGCGCGCCAATCTCGAACGCGCGAACCTGACCGCGGCCGACATCCGCGACGGCTTCATCATCGTGCGCGACAAGGACGGCAACTTCAGCTACCACAACAACCAGCCGCAGGGCGCGGTCATCACCGACGCGAAATTCAACAACGCCGACCTTTCGAACGCGAAGATGAGCCGCGTGTTCGGTCCGCGAACCGACCTGACCGGCTGCATCATGCGCGGCGCCATCCTTCGCCAGGCGGACCTGTCGAACTCCGACCTCAGCGGCGTGGTCCTGACCGGCGCCGACCTGACGAACGCGAATCTTTCGAACTGCATCCTGCACGGCGCCACGCTGGCGGGCGCGCTGCTCGACAACACCAATCTCGACGGCGCCGACCTGACGGCGTCGAATTTCGGCACGAAAGACCTCGCGCGCGTCGATACCTCTAAGGCGGTGCTGCCGGTCAACATCGCCAGCCTCGAGAAATCGATCCAGCAGATATTCATCGATCATCTGGAGTGGCTGAAGTCGGAAGGCCGCAACGGCGCGCAGGCCGATTTCGAGCGCGTCAATCTCGCCGATCTCAACGCGCCCGGGGTGAACCTTTCGGCCGGGCGGCTGGCGCTGTGCATCCTGCGCAACGCCAAGCTTTCGGGCGGCTATTTCCAGATGGCCGATTTCTCTTCCGCCTTCATGGCCAACTGCGACCTGTCCGGCGCCAAGCTACAGGGCTCGAAATTCGACAAGGCGACGCTGACGGGCGCCAAGCTGCGCGATGCCGACCTGTCGCCGATGCCGGTCGACAACATGAACCAGCGCAACTGGAACACGAAGCTCAAGGAGGCAAATCTCTCCAGCGCCGACCTGCGCGGGGCGAACCTGTCGAAGGCCGAAATGACCGGCTCGATCCTGCGACGCGCCGACTTGCGCGGGGCGGACCTGTCCGACGCGATCCTGCTCGATTGCGACTTTTCGGGTGCGGACCTGCGCGAGGCCAACCTCAAGGGCGCCGATACGCGCGGCACTTCGGGGCTCGACAAGGCGCTCTAGGACGATCCGCCGCAGTTTTCTGTGGGCAAATGGCCTGTTCGGCCTTTGCATTTCGCGAATCCTGACTACAGTCGTGGGATGGCCTGTCAGCCCCCCGCAGCCGTCCTTCGATGAGCGAAGGTCCGAAATTCCAGCGCAAGGTCGTCATGACGCTGAAAGGCGTCGATGGTGCGCTGCGCGATTTCGAGATTACGCAGGGGCCGAAGCTGCTGCGTTTCCGCTTTCCCGCAGGCTCGCTGATTTTCAGAGAGGGCGACACCGGCGACAACGCTTTCCTGATCGAAAGCGGGACGGTTTCGATCTTCCAGTCGACGCTGGCGCCCACGCAGAAAACGCTCAATACGACGGCCGCCGTCATCGAGCCCGGCCGCGTCGCGATCCATGAATTCACGACGGAAGCGCCGCCGCCGGAGGCCGAGATCGCCCAGCTCGGCGTCGGCGCCATGTTCGGCGAACTGGCGCTGATCGACGGCATGCCGCGCGCCGCGAGCGCCCGCGCGATCGAGAACACGGTCTGCCTCGCCGTTTCGCCGGAACAGCTCGACACGCATCTGCAGCAGGCTACGCCCGAGCTGTCGGCACGCATCCGCGTGCTGATGTCGTTCATCCGTGCGGTTCCGGCACGCGCCACCTGGCCGGACGCGAAGTTTCCAAGAGAGCGGCTCGGCGATCTTGCCGCCGTCCAGACCGCGCTGGATCCGCGCGACAAGGGCGGCCCGCTGGAAATAAAGAGCGCGTTCCTGCGCGCGATCTACCGGTCGCTCTGCGAATACGCGCTGTCGCGCTTTCCCTGAGCTAGTCCGCCGCCGGCAGCGCCTTGTCGAGCCGCTTTGACAGGAACCAGGCGAGTGCGAGGAACGCGATCAGCATGACGAGGGCCGCCTGCCCGGCCGCCTCGCCCAGCGCCTTGTCCGACACGTGGCTGAAACCGAAACCGATCCCGACCAGCGTTACGGCCCAGATCGCCGCCGACGGAACGTTCAGCAGCGTGAATCGCCAGCGCGGCATGTTCGACATGCCGAACGCGAAGCCGGCGAAGCCGCGGATTCCGTGCGGGTAGCGGTAGACGAACATCATCCACCAATGGTGCCGGTCGATCAGGCGGGCCGCCGTCTCGACACCCTTGCGCACGCGC
>JAEUKY010000138.1 GCA_016794005.1 Rhodospirillales bacterium
GCGCGCGTCGTTGTCGACGACCTGGAAGTCGTCGCCCGCCTGCGGCGTGCCGTTGAGGCCGATGACCTCGACCGGCGTGGACGGGCCGGCCGACTGGATCTGGCGGCCGTGGTCGTCGACGAGGGCGCGCACGCGGCCCCACTCCTCGCCGGCGACGAAGATGTCGCCGACCTTGAGCGTGCCCTTCTGGACCAGCACGGTCGCGACCGAACCGCGACCGCGCTCGAGCTTGGCTTCGACGATCGCGCCCTGCGCCGCGCGCTCGGGATTGGCGCGCAGTTCCAGGATTTCGGCCTGCAGCAGGATCGCTTCCTCGAGCTTGTCGAGACCGGTGCGGGCCTTGGCCGACACGTCGATGCCCAGCGTGTCGCCGCCGTAGCCTTCGAGCGCCACGTCGTGCTGGAGCAGATCGCGGCGCACGCGGTCGGAATCGGCGTCCGGCTTGTCGACCTTGTTGATGGCGACGATCATCGGGACGCCCGCGGCCTTCGCGTGCGCGATGGCCTCGATCGTCTGCGGCTGGATGCCGTCGTCGGCGGCGACGACGAGCACGACGATGTCGGTGACCTTGGCGCCGCGCGCGCGCATGGCGGTGAACGCCTCGTGGCCCGGCGTGTCGAGGAACGTGATCGCCTGGCCGCCCTTGAGCGTGACCTTGTAGGCGCCGATATGCTGCGTGATGCCGCCGGCCTCGTGCTTGGCGACGTCGGTCTCGCGCAGCGCGTCGAGCAGCGACGTCTTGCCGTGGTCGACATGGCCCATGATCGTGACGACCGGGGCGCGCGGCTGCAGCGCCACGTCCGTATCGGTATCGCCTTCGAGGCCGATCTCGACGTCGGCTTCGGCGACGCGCGTCACCTTGTGGCCGAACTCGGCCACGATCAGTTCGGCGGTGTCGGCGTCGATCGACTGGTTGATCGTCGCCATGACGCCCATCTTCATCAGCGACTTGATGACGTCCACGCCGCGCTCGGCCATGCGGTTGGCGAGTTCCTGCACCGTGATCGCCTCGGGGACGACCACGTCGCGCACGACCTTGGCGGCCGGGCCCTGCTGGAACATGCGCGCGCGTTCCTTCTCGCGCGCGCGCTTCATCGCGGCGAGCGAGCGCACGCGGATCGTCTCTTCGGTGTCGAGCGCCTGGGTGACCGAGATCTTGCCCTGGCGGCGTTCCTTGAGATCGCGCCCGCCTTCGGGCGCGGCCTTGCCGGGACCCGGGCGGCTGCCCGGACGGCCGGGGCCCTGGCCGGGGCGGAACGCGCCGGGACGGCGCGGACGCTCCTCGTCCTCGGCGGTCGCGGCGACCGCGGCCTTGACGACGGGCGGCAGCGTGGCGGCGCGGGCGAGTTCGGCGGCCTGCCGGCGCTTGTTCTCTTCCTCGTTGAGGCGGAGGGTCTCTTCCTCGGCGCGCTTCTTCTGCTCCTCGTCGGCCTTCTTGGCGACGACGGTGTCGACCTTCTGCTGTGCGACTTCCTCGGTCTTGCGCTTGGCGTCTTCGGCCGCCTTGCGCTTCATCTCTTCTTCGATCTTGCGCGCTTCATCCTCGTTGCGGCGCTTGGCCTCGACGTCGGCGCGGATGGCGCTCTGGATCGCGCGCTGGCGCGCGGTGCGCTCCTCGTCGGTCAGCGTGCGCAGGACCTGCGGCTTGGCGGCGGACTTCGCAGCCGTGGCTTCGGCGGCGGCGGCCTTCGTCGCGGCGGCCTCGGCTGCGGGTGCGGGGCCCGAAGCGGCGGCGGGTGCAGCACCCGGAACGCGCTTCTTGCGGACCTCGACCTGGACGGTCTTGGAGCGGCCGTGCGGGAAGCTCTGGCGGACCGAGCCGGCGTCGCCGGCGGCCCCGCCGGGCGAACGCAGTTCGAGCCGACCGCCGGACTTGCCGGCGAGTGCGAGCTTCTTCTTCGCGTCCTGGGGAGTTTCCTGATCCTTGGTGTCCGTCATGTCCCGACCGTCGTTCGCTTTCATTCGTTGCAATCGTTCGCGCGGTATCCCGCCAAACGCGCCAAGTCTTCGCCAAGCCGCTGGGCGAGTGCACCCGGCGCTATCGCCGCATGCACCGCGTGGTCCCGCCCGAAGGCTTCGCCCATTTCGTTCGCCGTCAGCCCCGTGGCCACCGGAATTTCCGCACCGCCCAGCCGCGCGCGCTCGGCGTGCGAACCGTCGGATGCCGCCACGAGCAGGGCGCAGCGGCCCTTCTCGATCTTTTCCTTCACCTTCGCGAAACCCTGCGCCGCCTGTCCGGCGCGCCGGCACAGCGACAGCGTCTCGATCGCGCGGCGGGCCAGCAGATGGCCCACGCGCTCGGGAAGGTCGGCCGCCGCCTTCGCGGGCCCGCGCGCAGCCTTGGCGAACGCGTTCTTCTGCACGGCCTGGCGCACCGAGGCCGGATCGGCCGCGACCCACAGGCCGCGCCCGGGCAGCTTGCCGGCGATATCCGGCACCACCTCGTCGCCCGGCCCCACGACGAAGCGCACGAACGCGCCGCGCGCACCGGTGCGGCCGCTGACGATGCAGCGGCGCAGCGGCCCGTCGGTGTCGGGCAGGTCGTCGGCCGGCGGGGCCGGCTCGAGGGCGAGGGCTTCGGTCACGCGTTCCTTACTTCTGCTTCTCTTCGGCGAACCAGTGTTCGCGCGCCTTCATGATGGTCGCGTTGGCGGATTCCTCGTCCATCGCGTCCTTGCCGACGATCTCGAGCAGCTCGTCGCCGGCGAGGTCGCCCAGGTCGTCGAGCGTCTTGACGCCCTTCTCGCCGAGCGCCACCAGCATGGCCGGCGTGAAGACATCCATCGCGGCGATCTCGTCGACCACGCCCAGACGCTTGCGCTCGGCTTCGAGGCGCTCGCGCTCCTTCTCGACGAAGGTCTCGGCGCGCGCCTTGAGCTCGGCGGCCACGCCTTCGTCGAAGCCTTCGATGCCGGCCAGTTCGTCGGCGTCGACGAGGGCCACTTCCTCGACCGTCGTGAAGCCTTCGGTGACGAGCAGGCCCGCGATGACGTCGTCGACGTCGAGCGCCTCGACGAACACCTGCGAGCGTTCCTTGAACTCCTGCTGGCGCCGCTCGGATTCCTCGGCCTCCGTCAGGATGTCGATGGCCCAGCCGGTCAGCATCGAGGCGAGGCGCACGTTCTGCCCGCGACGGCCGATGGCCAGCGACAGCTGCTCGTCGGGGACGACCACTTCGATGCGGCGGGCTTCCTCGTCGAGCACGACCTTGGTGACTTCGGCCGGCGCCAGCGCGTTGACGACGAACGTCGCCGGGTCGTTCGACCACGGGATGATGTCGATCTTCTCGCCCTGCTGCTCGGCCACGACGGCCTGCACGCGGCTGCCGCGCATGCCCACGCACGCGCCGACCGGATCGATCGAGCTGTCGTGGCTGACGACGGCGATCTTGCCGCGGCTGCCCGGATCGCGGGCGACGGCCTTGATCTCGATGATGCCGTCGTAGATCTCCGGCACTTCCTGCGCGAACAGCTTGGCGGTGAACTGCGGATGCGTGCGCGACAGGAAGATCTGGGGACCGCGCGCTTCCTGGCGGACGTCGTAGATGTAGGCGCGCACGCGTTCCTGCGCCTTGAAGTTCTCGCGCGGGATCGTCTCGTCGCGGCGCAGGATCGCCTCGGCGCGGCCGAGATCGACCGTGACGTTGCCGAACTCGACGCGCTTGACCAGGCCGTTGACGATCTCGCCGACGCGATCCTTGTACTCGTCGAACTGGCGCTGGCGTTCGGCCTCGCGCACGCGCTGGACGATGACCTGCTTGGCCGTCTGCGCGGCGATGCGGCCGAAATCGATCGGCGGCAGCGGATCGGTCAGGAAGTCGCCGACCTTGGCGTCGGGATTCTTGCGCTGGGCTTCCTCGATCGACATCTCGGTCGCCTCGTTGGTCACCGGATCGGCGACCAGGCGGTAGCGCAGCAGCTGCATCTCGCCGTTGTCGCGGTCGATGTGCGCGCGGATATCGTGCTCGATGCCGTATTTGGCGCGGCCGGCCTTCTGGATGGCCTGCTCCATCGCTTCGAGAACCTGCTCGCGCTCGATGCCCTTCTCGCGGGCCACCGTGTCGGCGACCTGGAGCATCTCGATGCGGTTATAGGCGGTCGTGCGTTCCATGTTCGGTCTCTCTCGGTCTCAAGTCTTTCCGTTCAGTTGGCGGTCGCCGCGGCCTTCTCTTCGGCCTTCGTCGCGGCGATGAGTTCGTCGGTCAGCAGAAGCTTCGCGCGCGCGATGTCGGCGAGCGGAACCTCGGCGGGGCCTTCCTTGGTCTCGATGCGCACGCGGCTTTCGGCCACGCCCAGCAGGCGGCCGGAGAAGCGCTTGCGCCCGTCGAGGGGGGCGCGCGTCTCGACCTTCGCGACGTGGCCGGCGAAGCGCTCGAAATCGGCCGGCCGCACCAGCGGGCGGTCGATGCCGGGGGAGCTCACTTCCAGCACGTACTGCGAGGCGATCGGGTCCTCGACGTCGAGCTTGGCCGAAAGTGCGCGCGACAGGTTCTCGCAGTCCTCGACGCGCATCGCCTTGCGGTCGGCGCGCTCGGCCATGATCTGCAGCGTCGGACGGTCGCGCCCGGTGACGACGACGCGCACGAGCTCGTAGCCCAGACCTTCGATGGTCGGGCCGACGATGTCTTCCAGGGCGCGCGCGCGTTCCATGGTTCGGATGCGGACTCTCTCGTCGATGTCGCGAAACGCCCGCGGCACAGCCGGGCGGGCAATAAAAAAGTGCGCCGGTTTGGGCGCACTTCCTATTGATGCCCGAGCCAAACCTCGGGAGTTATGACGCGCCGGAATATACGCTTTTCCGCGCCCGAATCAAGCCTTGAAGACAACCGATTAACCTTTTGGATTTCCGGGGCGAAATCGGCCCGCACCCGGCATCGGGAAGGGGCCTGCGGCGCCCCGCGACGCCCATTGGAAGCCCGTCGGCGCTGGGCTAAGTTCAGTCGGAACGGTCGAGTCGTCCGCGCGCGCATCGCGCGCGGCGCCAGATGGATACGGCAACGGACATGTCAAAGCGGTCGGCGAACGGCACCCTTCGGGCAGCGGCACTTGCGGCGGCCCTTCTGGGCGGCTGCGCCGCCCCGCCGACGGCACAGGCACCGCAGATCGAGCCGGCTGTCGGTTCGACCCCGACCGCGTCGGGCAACTTCCTTGCCGCCCTGCATGCCCAGCGCCAGCGCGACGTCGCGGCGGCGGCCGAGTTCAGCGCCCGCGCGCTGGAAGCCGATCCGGGCAGCCTCGAATTCATGCTGCGCGCGCATTCGAGCCTCGTGGAGGCCGGCCGCATCGACGAGGCGGCGACGCTCGCCCAGCGCATCGTGCGCGTCAACGGCGGCTTCGCGCCGGCCCATCTGACGCTGGCGGTCGCCGAGCTCAAGTCGGGCCTCAACGATGCGGCGCGCGCGCGTCTGGGTTCGCTGCCGATCCAGGGGATCAACCGCATCGTCCATCCGCTGATGCTGGGCTGGATCGAGATGGCGCTCGACCGTCCCGCCGCGGCGATCATCGCGCTCCGGCCTGTGCAGGAGGTCCAGGGCTTCCGGTCGCTGCACGACTACCATGTCGGGCTGATCAACGAACTCGCCGGCCGTTTCGCCGACGCCGAGGAGGCGTATCGCCGCGCGCTCGAAGGCGACGGCGGCGCTCCGCCGCGCCTGATCGAGGCGTTCGGCGGCTTCCTCGAACGGCGCGGACGGTCCGCCGACGCACGCGCGCTCTACACGCGCTTTCGCGCGCAGAGTCCCGAATCGCCGGTGATCCGCCAGGGCCTGCGACGCACGATGGCCGGCGGCCCCGCCGCCGCGCCGCCGGCGTTTCCGGCGGGAACCGCGGCAGCGGGCGCAGGCGAAGCGCTTGCCAATCTCGCGGCCGCCTTCCGGCAGGACAACACGATCGCGCTGGCGCTCGGATACGGCCGGCTTGCGCTCTATCTCAGTCCCGACGAGGCATCGTCGCTCGCGACGGTCGCGGACATCCTCGACCAGCTCGGCCAGCGCGCGGAGGCCGACAAGCTGTATTCGCGCGTCGATCCCGCCTCGGTGCACGGCTTCGCGGCGCGCCTGCGCATCGCCGAGAACCTGCACGAATCCGGCGACACGAACGGCGCGGTGCGCGCGCTCGACCGGCTGGCGGCCGAGCGGACGGACCGCATCGAATCGCTGATGACGATGGGCAACATCCTGCGCGAGAAGGAGCGATTCGCCGAGGCGGCGTCGGCCTACGGGCGCGCGATCGAGCGTCTGGGCGCGCCGGAGCCGCGCCACTGGACGCTGTTCTACATGCGCGGCATCGCCTTCGAGCGCGCCAAGAACTGGCCGGCCGCCGAACAGCATTTCAAGCGCGCGCTCGAGCTGCAGCCCGACCAGCCCGACGTGCTGAACTACCTGGCCTACACCTGGGTCGACAAGGGCCAGAACATCGTCGAGGCCGAGCGCATGCTGCGCCGCGCGGTCGAGCAGCGCCCGAACTCGGGCCAGATCGTCGATTCGCTCGGCTGGGCCTATTTCCGGCTCGGCCGGTTCGAGGAGTCGGTGCCGTTGCTCGAGCGCGCGGTCGAACTGCTGCCCGAGGATGCCGTCATCCTCGACCATCTGGGCGACGCGCTGTGGCGGGTCGGCCGGTTTCTCGAGGCCTCGTTCCAATGGCAGCGCGCGCTGCGCAACAAGCCGGAGCCCGACCTGAAGATCGAGATCGAGAAGAAGCTGCGCGACGGGATGCCCGCCCTCGCTACGCGCTGACGATCAGGATTGCCACGCCGGCGAGCACCAGGACGAGGCCCGCCAGCTCGTTCGGCTTGACCGTCTGCTTGAACAGCCGCCGGCCGACCGCGAAGGAGAACAGCACCTCGATCAGGCCGAGCGTGCGCACGGCCGCCGCCGTCGCGAGCGAGAACGCCGTGAACCATCCCGCCGAAGCGAGCGCGCCCATGGCACCGGCAAACAGCGAAGGGCGCCATGCGCCGGCCACGCGCCGCAATGCGGCCCGGTCCGTGACGGCAAGGAAGACGGTCAGGGCTACCGCCTGCAAGCCGAGCGCGAGCGCGAGCGCCGTCAGCGCCGCCAGCCAGAACACCGGCTCGCCGAGCTTCAGGATGCCGCCGCGATAGAAGACCGCCGACAGCGCGAAGAACCCGCCCGCCAGAATGCCGAGTGCCGTGGCGCGCCAGTCGTGCCCGCCCGCGCGCCACGGATTGCCCGACATCGCGATGACGCCGGCGCAGGCGATCAGGATCGCGACGGCGCTGGTCGCCGTCACCGGCTCGGCCAGCACGATCATCGCGAAAACGGCAACCTGCACGGGCTCGGTCTTCGTGTAGGCGACCGCGAGCGCGAACGATTGCGTGCGCATCGCCGCGAGCATGGCGGCCGTGGCCAGGATCTGCGTGAGGGCACCGGTGGCGATCCACGAGACGGTATCCCAGTCCGGCATCGGCGGCAGATGGCCGGCGAACGCGCATCCGGCCGCGAACAGGATCGCCGCGAACGGGAATCCGTAGAGGAACCGGACATGCGTGGCACCGACGGTTCCGAGCGTCTCGGTAAGGTGGCGCTGCATGGCGTTGCGCGCCGTCTGCGCACCCGCCGCCAGCAGCGTCGCGGGAATCCAGAGCCAGTACCAGTCCTGCATCGTTCAACCTTATGCCATTGCCGGGCCGACGCAATCCGTCGGGACTCGCTCCCGTATACTTATGGATGCCGGCGAATTAACCAAAAATTATCGGCGGAAGCGCATTTTGATGGCCAATCGGCAACGGATCGGGGACAGCACCATGAACGCGTTCATCAACCTGCGTATTGCTGCGAAGATCGCGATCGTCGCCAGCTTCATGGCGCTGGTCAGCCTCGGGATCACGCTCTTCGCCATCGACACGATGCGCGCATACAACGCCTTCAACGACGCGACGGTCTCCGCCTCGCGCCGCTCGACGAGCGCAGAGAAGGTCAACGGACTGATCAACGCCGTCGTGATGGACTCGCGCGGCGTCTACATGTCGCTGACGATTCCCGAGGCGACGCGCTACGGCAACGGCATCCTCGTGTCGCTCAAGATGCTCGATGCCGAGATGGAGAAGTGGGCGGCCGCCGTAAAGCCCGAACAGCGCGAGACCTTCGCCAAGGCGCAGGCTGAGACGAAGCGTTTCGTCGAGTTCCGCACCGAACTGGCCCGCCTCGGTCGCGAGGTGAGCCCCGCCGCCGGTCGCGAATTCGGCGACAACGAGGCCAACCGCTCGAACCGCCAGCAGCTCAACACGTTCATCCAGCAGGTCGCCGCCGCCGACACGGCAGAGATCGCCCGCCTCGACGAGGCGCTCGGAAAGTTCTACGCCGTCCGCCTGCCGATGCTGGTCGGCGGATCGCTCGCCGCCATCGTCCTCGGCCTCGCCATCGCCCTGCTTGTCGCCAACCGGCTGATCGCGGGGCCGCTCGTGCGGCTGGGCGCCACGATCGAAAAGCTCGCCGCCGGCGACACCGACATCGTCGCGGAAGGCGCCGACCGCAAGGACGAAGTCGGCCGGATCGCAAAGACGCTCGAAGTCTTCAAGGCCGGCCTGATCGCCCAGCGCAACGCGCAGGAAAAGGAACGCGCCGACGTCGCCGCCCGCGAAAAGCGCGCGCGCGACATGATGGAGCTCATCCAGAAGTTCAATACCGACGTCACCCAGCGCCTCGCCGCGGTCGGCGCGTCGGTGGACGGCCTCAACGAATCCGCCACGACGATGAGCACGACCGCCGAGGAAACGGCGCGCCAGGCCAACGCCGTCGCCGCGGCCTCGGAGGAAGCCTCGACGAACGTCCAGACGGTGGCCTCGGCGACCGAGGAGCTGAGCTCGTCGATCCGCGAGATCTCCTCTCAGGTCAGCTCGTCGTCGGAGATCGCGCGCCGCGCGGTCGACCAGTCGACGCTCGCCAATACCAAGGTCCAGGGCCTCGCCGAAGCCGCCCAGCGCATCGGCGCTGTCGTCAAGCTCATCAGCGACATCGCGAGCCAGACGAATCTTCTGGCCCTCAACGCGACGATCGAGGCCGCGCGCGCCGGCGAAGCCGGCAAGGGTTTCGCGGTCGTGGCGAGCGAAGTGAAGAACCTCGCGAGCCAGACGGCCAAGGCGACCGAAGACATCAGCCAGCAGATCGCCGAGATCCAGGCCGAGACGGGCGCTTCGGTCGAGGCGATCCAGTCGATCGGCGGCACGATCGGCGAGATCGACCAGATCACGGCGGCGATCGCCGCGGCGATCGAGGAGCAGGCCGCGGCCACGCAGGAAATCTCGCGCAACGTCCAGCAGGCGTCCGCCGGCACGCAGGAAGTCTCGTCGAACATCGTGGGCGTCAACGACGCGGCCGAACAGAGCGGCCGGGTCGCCGGGAACGTGCGCGGTGCGGCGGAAACGCTGTCGAGCGAGTCGCGGGCGCTGCGCACGCGCATCGACGCGTTCCTCGGCGACGTGGCTGCCGCCTAGCCCCGCCCCCGTCAGACTTCGCGCTTCAGCACGAACAGACCCTGCTCGCCCAGCAGGTTGGCGAGCCGGCCGGGCGCGCGCAGCCCCTTGGGGCGGCCTTCGGCATCGAGCACCATCGCGGTCTCGATCGTCACGCCCAGCGCCTCGCACAGCTCGACGAAATCGTCGATCGTGCACAGGTGGATGTTCGGCGTCTCGTACCAGGCCGCACTCAGCGAATCGGTCACCGGCATGCGGCCGCCGACGAGCAGGCGCAGGCGCACGTGCCAGACGCCGAAATTCGGGAACGACACGATCGCGCGGCGCGCGATGCGCACGAGCTGGCCGAGCACGGCCTTGGGGTCCCACGTGGCCTGCAGCGTCTGCGACAGGATCGCGTAGTCGAAGCCGCCGGTCGGATAGTCCTTGAGATCGGTGTCGGCGTCGCCCTGGATCACCGACAGGCCCTGCGCCACGCACGCGTTGACGCCGGCCTGGCTGATCTCGATGCCGCGCGAATCGACGCCCTTCTCGTGCGCAAGATAGTCGAGCAGCGCCCCGTCGCCGCAGCCGATGTCGAGCACACGCGTGCCCGGCTCGATCATCTCGGCGATCGCCTTGAGGTCGACGCGGATGGCCGAGCGCGGCCGGCCCTGGGCCGCCGCCGGCGGTGCAGCCGGTTCGCTCATCCGAATTTCAGGCCGCGATGCTCGGCCGCCCCGTTGAGGAACCCGCCGAGAACCGAATGGAACTCCGGCTCGTCGAGCAGGAAGGCGTCGTGGCCCTTGTCCGACACGATCTCGACGAACGAGACGTTGGCGGCGGCGGCGTTGAGCGCGTGCACCAGCGCCCGGCTCTCGGAGGTCGGGAACAGCCAGTCGGACGTGAAGCTGACCACGCAGAAGCGCGTCTTCGTGCCGGTGAACGCCTCAGCCAGCGAGCCGCCGTGCTCGGCCTGCATGTCGAAATAGTCCATCGCGCGCGTGATGTAGAGATACGAGTTGGCGTCGAACCGGTCGACGAAGGTCGAGCCCTGGTGCCGCAGATAGCTTTCGACCTGGAAATCGGCGTCGAAGCCGTAGGAGAGCTGCGCGCGGTTCTGCAGCCGGCGGCCGAACTTTCGGTGCAGCGCCGTCTCCGACAGGTACGTGATGTGCGCGGCCATGCGCGCGACCGCAAGGCCGCGGTGCGGGCTCGTTCCTGCAAGCTGGTAGGCGCCGCCGCACCAGTCCGGGTCGGCCATGATCGCCTGGCGGCCCACCTCGTGGAACGCGATGTTCTGCGCCGAATGGCGGTAGGACGTGGCGACGGGGACTGCGGCGAAGACGCGCTCGGGATAGGCCGAAGCCCATTCGAGCACCTGCATGCCGCCCATCGATCCGCCGATCACGCAGAACAGTTTTTCGATGCCGAGATGGTCGATCAGCCGGACCTGCGCCTTGACCATGTCGCCGACCGTGATGACCGGGAACTCGATGCCCCAGGGCGTACCGGTCGCCGGGTTCGTGTCCTTGGGGCCGCTGGTGCCCATGCAGCCGCCGAGCACGTTGGCGCACAGAACGAAATACCGCTCGGTATCGAGCAGCTTGCCGGGGCCGACGATCGTCTCCCACCAGCCCGGCTTGCCGGTGATCGGGTGGGTGTCGGCGACGAACTGGTCGCCGGTCAGCGCGTGGCAGACCAGCACCGCGTTCGACCGCTCGGCGTTGAGCGTACCGTAGGTCTGGTAGGCGATCGTCACCGGACCGAGTTCGACGCCGGAATCCAGCCGCAGCGGGGCGGCCGCCGGGATCTCGAAGCGTCGGCCGGGGAAATCCGGCGCGGTCGTGTCGACCGCCGCGATGCGGGGATTTGCGCTCAAGGGTGCGATCGGGGAAGGTTGCTGGTTGCGGCGAAACATGGGCCAAGCAGGCAGCGGATTCAAGCGCCGCCTTTGCCGGGGCCAGGGGACGCCGACGGGCATTGCGCGGGCGGCGGGCGCTGCGCTATGCCTGCGGACCCGATGTCCCAGACACCCCAGTCCAACCAGGCGCTCGCCGATCTGCGGCGCCGTCTCGACTCGATCGACGACCGCCTGCTCGACCTGCTGGCCGAGCGGGCGCGCGCGATGGACGAGGTACGCGCCGCCAAGGCCGCCGAAGGCGGTCCCGACCTGCGGCTCGTCCGGCCGGGCCGCGAACTGACGATCCTGCGCCGCCTGATCGGCCGCATCAAAGGCCCGCTGCCGGCCGATCTGGTCGTGCGGCTGTGGCGCGACATCATGGCGAGCCTGACGCGCCTGCAGGGGCCCTTCGCGGTCGCGGTGCTGAAGAGCGAGTCGGAGCCGTCGGTGATGGCGCTGGCCCGCCAGCATTTCGGCCAGTCGACGCCGCTGCTGACGGCAAGCTCGCCCGCCCAGGTCTTCGCGCGCCTCGACGACGGGCGCGCGCAGATCGCACTTCTGCCCACGCCCGAGGATGCGCCCGAGCTCGACTGGTGGCGCAATCTCGACCCGGCCGGCCTCCAGGTGGTGGCCCGCCTGCCGGTCGACGGTACCGAAACGCAGCCAGGCGCCCTCGTCGTCGGCCGGCAGCCTTTCGACGAATCGGGGGCCGATCGCGGCCTGCTGGTCGTCGTTGCCGAGACCG
>JAEUKY010000147.1 GCA_016794005.1 Rhodospirillales bacterium
GTCGCCGCGGCGCGCGAGGTGGCGCTCAACGTGCCGCTGGTCGTTCGCCTCGAGGGGACGAACGTCGATCTCGGCAAGAAGATCCTCAAGAATTCCGGCCTCAAGATCGTGTCGGGCGACAACCTCGCCGACGCGGCCGAAAAGATCGTCAAGGCCGTGAAGGAGGCCGCATAACATGGCCGTTCTCGTCGACAAGAACACCAAGGTCATCTGCCAGGGCTTCACGGGCGCGCAGGGCACCTTCCATTCCGAGCAGGCGGTCGCCTACGGCACCAAGATGGTCGGCGGCGTGACGCCCGGAAAGGGCGGCTCAAAGCATCTCGACCTGCCGGTCTTCAACACGGTGGACGAGGCGGTGCGCGTCACCGGTGCGGACGCCTCGGTCATCTATGTGCCGCCGCCCTTCGCGGCCGACGCAATCCTCGAGGCGGTCGACGCCAAGGTCCGCCTCGTCGTGTGCATCACCGAAGGCATCCCGGTGCTCGACATGGTGCGCGTCAAGCGTTCGATGCAGGGCTCGAAGACGCGCCTCATCGGGCCGAACTGCCCGGGCCTGATCACGCCGGGCGAGTGCAAGATCGGCATCATGCCGGGCCACATCCACAGCCGCGGCAAGATCGGCATCGTCTCGCGCTCGGGCACGCTGACCTACGAGGCGGTCGCGCAGACGACCGCCGCCGGGCTCGGCCAGACGACCTGCGTGGGCATCGGCGGCGACCCGGTCAACGGGACGAACTTCATCGACGTGCTCGAGCTGTTCGTCGCCGACCCCGAGACCGTCGGCATCATCATGATCGGCGAGATCGGCGGTTCGGCAGAGGAGGACGCGGCCGCGTTCTTCAAGTCGACCAAGTCGAAGAAGCCGATTGTGGGCTTCATCGCCGGCGTCACGGCCCCGCCGGGACGGCGCATGGGCCACGCAGGCGCAATCATCTCCGGCGGCAAGGGCACGGCCGGCGACAAGATCGAGGCGATGAAATCGGCCGGCTACCACGTCGCCGACAGCCCGGCAGCACTGGGCTCCACGATGCTGAAGGCGATGAAGGGCTGATCCCGACGAAGCGGCAATCCACCCCCGAAGGCTGACCATGGCGACGCACCCCGATCTCGACTCCCTGTTCAACGGCGCGAACGCCGTCTATCTCGCCGAGCTGATCGACCGCTACCGCGCCGATCCGGCCAGCGTCGATCCGAGCTGGCACGGCGTCCTGCGCGAGATGGGCAGCGAAGGTTCGAGCTACTTCGTGCCGGACTGGGGCCGCGAGAAGACCAGGGTCATCGGTGCAGTCGACCCGGCCGAAACCAAGGCGCCCGCCAAGGGCAAGCCGGCCAATGGGGCCGCAGCGGCCGCACCGGCGGCCGGTGCGGTGACGATGGAGCAGGCGCGGGCCGCCACGCTCGATTCGATCCGCGCGATCATGCTGATCCGCGCCTATCGCGTGCGCGGCCATCTCGACGCCAATCTCGACCCGCTCGGCCTCACCAAGCGCGAGCCGCATCCCGAGCTCGACCCGGCCACCTATGGCTTCACTGAGGCCGACATGGACCGGCCGATCTTCATCGACAACGTCCTCGGCATGCATACCGCCACGCTGCGCGAGATCATCGCCGCGGTGAAGAAGACCTATTGCGGCTCGATCGGCGTCGAGTTCATGCACATCACCGATCCCGAGCAGAAATCGTGGATCCAGCAGCGCATCGAAGGCCCGCGCAACCAGACCGACTTCACCGAGCGGGGCAAGCGCGCGATCCTCGAACGCCTGACGGCGGCCGAAGGGTTCGAGCGCTTCCTCGACAAGAAGTTCGTCGGCACCAAGCGCTTCGGCCTCGACGGCGCGGAATCGATGGTTCCCGCACTCGAGCAGATCATCAAGCGCGGCGGCCAGCTCGGCGTGCGCGAGATCGTCATCGGCATGCCGCACCGCGGCCGCCTCAACGTGCTCGCCAACGTGATGGGCAAGCCCTACGTGGCGATCTTCTCCGAGTTCCAGGGCGTGTCCTCGCAGCCCGACGACGTCCAGGGCTCGGGCGACGTGAAGTACCATCTCGGCACCTCGTCGGACCGCGAGTTCGACGGCAACAAGGTCCATCTTTCGCTCACCGCCAACCCGTCGCACCTCGAGGCGGTCAACCCGGTCGTGCTCGGCAAGGCGCGCGCCAAGAGCGTTCAGCTCGGCGACAACGACCGCACGCAGGTGATGCCGCTGCTGCTGCACGGCGACGCGGCCTTCGCCGGCCAGGGCATCGTGCCCGAGACGATGAGCTTCGTGGATATCCTGGGCTACCGGACCGGTGGCACGATCCACTACATCATCAACAACCAGATCGGCTTCACGACGGCCCCGGCCTATTCGCGGTCGGGTGCCTACTGCTCTGACATCGCCAAGGGCCTCGGCTTCCCGGTCTTCCACGTCAACGGCGACGATCCGGAAGCCGTCGTGCACGTCGCGCGCATCGCGGTCGAGTTCCGCCAGCGCTTCCACCGCGACGTCGTCATCGACATGATCTGCTACCGCCGCCACGGCCACAACGAGGCGGACGAGCCGTCCTTCACGCAGCCGATCATGTACCGCAAGATCGCGGTGCAGCCGACGGCGCGCACGCTCTATGCCGAGCATCTGGCGAAGTCGGGCCATCTCAAGGCCGAGGAATCGCAGAAGATCTACGACGATTTCATCGCGCACCTCGATTCCCAGCTCGAGGCGTCGAAGAACTACAAGCCCAACAAGGCCGACTGGCTGGAAGGCAAGTGGGCCGGCATCGAGCTCGCCAAGAAGGAAGACAACCGCGGCAACACCGCGGTGGCGATGGACCTGCTGAAGGAAGTGGGTGCGGGCATCTGCCGCGTGCCCGACGGCCACAACATCCACCGCACGATCCGCCGCCAGCTCGAGAACAAGAAGAAGCTGATCGAGACCGGCCAGGGCATCGACTGGGCGACGGCCGAAGCGCTCGCCTTCGGCACGCTCGCTGTCGAGGGCACGCCGGTGCGCCTGTCGGGCCAGGATTGCGGTCGCGGCACGTTCTCGCAGCGCCATTCGGTGCTGGTCGATCAGGAGACCGAGAAGCGCTTCGTCCCGCTCAACAACATCCGCCCGAAGCAGGCCACGTTCGAGGTCCACGACAGCCCGCTGTCGGAGTTCGGCGTGCTCGGCTTCGAGTACGGCTACTCGATGGCCGAACCCAACTCCCTCGTCCTGTGGGAAGCGCAGTTCGGCGACTTCGCCAACGGCGCGCAGACGATGTTCGACCAGTTCATCTCGTCGGCCGAGGTGAAGTGGCTGCGCATGTCGGGTCTCGTCATGCTGCTGCCGCACGGCTACGAAGGGCAGGGGCCGGAGCATTCGTCGGCGCGCCTGGAGCGGTTCCTCCAGATGTGCGCCGAGGACAACTGGCAGGTCTGCAACCTGACCACGCCGGCGAACTATTTCCATGCGCTGCGCCGCCAGGTGCGCCGCACGATCCGCAAGCCGCTGCTGATCATGACGCCCAAGTCGCTGCTGCGGCACAAGCTGGCCGTCTCGCCGCTGTCGGATTTCGGGCCGGGCACCAGCTTCCACCGCATCCTGCCGGAGACGGAGAAGATCGCGCCCGACGCGAAGGTCAAGCGCGTGGTGATGTGCTCGGGCAAGATCTACTACGACCTGTTCGAGGCGCGCGCCGCGCGCAAGATCGACGACGTGGCGCTCGTGCGCATCGAGCAGCTCTACCCGTTCCCGCTCGCCACCACCGAACGCGAGCTCGGCCGCTACAGGAACGCCGAGATCGTCTGGTGCCAGGAAGAGCCGCAGAACATGGGTGCCTGGACGTTCGTCGAGCACCGCCTCGAGAACATGCTGTCGCACCTGAAGATCGCGGCCAAGCGGCCGGTCTATGTCGGCCGCGCGGAAGCGGCGGCGACGGCGACCGGCCTCTACAAGCGCCACAACAAGGAACAGGCCGAGATCGTCGACAAGGCGCTCACGGTCTGAAACCAACCCCGCACGACAACGAACGGAATCCGAGCATGGCCGTCGAAATCAAAGTCCCGCCGATGGGCGAGTCCGTCTCCGAGGCGACCATCGCCAAGTGGTTCAAGAAGGTCGGCGATGCCGTGAAGGTCGACGAGCCGCTGTGCGAGCTCGAGACCGACAAGGTCACGGTCGAGGTTCCCGCCCCGGTCGCGGGCATGCTCTCGGCGATCGTCGCCGCCGCCGGTTCGACCGTCGGCGTCGGCGCCAAGCTCGGCGAGATCGAAGCCGGTGCCGCCGGCAAGGCCGCCGCACCCGCCGCCGCCGCCGCACCCGCCGCGAAGGCCGCGGCCCCGGCACCCGCACCCGCCGCTGCCGCCGCCCAGCCGGGCCCGGCCGCGCGCAAGGCGCTGTCGGAATCCGGCCTCGATCCCGCGAGCGTGGCGGGCACGGGCAGGGACGGGCGCATCACCAAGCCCGACGTCGCCGCCGCCGCCGCGAAGCCGGCCGCCGCACCAGCGGCCCCGGCCGCCCCGCGCGCCACCGGCCCGCGCGAAGAGCGCGTGAAGATGACGCGCCTGCGCACCCGCATCGCCGAGCGCCTGAAGCAGGCCCAGAACACCGCCGCGATGCTGACGACCTTCAACGAGGTCGACATGACGGCGGCGATGGCGCTGCGCTCGAAGTACAACGAGCAGTTCGAGAAGCGCCACGGCGTCAAGCTCGGCTTCATGTCGATCTTCGCCAAGGCCTGCATCGTCGGCCTCAAGGAACTGCCGGCCGTCAACGCCGAGATCGACGGCGCCGACATCGTCTACAAGAACCACTACGACATCGGCATCGCCGTCGGCACGCCGCAGGGCCTGGTCGTGCCGGTCGTTCGCGACTGCGACATCCTGTCGTTCGCCGACATCGAGAAGAAAATCGGCGATTTCGGCCGGCGCGCGCGCGACGGCAAGCTGACGGTCGACGAGATGTCGGGCGGCACCTTCACGATCACCAACGGCGGCATCTACGGCTCGCTGATGTCGACGCCGATCCTGAACACGCCGCAGTCGGGCATCCTCGGCATGCACAAGATCCAGCCGCGCCCGGTCGCCGTGGGCGACAAGATCGAGATCCGCCCGATGATGTACATCGCGCTCAGCTACGACCACCGCATCATCGACGGGCGCGAAGCCGTGACGTTCCTCGTGCGCGTCAAGGAATGCCTGGAAGATCCCGCCCGCCTCATCCTGGACATGTGAACGAACATGAGCGAAGCCGCCTACGATCTCGTCGTCATCGGTTCCGGCCCCGGCGGCTACGTGTGCGCGATCCGCGCCGCACAGCTCGGCCTCAAGGTCGCGTGCGTGGAAAAGCGCGAGACGCTGGGCGGCACGTGCCTCAACGTGGGCTGCATCCCGTCGAAGGCGCTGCTGCAGGCCTCCGAGAAGTTCGAGGAAGCCTCGCACGGCCTCGGCGCCTTCGGCGTCAAGGTCGGCAAGGTGGAACTCGACCTCAAGGCCATGATGGGCCACAAGGACAAGACCATCAAATCGAACGTCGACGGCATCGCGTACCTGTTCAAGAAGAACAAGGTCGACTGGGTCAAGGGTACGGGCAAGATCGCCGGTGCCGGCAAGGTCGACGTGGCGCTCAACGCCGGCGGCACGCAGACGCTGGCCACCAAGGCCATCGTCATCGCAACGGGCTCGGACGTCGCCTCGCTGCCCAGCCTGAAGATCGACGAGAAGAAGATCGTCTCGTCGACCGGCGCGCTCGAGCTTTCGGAAGTTCCCAAGACGATGGTGCTGGTCGGCGGCGGCGTGATCGGGCTCGAGATGGGTTCGGTCTGGCAGCGCCTCGGCGCCAAGGTCACGGTGGTCGAGTTCCTCGACCGTATCATGCCGGGCATGGACGGCGAAGTGTCCAAGCAGATGCAGCGCATCCTCACCAAGCAGGGCATGTCCTTCAAGCTGTCGACGAAGGTCACGGCCGCGAAGACCGGTCCCAAGGGCGTGAGCCTGACGCTGGAGCCCGCCGCGGGCGGTGCGGCCGAATCGATCGACGCCGACATCGTGCTCGTCGCCGTCGGCCGCCGCCCCTACACCGACGGGCTGGGCCTGAAGGAATCGGGTGTGGCGGTGGACGACAAGGGCCGCGTTGCGGTCGACGGCCATTTCCAGACGAACGTGCCGGGCATCTACGCGATCGGCGACGCCATCGCGGGGCCCATGCTCGCCCACAAGGCCGAGGACGAGGGCACGGCAGTCGCCGAGATCCTCGCCGGCCAGCACGGGCACGTGAACTACGACGCGATCCCGTCGGTCGTCTACACGTGGCCGGAATGCTCCGCCGTCGGCAAGACCGAGGAACAGCTCAAGGCCGAGGGCGTGGAGTACCGCGTGGGCAAGTTCCCGTTCACGGCGAACGGACGCGCGCGCGCGATGAACTCGACCGACGGCTTCGTCAAGATCCTCGCCGACAAGGCGACCGACCGCGTGCTCGGCGTCCACATGGTGGGCCCGGCGGTGGGCGAGCTGATCGCGGAAATGGCGCTGGCGATCGAGTTCGGCGCCTCGGCCGAGGACATCGCGCGCACCTGCCACGCGCA
>JAEUKY010000157.1 GCA_016794005.1 Rhodospirillales bacterium
GTCGCGCGCGCGCCAGTATTCGCCCGGATATTTCGCGCAGAGTGCGCGGACGGATTCGCGGATTTCCGGGTGGCTGGCCATCGCGCTATCCGGCCCGTTTGCGAAGTTCGGCCAGCAGATCGGCCGGCACCTTGATGCCGCCGGTGGCTGCGGCCGCGCGCAGCTTCAGCCGCCGTTCGCCCGGCAGGCGCGTGCCCGGCTGGACGAGGATCGCCGACAGCAGCGTTTCCAGCCGCGTGGCGAAGGCGGGCCCGGCGAAGCGCGCCGGATCGATCAGCAGGAAGAACTGGCCCACACGCGGCGGGCCGCCCTTGGCGTCGAAGAACGAGCTGGCTTCGTAGCCGAAATTCGACGCCGTGAGTGCGGCCGACAGGATCTCGACCATCAGCACCAGCGCCGCCCCCTTCGCGTCGCCAAGCGGCAGCATCGTGCCGGCCATCGCCTGCTTGGGATCGGTCGTCGGCTTGCCGTCGGGGTCCAGCGCCCAGCCTTCCGGGATCGCCTCGCCCTTCTGGGCCGCGACCATGATCTTGCCGCGCGCGACCTTCGACAGGGACAGGTCGATCACCAGCGGATCGCGGCCCGCGCGTGGTGCCGCGAACGCGATGGGGTTCGTGCCGAACAGCGCCTTCGACCCGCCCCACGGGGCGATGGCCGACGGCGAATTGCCGAACAGGATCGCGACGAGCCCGGCCTTCGCCGCCGCTTCGACGTGATAGCCCGCGGCCCCGAAATGGTGCGAGTTGCCGATCCCGATGCCGACGACGCCGGCCGCCTTCGCCATCTCGATGCCCCTGGCGAGACCCGCCGCGATTGCCGGATAGGCGAAGCCGTCCTTCGCGTCGACGAACAGGGCACCGGCCGCGTTCGCGCGCAACTCGGGCACGGCCGCACCCGCGACCTTGCCGGCCTTCGCCTGGTCGGCATAGGCGGCGACGCGCGAAAGCCCGTGGCTCGCCAGCCCGTCGGCTTCGGCGGCGACCAGCGCATCGGCAACCGCGCGCGCGTTGGCTTCGGCCGTTCCGGCCGCGACCAGCGCCTTCAGCGTCAGCGCGTGGGCTTCCGCCAGCGAGATCGTCTCGCTCATTTCGACCCCTTGATGCCGAGATTCTGCAGCGCGCCGCGCACGTTGGCGACCGTCACGCTGGAAACGCGCACGTTGCCCTCGGCCGTCACGCCGGCGATGTGCGGGGTCAGCCACAAACGCGGGGCGCCTTCCAGCACCGAGCCCGCCTTCAGCGGCTCCTTGTCGTAGACGTCGATGGCAGCGCCGCCGATGGTACCGGCCTGGAGGGCGGCAGCCAACGCGGCCTCGTCGATGATGCCGCCGCGCGCGGTGTTGATGAGGATGGCCGACTTCTTCATCGTCGCCAGCAGCTTCGCGTCGATCAGGTTGCGCGTCTGCGGCGTGAGCGGGACGTGCAGCGAGATCACGTCGGACGTGGCGCACAGCTCCTCGACCGTCGCGATGCGCGTCACGCCGAACTGCTTCCACGCCGGATCGTCGGCCTTCAGCATCGGGTCGTAGGCCGCGAGATCCATTTCCAGCGCGTGCGCGCGCTTGGCGACCGCGCGCGCGATCCCGCCGAAGCCGACCAGCCCCAGCCGCTTGCCCATCGCCTCGCCCAGCATCAGGTCGTTGCGCGGCCACTTGCCGGCGAGCACGTCGGCGTTCGCCTTCCACACGTCGCGAAGGCACACGAGCGTGGCCGCGATCACGTATTCGGCGACCGACACGGTGTTGGCGCCCGTCGCCGGGAAGACCTGGATGCCGCGCCTGGCGCATTCGTCCATGTCGATATTGTCGAGCCCGACGCCCAGCCGCCCGATCACCTTCAGCTTCTTCATCGCCGCCAGCACGGGCCCGCGGATCTGCGTCAGGTTGCGCACGATGATGGCCGGGCTTTCGGCCGCAAGCTTCGCCAGCTCGTCGGGCTTGGTCACCAGCGTGCGGTCGTAATGGACCTTGTAATCCTTCGCCAGATCGTCGACCGCCCACTGGTCGACGAATTCGGTCACGACGATGTCGTTCATCTCACATCTGCTCCATGTACTCGGCCGGATCGACGACCGCGTCGATGACCGTGAATTTGCGCGACGAAACGGCCGCCGCAAAGGCTTTTTCGAACGCCGCCAGCGTTTCCACCCGCACGCCGACGGCCCCGCAGGCCTGCCCCAGCAGGTCGAAGCGCGGGCCGGCGAAATCGACGGCGCGCGGCGCCATCTGCATCTTGGCCTGCTTGAGCTTGATCAGCGACAGCGCCCCGTCGTTGAGCACGACGACGACGATGGGCAGGCCAAGCTCGGCCGCCAGCGGCAGTTCGCCCGCCGTCATCAGCATGCAGCCGTCGCCGAC
>JAEUKY010000159.1 GCA_016794005.1 Rhodospirillales bacterium
TCTTCGCGCAGGGCCTGCACGAGTTCCTGACCGAGGTCGTGGACAGCAACTTCGCGCTGGGCAAGGCGATTGCGGAAGACTTCGGTTTGACGTATTGAGCGGCGTTCGCGCGTTACCGGAGCAACCCATTCCATGACCTACGGCGTCGGCCTTCTCCTCGAGGACGGACTCGTCCTGTGCTCGGATTCCCGCACCCATGCCGGCGTCGACCACGTCGCGGTCTTCAACAAGATGCATGTCTGGGAAAGGCCGGGCGAGCGCTGCATCTCGCTGCTGACCGCGGGGAATCTCGCCATCTCGCAGTCGATCGTGAACCTGCTGACCGAGGGCATGGGGACGGACCGGACCGAGACGCTGGCCAACGTGCCCTCGATGTTCGAGGCGGCGCGCCTCGTGGGCCGCGCCGTGCGCGAGGTCTACGACCTCGACGCCGCGCGCCTGAAGGAGCAGGGCTCGGAGTTCACGATCTCGCTGATCCTCGGCGGGCAGATCAAGGGGCGGCGGCTGCGCCTGTTCCAGGTCTATTCGGCGGGCAACTTCATCGAGGCGTCGGCCGAGACGCCCTATTTCCAGATCGGCGAAACGAAGTACGGCAAGCCGATCCTCGACCGCGTCGTGATGGGCAGGACGACGCTCAACGAGGCGGCCAAGTGCGCGCTGATCTCGATGGATTCCACGCTGCGTTCGAACGTGTCGGTCGGCCTGCCGATCGACATCGCGATCGTGCGGCGCGACGAGTGCCGCATCGCGGTGCGCAAGCGCCTCGACGAGAACGACATCTATTTCTCCGACATCCGCCGGCGCTGGTCGGAAGGCCTGCGCTCTGTCTTCCAGACCGTTCCCGATCCCGACTGGAAGGTCTGAGGGCGCCTTTCCCTTGCTGACCGATCCCTATTTCTACGCGCTCGCCGTTCCGGCCTTCCTGATCGTCGGCGTGTCGAAGGGCGGATTCGGCGGCGGGCTCGGCACGCTCGGCGTGCCGCTGATGGCGCTGGCGATTCCCGTACCGCAGGCCGCCGCGATCATGCTGCCGCTGCTGATCGCGATGGACGTCTTCACCGTCTGGCGCTACCGGCGCGACTGGTCGCGCGAACTGATGGGCACGCTGCTGGTCGGTGCGGTGATCGGCACGGCGGTCGGCTACTGGACGTTCAGGCATCTCGACGAAGCGTGGATCCGCCTGCTGATCGGCGCGATCGCGGCGCTGTTCCCGCTCAAGGACTGGCTGTTCCAGCTGCTGGGGCGGGCCGGCGAACCGGCGGCACCCAGCCGCGCCAAGGGCGTGTTCTGGGCGTCGGTTTCGGGCGTCACCAGCTTCATCGCGAATGCCGGAGGGCCGCCACTGCAGGTGTTCCTGCTGCCGCTGCGCCTCGACAAGACCGTGTTCGTCGGCACGAACGCGATCTTCTTCGCCTTCGTCAACATGTTCAAGCTGGGGCCGTTCATCGCGCTGGGCCTGTTCGCGCCGGAGAACCTCGCGACGAGCCTCGTGCTGCTGCCGCTGGCGCTGGCCGGCATCTGGCTGGGGATCTGGCTGCATGTCCGGATCCCCGACAAGCCCTTCTATTTCTGGTGCAACGTGTTCCTGTTCCTGACCGGCCTCAAGCTGCTGTGGGACGGCGCTTCGATCCTGCTTGGCCGCTAGGGGCTTGCCCGGAATTATTTTAGGTCTAAAGTAATCCCCGGACAGGCAGGGGGCGGGCCATGAAGATCGTCAGCATCGGCGGCGGACCGGCGGGGCTCTATTTCGCGATCCTCGCGAAGAAAGCGGATCCGTCGGCCGACATCCTCGTGGTCGAGCGCAACCGCCCGGACGACACGTTCGGCTTCGGCGTCGTGTTCTCGGACGAGACGCTCGGCAACTTCGCCGACGCCGATCCCGAGAGCTATGCCGGGATCACGAAGGCGTTCGCGCACTGGACCGACATCGACATCCATTACGAAGGCAAGGTCGTCACGTCGACGGGGCACGGCTTCTCGGGCCTCGCACGGGTCAGGCTCCTCAACATCCTGCAGCGCCGCGCGATGGATCTGGGTGTGAAGATCCGCTTCGAGACCGAGGCGAAGGACCCCGAGGATTTCCCCGACGCCGACCTGATCCTCGCGGCCGACGGCGTGAACTCGGGCATCCGCCAGAAGCACGCCGACCGCTTCCAGCCGAAGCTGGACTGGCGGCGCAACAAGTTCGTGTGGCTGGGCACCACGCGCCCGCACCCGGCCTTCACCTTCCATTTCAAGAACCACGCGAGCGGCCTCTACCGCGTGCACGCCTACCAGTACGACGCGACGAACTCGACCTTCATCGTCGAATGCACGGAAGGCACATGGGCGCGCGCCGGTCTCGACAAGGCGAGCGAGGCCGAGACGCTGGCCTTCTGCGAGAAGCTGTTCGCCGAGGAGCTTGCCGGGCACAGGCTCATCGCCAACCGCTCGATCTGGCGCACCTTCCCGACGATCTCGAACGCGCACTGGAGCTTCGGCAACGTCGTGCTGATGGGCGACGCGGCGCACACGGCGCATTTCTCGATCGGGTCGGGCACCAAGCTTGCGATGGAAGACGCGATCGGGCTCGCTGCCGCCGTCGCGAAGCACCGCGACGACGTGTCTGCGGCACTGGCGGCCTACGAGGCCGTGCGCCGGCCGCAGGTCGACGCCATCCAGCGCGCCGCGCAGACGAGCCTCGAATGGTTCGAGGACGTCGAACGCTATGCCGGCCGCCACGATCCGGTCGAATTCGCCTTCGCGATGCTGACGCGCTCGATGCGCATCACGCACACGAACCTGAAGCTCCGCGATCCGGCCTTCGTCGCGCGCGTGGACGCCGGCTTCGCGGCGAAGTCGGGCGCGCCCGCGAACACGCCGCCGATGTTCGTGCCGCTGAAGCTGCGCGGCATGACGCTGGCCAACCGCGTCGTCGTGTCGCCGATGTGCCAGTACTCGGCCGAGGACGGCACGCCGGACGACTGGCATCTCGTGCATCTGGGCAGCCGCGCGATCGGCGGGGCCGGGCTCGTCATCGCGGAGGCGACCGACGTCAGTGCGCAGGGGCGAATTTCGCCCGGTTGTACGGGCCTCTACAAGGACGAGCATGTACCCGCGTGGAAGCGCGTCGTCGATTTCGTGCATGCCAATTCGGCCGCGAAGATCGCCGTGCAGATCGCGCATGCGGGCCGCAAGGGCTCGACCAAGCTTGCGTGGGAGGGCATCGACCAGCCGCTGGATTCGGGCAACTGGCCGCTGATCGCGGCATCGGCGATCCCGTACAAGAAGGGCAGCCAGGTTCCCAAGGCGATGGACCGCGCCGACATGGACGCCGTGAAGGCCGATTTCGTGCGCGCGACGAAGATGGCGCTCGCCGCCGGCTTCGACATGGTCGAGGTCCACATGGCGCACGGCTACCTCCTGGCGGGCTTCCTGTCGCCGCTGACCAACGTGCGCACCGACGAATACGGCGGCGGCATCGACAACCGCATGCGCTTCCCGCTGGAAGTGTTCGATGCGATGCGCGCGGCATGGCCCGCGGACAGGCCGATGTCGGTGCGCATCTCGGCGACCGACTGGAAGGAAGGCGGCAACACCGGGGCCGACGCGGTCGAGATCGCCAAGCGCCTGAAGGCGCACGGCGTGGACATCGTCGACGTGTCGGCGGGCCAGACGGTCGACGACGATCATCCTGTTTACGGCCGCCTGTTCCAGACGCCGTTCGCCGACCGCATCCGCAACGAGGCGGACGTGCCCACGATGACGGTGGGCAACATCAGCTCGTGGGCGGACTGCAATACGATCCTTGCCGCCGGCCGCGCCGACCTGTGCGTGCTGGCGCGAGCACACCTCTACGATCCCTACTGGACGCGCCATGCCGCGTTCGAGCAGGGTTACGCGATGAAGTGGCCGCCGCAGTACGGTTCGGCGCGCAGCTTCACGCCGCGCGAAAGCCGCTAGGCTTCGCCGATCGCGGAGGCGGGAACGAAGCCCTCGGCCGCGAGACGCTTCATGATCGCCCAGCGTTCGTCGCGGGTCATGCCGGCCCACTGGCGGATCTCGGCGACCGAGCGCCCGCAGCCCTCGCACTTGTCGTCGGGGCCGAGCCGGCAGACGCGCACGCAAGGTGAGATCAATAGACACCCGCCATTCGCGCGCGCTGGCGCACGAGGGCCAGCACCATGCGGCATGCCGGCATCGGATGGCCGACGAGGTCGCCCATCTCGACGACGGCGCCCAGCAGGGCGTCGATCTCCATCGGCTTCTTCGCCTCGAGATCCTGCAGCATCGACGTCTTGTGGGCGCCCACTTCGCCCGCACCGTCGATGCGCTTTTCCACGTCCACGCCGAACCTGATGCCCAGCGCCTCGCCGACGGCCTGCGCTTCCAGCATCATCGCCTTCGCCACGGCGCGCGTCCCCGGATCGGACGCGATCGTGTCGAGTGTTGCCGTCGTCAGAGCCGACACCGGGTTGAAGGTGAGGTTGCCCCACAGCTTCACCCACATGTCGTCGCGGATGCGCGGGCGGATCGGCGCCTTGAGGCCGCCGGCGATCATCAGTTCCGAGAGCTTCTGGATGCGCGCACTCTTGACGCCGTCCGGCTCGCCCAGCGCGAAGCGGTTGGAATAGGTGTGCTCGATCACGCCGGGGGCGACGATGTTCGCGGCCGGATAGACGATGCAGCCGATGGCGCGCGACGGGGCGAGCGTGTCCCACAGCCTGCCGTCGGGATCGACCGAGGCGAGCTTCTTGCCGTCGTGCGCGCCGCCATGGCCGTAGAAATACCAGTAGGGCACGCCGTTCATCGCCGTGACGATGGCCGTGTCCTTGCCCAGCAGTTTCGCGATCTGGCCCGCGGCGGGAGCAAGCCCCGTCGCCTTCAGCGCCACGATGACGAAATCCTGCTCGCCCGCCTCGGCCGGGTCGTCGGTGAAGCGCGCTTTGGTTATGACTGTTTCCGTTCCCTCGGAAATCAGCTTTATCCCGTTCGCCTTCATCGCGGCGAGGTGCGGGCCGCGCGCGAAGAACGTCACGTCGGCACCCGCTTCGGCCATCTTCACGCCCATGTAGCCGCCGATGGCCCCGGCGCCGAAGATCAGGACGCGGTTCATTTGCCGAGGCCCAGCTTGTCGGCAAGGCCGATGCGCTGCAGTTTGCCCGTCGCCCCCTTCGGGATCTCGGGCAGGAACACGATCTTGCGCGGCACCTTGAAGTCGGCGAGGCGCTTGGCCGCGAAATCGCGCAGCTCCCGCTCGGTCGCGGTCTGCCCCTCGCGCAGCACGACGGCGGCGGCGACTTCCTCGCCCAGCTTGTCGTGCGGCATGGCGAAGGTGACGATCTGGGCGACCGCCGGATGGTCCATGATGATCTCGTCGACCTCGAGCGGGCTGACCTTTTCCCCGCCGCGATTGATCAGCTCCTTCAGGCGCCCGGTGATGCGCAGATAGCCTTCCTCGTCGAGCGTGCCCTGGTCGCCGGTGCGGAACCAGCCGTTGGCGAAGCCCTTCAGGTTCGCGTCGGGATTGGCCTCGTAGCCCTTGGTCACGTTCGGGCCGCGGATCACGACCTCGCCCAAGGCACCGTTGGGCAAGAGGTTGCCTTCCTCGTCCATGATGCGCACCTCGGGGCCGGCGGCAATACCCACCGAACCGGGCTTGCGCGCGCGCGGCGGCAGCGGGTTCGAGGCCATCTGGTGCGCGGCCTCGGTCATGCCGTAGCTCTCGATGACGGGCGCGCCGAAAACGGCTTCCAGCTCCTGCATCACCTGCGGCGGCAGCGAGGCCGACGACGAGCGGATGAAGCGCAGCTTCGCCTTCGCAATACTTTCCTTGTTGCGCTCGGCGCGCGACAGGATCGCCTGGTGCATCGTGGGCACGGCCGTGTACCAGGAGGGCTTCGCCTCATCCAGCCACGCGAAGAACTTGAGCGCGTTGAAGCCCGGCGTGCAGACGGTCGACCCGCCCGCACCGATCGACGACAGCACGGCCGCGATCAGCCCGTGGATGTGGAACAGCGGCATGATGTTGAGGCAGCGGTCGCCCGGCTTCAGTTCCAGCGTGGCGCCGATGTGCCGGGCCGAGGCGCACACGTTCGACTGCGCCAGCGGCACGATCTTGGGCCGCGACGTGGTGCCCGACGTGTGCAGCACCAGTGCCACGTCGTCCGCCGCCGCGTAGCCGCCTTGTGCTGGCTTGCCGGAAAGGGCGCCCTTCTTCAGCGCGAAACTGCCGGCCCCGGCCGCGCGCGTGGGCACCAGTTCGACGACGGGCACGCCGAGCTTTTCGGCCACCGCGCGCGCGGGCGTGGCGTCGCCTTCCTGCACGACCAGCGCCTTCGCCTTGAGGTCGGTCAGGTAGAACTCGAATTCTTCCGCGCGATAGGCGGGGTTGAGCGGGGCGGTCGTCGCACCGGCGGCCACGCACAGGAACGCGGCGGCCATCTCGGGCCCGTTGGGCAGCACGATGGCCACGCGGTCGTTGCGACCAATACCCATCGCGTTGAGGTCGGCGACGGTGCGCGCGGCGAGCGCGCGCAGGCCCGCATGCGTCAGCGCCTTTTCCTCGGGCGCCCCGATCGCGAGATCGGCATCCCTGCCGGACTGGAGCAGTTCCCACATCGTCGCAAACGCCATCGCCGCACGTGCCTCCACGTCAGAAAACGTGGAGTCTCGATAGCATATTTCTAGGCGGCGAAGCCCGAAGGTTCGGGCGTGCCGGCGGCCGTGCGCGCATAGGCCGAGACGGCGGTGGACCAATCTTCGAAATGGGCGCCGCTGCCAAGGCGCTCCTGCGCGATGCGCTGGACCGCGAAGGTGAGGGTGCCCGACGCCTTGCCGGTCTCGCCGACCAGCTCGTCGGCGAAGCTGCGCCGTGCGGTGCGCGGCCCGGGGGCGGGACCGGCATCGCGGTCGGCACCCCCGGTCGGCGCGTAGGCGGCGAACCCCGATGTGGCCCCCGGTTGGGCGGCGGCACGTGGGCGGTCCGACCCCTCTTCGACGCGCGCGCCCTCGGGCCGGCGGGCACCGGGCGGCGGCAGAAGGATGATATTGGCGGCGGTCGCGACCATCGTGGATTAATCTAAAATTATAAATAAATCCGATTCAAGAGGAATCTTGCATTAACCAAAAATTTTAGATAATTTCTGTACTACAGAATAGCCTGCCCGAAATGCCGGAACCGCATTCTCGCAGCGTGCTAATTTGCGATTCCGCGTATCCGGAGACCCGACCATGAGCGCTTCGCCCCAGCCCGTCGACCCCAACAACCTCGAAGCGCTGTGGATGCCCTTCACGGCCAACCGGCAGTTCAAGCGCAAGCCGCGCCTGATGTCGCGCGCCGAGGGCATGTATTACTACACCCCCGACAACCGCGAGATTCTGGACGGCACGGCGGGGTTGTGGTGCGTCAACGCCGGGCACGGCCGCAAGCCCATCGTCGAGGCGATCCAGAAGCAGGCGGCCAAGCTCGACTACGCGCCCAACTTCCAGATGGGCCACCCGATCGCGTTCGAGTTCGCCGCCCGCCTGCAGGCGATGCTGCCGGGCGACCTCAACCATGTTTTCTATACGAATTCGGGCTCGGAATCGGTCGACACGGCGCTGAAGATCGCGCTCGCCTATCACCGGGCGCGCGGGCAGGGCCAGCGCGTGCGCTTCATCGGGCGCGAGCGCGGCTACCACGGCGTGGGCTTCGGCGGCATTTCGGTCGGCGGCATCGTCGGCAACCGCAAGCAGTTCGGCGCCCAGCTCCCCTATGTCGACCACCTGCCGCACACGCACGACATGTCGCGCGCCTATACGAAGGGCCAGCCCGAGACGGGGGCGGATCTCGCCGACAGGCTCGAAGGCCTGCTCACGCTGCACGACCCGTCGACGGTCGCGGCCGTCATCGTGGAACCCGTCGCAGGTTCCACCGGCGTGCTGGTCCCGCCGAAGGGGTATCTGGAAAAGCTGCGCGCGATCTGCTCGAAGCACGGCATCCTCTTGATCTTCGACGAGGTCATCACCGGCTTCGGGCGCCTGGGGACCAGCTTCGCCGCCGACCGCTTCAAGGTCGTGCCCGACCTGATGACGGTCGCCAAGGGTGTGACCAACGGCACCGTGCCGATGGGGGCCGTGTTCGCCACCAAGGCGATCTACGACGCCTTCATGGACGGGCCCGACAACGTGATCGAGCTGTTCCACGGCTATACCTATTCGGGCCATCCGCTGGCGTGCGCGGCCGGCCTCGCCACGCTCGACGTCTATCGCGACGAGGGGCTGTTCGAGCGTGCGGCCGCGTTGGAGCCCTACTGGCAGGACGCGATCCATTCGCTCAAGGGCACGAAGCACGTCATCGACCTGCGCAATATCGGGCTGATCGGCGGCATCGAGCTGGAAAGCCGCCCCGGTGCCGTGGGGGCGCGCGCCTACGACGTGCTGGTCGACTGCTTCGAGGCGGGCCTGCTGATCCGCGTGACGGCCGACATCGTCGCGCTGTCGCCGCCGCTGATCGTCGAGAAGAAGCACATCGACCGCATGGTCGACACGCTGGGGACGGCGCTGAAGCGCGCGGCATGATCCGCATCCCGTCACAGGAACTCGCCGGAACGGCCCTCGAAGCGGCGGGCGATGCCGCGTACGAGTGG
This sequence comes from Rhodospirillales bacterium, assembly GCA_016794005.1. Classification (GTDB taxonomy): domain Bacteria; phylum Pseudomonadota; class Alphaproteobacteria; order CACIAM-22H2; family CACIAM-22H2; genus Tagaea. The sequence goes on from JAEUKY010000159.1 coordinate 8,610, forward strand.
GATCTCGCGCACGACACGATCGGCTGGATCGGCCGCACGGAAAACGTGTTCGGCCCGCGCGCCGACTTCCCGCCGACCGGCCAGGTCTTCCAGAGCCGCATCTACGCCGAGGATCTGCCCGCGCGCCTGAAGGCGCTGTCGGCGCATTTCGTCGACCGCATCGCCTACGATCTCGACTACCGCATCCGCGGCGACGGCGGCGCCTTGATCTGGGTGCACGACCGCGGCCGGGCCGAGTTCGCGCCCGACGGCAAGCCCGTGCGCCTGTCGGGCACGCTGCGCGCGATCACGGCGCGCAAGGAGAAGGAAGCGCGCCTCGAACACCTCGCCAACTACGATCCGCTGACCGGGCATTTCAACGCCGCCCGCCTGCGCGAATCGCTCGACCACGCGATCGAATACGCCGCCCGCTACAAGGCGCCCGGCGCCTTTCTGCTGGTCGGCGTGGACAACCTTTCCGCCATCAACGACGCGTTCGGCTGGTCGACGGCCGACGCCCTGCTGATCGGCATCGGCCAGCGCCTCGAACGTTCCTTGCGCGCGTCCGACACGATCGGGCGGGCGGGCGGCGACCGCTTCGGCCTCGTCCTCACGCACTGCCCGGAATCCGAGATCGGCCTTGCCGCCGACCGGCTGCTCACGTCCGTGCGAAGCGCCCCCATCGACACGCCCGACGGCCCGCTGCACGTGACCGCGTCGGCCGGGGCCGTGATGTTCCTCGAACAGGGCCCCTCGGCGGTCGAGGCGATGGCGCGCGCGGAGTCGGCACTGCACGAGGCCAAGCGGGCGGGGCGCAACCGCTATGCGATCTTCTCGGCGAGCCCGGCGCAGCGCGAACTGCACCAGCGGCTCGTCGCGATCTCGTCCGACGTGCAGGCCGCGTTGAAGGACGAACGCCTCGTCTTCGCCTTCCAGCCCATCGTCGACGCGAACACGCACGCGGTCGACCATTACGAATGCCTGATCCGCCTGCAGCGGATGGACGGCACGATCGCGCCCGCCGGCTCGTTCATCCCCGTCGTCGAACAGACCGGGCTGATGCGCCTCCTCGACCGGCGCGTGCTGGAAATGGCGCTTGGCGAGCTTGCGCGCTGGCCCGACGTGCGGCTCGCGATCAACATCTCCGGCCTCACCGCCGGCGACCCGAGCTGGCTGCGCGCCCTGTCGGGCACGCTGAAGACGCGCCCCGATCTCGCCCGCCGCCTGACGGTCGAGATCACCGAGACCGTCGCGATCCAGGACATCGACGAGACCGCGAAGTTCGTGGCGCAGGTGCGCGAGCTGGGCTGCCGCGTGGCGCTCGACGATTTCGGTGCGGGCTACACCAGCTTCCGCAACCTCAAGGCCATCGCGGTCGACAGCGTCAAGATCGACGGCAGCTTCGTGCGCGGCGTGGCCGACAACGTCGACAACCAGCTCTTCATCCGCACGCTGCTGGGCCTCGCCGAAGGGTTCGGGCTCGAGACCGTGGCCGAGTGCGTGGAGAACGTCACCGAATCCCAGCACCTCGCGCGCAAGGGCGTGAAGCTGCTGCAGGGCAACCTCTTCGGCATGCCGTCGATCGAGCGCCCGTGGCTCGCCGATCTCGGCCTCGACGCGATCGGAGCGGAGTCGCAGCGCCCGAACTTCAAGGTCATCTCCGGAACCGGCACGCACGATTGACGGTTGTTGACGGCTGTTGACCGTCAACAGGTCAACCCCTTGATCCGCCGAGAAAACCGATGTTGACGTTGACGGGAAACGCGGTCCGTCAAGCAAGGTTTGCGGTGGCGCGATCATCGCCGGACCCATGAAGTTTCGGACGGAACGCACGGCCCGATCTCGGCTCCGTCGGACCGAAGCATCGCGACGGCCGTACAGTGCCGGGCGAACAAGGGCGCCTTGATGTCGAACCTGACATACCTGCGCTCGCGCGTACCGGCATTCCGGACACGCAGCACGACGGTCTTGAAGGGGCTTACCGAACGGAATCCGCCCAAGACCAGAATCCGGCGATGTGCGTCGGATCGCAGCGGAACTTCCACCTGACGCGTCGGAAAGAGAAGCGTATCGGGTCCGCCCATCGCGTCGACGGATTCGACCGCGCGGTCTGCGACCACGACGATCTCGTAATCGAACCGGAAGTGCACGATCCAGAACCAAAGGACGCCGAACCAGCAAAGCCCGGCGAGAAAGCCGACCGCGAAGCCGCGTGGGCGCGGGGACATTACAAGTACCTCAGCAGGCTGCGACACGGCCCTGCATCCGCGATACCGGCCTCGACCGTCACGACGACGACGCAGCGCTTGTCGCCGCGTGGATACTCGAGTGGCATCTGCTTGAGGACCGTCGTGTCGCCGCCGTCGCGACGTACGATGTCGAGCACCGCGCCCCGGATCCTTCGGTCATGCGGCTCGAAAAGCGAAAGTCGCCGGAGAGGCGCGGACGGCAGGTCGATATGCTGCCTTCGTGCTGGAGCCACTTCGTCGATTCGGATGGCGATTTCTTTGGATTCGGCTGTTCCGTCGGACAGCAACACCAATTCGTACTCGCGCATCAGATTCCCCGACTGGGCAACCAAAACGGCGAAGACGAAAAGCGGCCCGGCGGCGATCCCGCAGACAAATCCCAGCAGTGCGCGGCGAAACGAGGAGGTCGTACGACCGACATTCATCTCGGCGCACTCCGCATATGGCTTGCGACCTGCGTCCCGTCGCCGCGGACATAAGATTGGACGTTGATCGATCCGGCGCCTCGCTTCGCGGAAGCTTGGTTCGTCGCCTGACGTTCGTACCATTGCCTGACTTTTGCGAAGGTCGCGGAGCGATCCGGACCATCGCCGCGAAGGTACAGCTTTGAATTCTGGACAGCGTGAACGTCGTCCTGGGTCCATGAATCGACCGGCTGCGCCAGCACCCGCTGTGCAGTCGGTGCGCGGCTGTCTTTCTCGGATTCGGATTCCTGAACATCCGGCTTTGGGGCTTCGGGCTTCCATTCGCTCTCCGGTCGCCATTGGGCGGTACCGTCGGTGCCTGCGCCGTCATGGCGCATTGCGTCTTCTATGGCTGCCCTTGCGCGCGCCAGAATTTCGTCGAAGTCGCGTGCATCGAGGCCAATGCGGATGCCGATGGCATTGTTGGCCTCGTCCATGCTTCGCTCTCCGGGCGGCTGATCTTTCAGCAAGTCGCCGGCAAGCTCGTTCAGTGATCCGAGTCCCGATGCGATAAACTCGCCGTATCGTCGCGCCGCCTCGCCGGACGCGACGATATGCCGGAACGCATCGGCGGGCCCATTGTGCTCGCCGGGGAATCCGGACTGCTTCGCCGCGTCGCGCGAGATGTCGTAGATCGCCTGATAGTCAGGCAGATAGCCGCGGATGTTGCCTCGGTTGTCCATGGTTTGTTCCCTTGTGGCTTGTCGTTCAAATCCGATTTTGAAACCCATTGTCAGAGGTGGAAGGCGCGCTTCGGTCTTCGCGAATGTCGGTGAGAACTTTAAACAGCAGAAGGAATAAATACAACTATAAATACATATGTAGGCGACCCCTCTCGCGTGCGGGAGTGACGGGACGCGTTTGTCGCCGGGTGAGGGTCTACGGCCGCTTGCGCATCTCGCCGGCGATATCGCGCGCGGCGTGGAAGACGGCGAGGATCGTGACCGACCGGGCGTCGGCCGTGTAGACGAGAATGTAGGGAAAGGCCGCCAGGACCAGTTCGCGCGTCCCCATCACGCGGCCGGGGTGCCCGAGATGCGGGAACTCCGCCAGCCTGCCGGCGGCATCCCGGATTTCCTCGAACACCCGCTTCGCTGCCGCCGGGTCGGTCCGCGCGATCCAGTCGACGATATCTTCGAGATCCGAAGCCGCCGACCTAGCGAATTGCAGGCGCACCCGCCGCTACCGGCGGTGCTTCTTCGCGATCCGCTCGAAAACCGCGTCGGCGGAAACCGTGCGGCCGGTCTTCGCGTCCGCGATGCCGGCGGCGATGCGCTCGATCTGCCACGAATTGGCGGCGACGAACTGGTCGATCGCCTCGTTGATGAGCTGACTGCGCGGACGGGCCATGGCCTTCGCGAGCGAATCCAGCATCTGCAGGCTCTTGCGGTTCGGGCGGACCGTTATCGGCAGCGCGGCGGGCATTTGTAGTCTCCTGTAGTGCTTTGTATTCTTGCGTACTCTATCGGATTCCAATCGCTCCGATCAAGGGCATGGCGGTGCCCGTCCGACGTC
>JAEUKY010000173.1 GCA_016794005.1 Rhodospirillales bacterium
CGACGAACGCGACGGGCACGGAAGATACGGCGGTGCCGCTGAACATCGCGGCGACCCTCGGCGACACCGACGGATCGGAAACCCTGTCGATCGTCGTTTCCGGCGTCCCGCTCGACGGCCAGCTCACGGCCGGCATCGACAACGGCGACGGCACCTGGACGCTGGCACCCGGCGATCTCGCCGGGCTCGCCTACGTGCCGGGCGCCGACGCGTCGGGCAGTTTCACGCTGCATGTCGCGGCGACGGCGAGCGAGGCGAACGGTTCGACGAGCGTGCGCACCGCCGACATCGCGGTCGACGTCGCGGCGGCCGCCGACGTGCCGACGTCGCTGTCGATCGACGTGCGCAGCGCCGTCGGCAACGATTCCACCTTCGCCAACGGCGAGACCGGCGAGGTCACCGTCGTGGCGCAGTTCCGCGACAACGACGGTTCGCAGACGCACGCCGCCACGCTCGCCGTACCCGACGGGCTGATCGTCACCGATGCGGCCGGCGGCATCTGGACGCCGGGGAACGACGGCTCCGGCGGCACGATCTCGTTCGGCGGCGTCATCGGAAACGACGGGCTGCTCGACGTCACGATCGGCGTGCGCGCGGCGGACGCGATCGACGCGAACGCGTCCGGCCAGTTCCAGCTGACGGCGACTTCGGGCGAGACCGGGGCCGCCACGGTGTCGGCGACGGCGACGGCCGCGACCGACCTGACGACGGCGCCGCTGACGGTCGCGGGGACGTCGGGCAACGACGGCTTCGCGGCAAGCGGCCTGCGCGAATCCTTCCAGGGCGGTGCGGGCAGCGACACGGTCAGCTACGCCGCCGACACGGCCGGCGTGAACGTGAACCTCGCGACGGGAACCGCGTCCGGCGGGCTTGCGGCCGGCGACGTGCTGTCGGGCATCGAGACGCTGGTCGGCGGCTCGGGTGCCGACACGCTGACCGGCGACGGCATCGCCAACCGCCTCGAAGGTGGTGCGGGCGACGATACGCTGGCGGGCGGTGCGGGTGCGGACACGCTGGCCGGCGGCACGGGCATCGATACGGCGAACTATTCGGCATCGGCGGCCGGCGTCACGGTCAATCTCTCGACGGGTGCCGGTTCGGGCGGCGACGCGGCGGGCGACGTTCTGTCGGGCATCGAGAACGTCGTCGGCTCGGCGAATGCCGACACGATCACGGGCGACGGCGAGGCCAACATCCTGCAGGGCGGTGCCGGCAACGACCGGCTCGACGGCGGTGCGGGCGACGACATGCTGGTCGGCGGCCTGGGTTCCGACACGCTGATCGGCGGTGCCGGCATCGACACGGCAAGCTATGCGAGCGCCGCGGCAGGCGTGACGGCGAGCCTTGCCACGAGTTCGGGCACGGCGGGCGAGGCTGCGGGCGACACCTACAACACCATCGAGAATCTGGAAGGTTCGGCTTTCGCCGACACGCTGACCGGCAGCACCGCCGCCAACGTCCTGAAGGGCGGTGCGGGCGACGACGTGCTGCTCGGCGGCGCGGGTGCCGACACGCTGGAAGGCGGCGAGGGCAACGACACGGCGAGCTACGCGACGTCGTCCGCGTCGGTCACGGTCAATCTGGCGACGGGCGAAGGCACGCAAGGCGACGCGGCCGGCGACGTTCTGTCGGGCATCGAGACGCTGGTCGGCGGCTCGGGCGCCGACACGCTGACGGGCGATGCCGGCGCCAACCGCATCGACGGCGGTGCCGGAAACGACACGATCGTGGGCGGCGAGGGCGCCGACACGCTGATCGGCGGCTCCAACACCGACACGCTGACCTATGCGGCCGACACGGCGGGCGTGACCGTCAGTCTCGCGACGGGGACCGGCAGCGGCGGCGACGCCGAGGGCGACACGATCTCGGGCTTCGAGAATCTCGTCGGCGGTTCCGGCGCCGACGCGCTGACGGGCGACGCGGCCGCGAACGTGCTGACCGGCGGTTCCGGCGACGACACGATCGAGGGCGGTGCGGGCGGCGACACGATGGCCGGCGGTGCGGGCAACGACACGCTCGTCTATGCCGGGTCCAACGCGGGCGTCAGCGTCAATCTCGCGACGTCGGCCGCCAGCGGCGGGCATGCCGCGAGCGATTCGATCTCCGGCTTCGAGAACGTCGTCGGCTCGGGCTTCGCCGACACGCTGACGGGCGACGCGAACGCGAACGTTCTCGAAGGCGGTGCCGGCAACGACACGCTGCAGGGCGGCGCCGGGGCGGACACGATTTCCGGCGGTGCCGGCAACGACACGGCGACCTATGCGGCGTCGACCGGCGGCGTCACGGTCGATCTTGCGACCGGCGAAGGAACGCAAGGCGACGCGGCCGGCGACGTGCTGTCGGGCATCGAGACGCTGATCGGCGGCTCGGGCGCCGACACGCTGACCGGCGACGCTTCCGCCAACGCGCTCGACGGCGGGTCCGGCGACGACACGCTCGCCGGCGGTGCGGGTGCCGACACGCTGACCGGCGGTGCCGGGGTCGACACGGCGAATTACGCGGCCTCGTCGGCCGGCGTGACGGTCAACCTGACGACGGGCACGGGTGCGGGCGGCGACGCGCAGGGCGACGTGCTGGCGACGATCGAGAACGTGATCGGTTCGGACCATGCCGACGCGCTGACCGGCTCGACTGCCGCCAACACGCTCGTGGGCGGCGAAGGCGACGACACGCTGACCGGCGGTGCCGGCGCCGACTCGCTTTCGGGCGGTGCGGGCACCGACACCGCGAGCTATTCGACCTCGACAGCGGCCGTCGCCGTCAGCCTCGCGACCGGGACGGGCACTGTCGGCGACGCGGCCGGCGACGTGCTGTCGGGCATCGAGAACCTGACGGGCGGCACCAGCACCGACACGCTGACCGGCGACGCGGGCGCCAACGTGCTCGACGGCGGCAGCGGCAACGACACGCTCCAGGGCGGGGCGGGTGCGGACACGCTGATCGGCGGTGCCGGCACCGACACCGCGACCTACGCGGCGTCGGCCGAAGCGGTGAACGTCGACCTTGCGACCGGAACGCATTCGGGCGGCGACGCCGAGGGCGACGTTCTGACGGGCATCGAGAACGTCGTCGGCTCGGCCAATGCCGATACGCTGACGGGCGATGCGGCCGCAAACGCGCTCGACGGCGGTGCAGGCGCCGACACGCTGGCGGGCGGCGCGGGTGCCGACACGCTGACCGGCGGTGCGGGCATCGATACGGCGAACTATGCGGCGTCGGCCGCCGCCGTGAACGTCAGCCTGACGACCAACACCGGCACCGGCGGCGACGCGGCCGGCGACGTGCTGTCCGGCATCGAGAACCTGGTCGGCTCGGCCAACGGCGACACGCTGACGGGCAGCACGGCCGCCAACCTGCTCGAAGGCGGCGAAGGCGCCGACACGCTGCTCGGCGGTGCGGGCGCCGACACGCTCTCCGGCGGCGAAGGCTCGGATACGGCGAGCTACTCGACGTCGACGGCGGCGGTCACGGTCGATCTCGCCGCGGGTACGGTCGGCGGCGACGCGGCCGGCGACGTGCTGACGAGCATCGAGAACCTGACCGGCGGCTCGGGCAACGACAGCTTCACCGGCGATGCCGGCGCCAACAGCATCGACGGCGGCTCGGGCAACGACACGATCGAGGGCGGTGCGGGCGCCGACATCCTGATCGGCGGTGCGGGCACCGACACGCTCAGCTACGCGTCCGACGCGACGGGCGTCAGCGTCAACCTCGCGACCGCGACGGCCAGCGGCGGCGACGCCGAGGGCGACACGATCTCGACCTTCGAGAACGTCACCGGCGGCGCGGGCGCCGACGTGCTGACGGGCAATACCGGCGCCAACCGCCTCGAAGGCGGTGCCGGCGACGACACGCTGACCGGCGGCACGGGCGCCGACACGCTGGTCGGGGGTGCGGGCATCGATACGGCGAACTACGCGTCCTCGACCGCGGCCGTCACCGTCAATCTCGCGACCGGAACCGGATCGGGTACGGGCAGCGAAGCCGCCAGCGACGTGCTGTCCGGCATCGAGAACGTCGTGGGCTCGGCGAACGCCGACACGCTGACGGGCGACGCGAACGACAACGTGCTGGACGGCGGTGCGGGTGCCGACACGCTCCAGGGCGGGGCGGGCAAGGACACGCTGATCGGCGGCGCGGGCAACGACACGGCCACCTACGCGGCCTCGACCGCCGCCGTCACGGTCAATCTCGCGACGGGCGAAGGCACGCAGGGCGATGCGGACGGCGACGTGCTGTCGGGCATCGAGACGCTGATCGGCGGATCGGGCGCCGACACGCTGACGGGCGACGACGCCGCCAACCGCATCGACGGCGGTGCCGGCAACGACACGATCTTCGGCGGTGCGGGTGCGGACACGCTGATCGGCGGCACGGGCACCGACACGGTCGACTATTCGGCCTCGGCTGCCGGCGTGACGTTCAGCCTGACGTCGGGCACGGGTGCGGGCGGCGACGCGCAGGGCGACACCTACACCACGATCGAGAACGCGGTCGGTTCGGCCCATGCCGACGCGATCACGGGCACCACGGCCGCGAACCTGCTGGTCGGCGGCGACGGCGACGACACGCTGACCGGCGGAGCGGGTGCGGACACGCTGCAGGGCGGTGCCGGCATCGACACGGCGAACTATTCGACCTCGACGTCGGTGCTGTCGGTCAACCTCGCGACGGGTGCGGTTTCCGGCGACGCGGCCGGCGACGTCCTGTCGGGCATCGAGAACGTGACGGGCGGCACGCGCAACGACACGCTGACCGGCGACGACGGCGCCAACGTGCTGTCGGGCATGGCCGGCAACGACACGCTGACCGGCGGTGCGGGCGACGACACGCTGATCGGCGGGACGGGTTCGGACTCGCTCGTCGGCGGGACGGGCTCCGACACGGCGGATTACGGCGCGTCGACGGCGGCCGTGAACGTCAATCTCGCGACGGGCACCGTCAGCGGCGGCGATGCGGCGGGCGACAGGTTCTCGTCGATCGAGAATCTCGCCGGCTCGGCCAACGCCGACACGCTGACGGGCGACGCGAACGCCAACCTGCTCGACGGCCGTTTCGGCAACGACACGCTGTCGGGCGGTGCGGGCGACGACACGCTGATGGGCGGCTCGGGCAACGACCTGCTGGTCGGCGGCGACGGCTCGGATCTGGCCTATTTCGGCGCCGGCTGGGGCAACGACGTGTTCCAGGGCGGTGCCGCCGGCGGCTGGACCGATACCGTGTTCCTCGACGGCGTGACCGGCGGGCCGGGGGCGGGCGGCTGGACGCTGACGCTCGACGACGGCACCGTCATCACCGACGCGTCGGCGCACGGCTCGATCGACCTCGCGGCGGACTCGTCCGGCACGGTCGTCATGTCGGACGGCAGCGAACTGACCTTCGAGGGCGTCGAAAAATTCCAGTGGTAGCGGTGCCGCCGTTCCCCGCGACGGGCGAACGGCGCTATCCTGCGCCCGCGCCGGATTCGCATGGCCGGCCGCGGCAGGGAGAGGGCGCGCGATGAATATCTGCATGGTCGGGTACGGGATGATGGGCAACTGGCATTCCGAGGCGCTGATCGCCGCGGGGGCCACGCTGCACACCGTCGTCGGGCGGCGCATCGACGCGGCCGAGGAGTTCGCGAAGAAGTACGGCTACCGCAAATGGACGGTGTCGCTCGAATCCGCACTCGCCGATCCCGAGATCGACATCGTCATCATCGGCAGCCCCAGCGAGCAGCACGAGACGCAGGCGATCAAGTCGCTGGAAGCCGGCAAGCACACGCTGATCGAGATCCCGATCGCGCTGAGCCTCGCGGGTGCCGAGCGCGTCGTCGCGGCGGGCAAGCGCAGCGGCAAGGTCTTCGGCCTGTGCCATCCGATGCGCTACCGGCACGAGCGCGAGGCGCTGCGCGCGCGCATCGCGAAGGGCGAGGAGAAGATCCGCCACATCGCCGGCCGCTTCTTCATCAAGCGCCTCGTGAATATCGGGGCCACGGGCTACAAGCGCAGCTGGATCGACAACATCCTGTGGCACCATTTCTGCCACTTCGTCGATCTGGGCATGTACCTGTTCGACGGCGCGCCGATCCGGCGCATCCAGAGCCAGATGGGCGCCCTGCACCCGACGACCGGCATCCCGATGGAATGCACGGTTCTGGTCGAGACCGAGGCCGACCAGACGCTGCTGGTCCACGGCTCGTACCACGCGACGTTTCGCCTCTACGACAAGCTGATCGTCACCGACAGGGAGACGTATCTCTACGACATCCTCGCCGGCACGCTGCGCACCGAGGCGGGCAGCGTCCAGATCGAGGCCGAGCAGAAGAACTGCGCGCGCGTCATCGACGATTTCCTCGCCGCCGTGCGCGAAGGCCGCCCGCCGATTTCGTCGGGCCCCTCGGTGCTGCCGGCGATGCGCGTGCTGCAGGCCGTGCAGGACGAATGGGACGCCCGCTACGGTGCGAAGGAAATCCCGGGTCGGCCGCTTTAGACCGTCCGGCTCCAGAGCCCCGGGTTCGGATCGACGGGTACAAGCAGGCGGAATTTTCCCTTCTCGCCCTTCTCGGGCAGAAGCAGTCCGTTGCCCGGGCCGCCGCCGAAATAGGACGCGACCTGGTCCGGCGTTGCGCCGAGGCCGGACACGTAGCTTTCCGCCGTGATCGAGATCGACGTCTTCTGGTAGCTGAACGAGAAGCTGCCGTCGGCGCCGGCCGAGAAGCTCAGACGTTCGATCTCCAGCGAGAACGTGAATTTCTGGCCCGTCACGAAGCCCTGCGGCACGCGGATCGCGTCGGGGCCCTGCGTGTCGAGGTCGCGGAAGATCCGCTGCGACAGGTCCTTGGCCATCCGCGCGAGCTGCTCGGTGCTGGCGCCGAAATCGGCCAGCATCTTGATCGCGCGGGCCGACGCCTCGTTCGCGGCCTGCCGGAGCTGCCGGCCATAGAGCTTCGATTCGAACTGGCTGCGTTCCAGACGGTCCATCGCGTCGCGCATCTTGGCGAGCGCGTCGTCGGGCCCCGCCTTGGCGGGCTGGAACGGACTGAGGGCGAATCCGGCAGAGCCGGCAATCTGGCCAATCATCGCGGTTCTCCGCAGCTGGAAGGGGGCGGTACTTCTGTCTGCCCCCGGAATATCTAAAATTATTTATATCACGGGCGGAGCGACGAAACAGTACTAGTTTATTATCCTAATTTATGCTATATAGGAAATATTATTGAAGGAGGTGAAAAGCGTGCTGCCCGCGGCGAACATACAAAAAGGCCGAATTTTCCCGTCAACAGGAGACGGAAAAATAAATCCAAATCAGTCGGATAGCTTGTTGACGGTCAACAACCGTCAACAGCCGTCAACCCCACAGGGCGGCGGGTGGCGGGCCGACATTGCTGCCGTCATAGGCGAGCCCGGGCACCCGGTCGCGGTCGAGCAGCAGGGGGCCGTCGATGTCGGTCCAGGCGCAGCCCTGCGCGATCAGGTGGGCCGGCGCCATGCCGAGCGACGTGCCGACCATGCAGCCGACCATGATCCTGAAGCCGGCGACCATCGCGGCGTTGTGCAGGGCCAGCGCCTCGGTGAAGCCGCCGGTCTTGTCGAGCTTGATGTTCACGGCCTCGTAGCGGCCCGCGAGGTGCGCCAGCGAATGGCGGTCGTGGCAGCTTTCGTCGGCGCACAGCGGTACCGGATGGGCGAGGCCGGCGAGTGCGGCGTCGCGCTCGGCATGCAGCGGCTGCTCGATGAGGTCGACGCCGAGCTTGCCGAGGGCCGGCGCGAAGCGCGCGAAGGCGCCGATGTCCCACGCCTCGTTCGCGTCCACGATCAGGCGCGAGGCGGGGGCCGCGCGCCGCACGGCCGCGACGCGTTCGAGATCGCCTTCGCCGGTCAGCTTCACCTTCAGCAGCGGGCGCGCGCGTGCGGCTTCGGCCGCCTGCGCCATGTTGGCGGGCGTGTCGACCGACAGCGTGAAGGCGGTCACGACGGGCTTGGGCTCCGGCAGGCCGGCAAGCTGCCACACGCGCTTGCCCGCGCGCTTGGCCTCCAGATCCCACAGCGCGCAGTCCAGCGCGTTTCGCGCCGCACCGGCGGGAAGGGCGCCGGCAAGCTCGGCGCGCGTGCCCCCGCGCTCGATCAGCGCGCGCGCCCCCTCGATCTGCGCCATGACGCTTTCCACACTCTCGCCGTAGCGCGCATAGGGCACGCATTCGCCCGCACCGGCGGCTCCGTCCTGCGAAATGCGCGCGACGACGACGATCGCCTCGGTGCGCGATCCGCGCGAAATGCGGAACGTGCCGCGGATCGGCCAGACTTCGCGCGCGACGGCGAGCGTGCGCGTCACTTGATCTTCGCCAGCTTCTTGACGAGCGCGGCCACGCCCGTGCGGCTGGGGTCGCACACCGGCATGCCCAGCCGGTCGGCGAGCGACTTGATCGCGCGCTCGGCCGCCTTGGCCGTCATCTTCGAGGTGTTGAGGCTGACGCCCACGCACTTCACCTTGGGGTTCGTCAGCCGCGCGTGCTGCAGGTTCAGCGCGATGCAGTCCTCGACCTTCGGGAGCCTGTAATGCGGCAGCCCGCGCATGTGCGGACGGCCCATCTCGTGGCACATCACCAGCGCGTCGGGCTGCGCGCCGTGGATCAGCGCCAGCGTCACGCCCGCGTAGCTGGCGTGGAAGAGCGAGCCCTGGCCCTCGATCACGTCCCAGTGGTCGGGCGCGTTGGCGGGGGAGAGGGTCTCGACGGCACCGGCCACGAAGTCCGACACGATCGCGTCGATCGACCAGCCCGACCCGGCGATCAGGATGCCGGTCTGGCCGGTGGCGCGGAACGTCGCCTTCATGCCCTGCGCCTTCATCTCCTTTTCGAGTGCGAGCGACGTGTACATCTTGCCGATCGAGCAGTCGGTGCCGACGGTCAGCACGCGCTTGCCCGCGCGCTTGGCCCCCGTCGCGATGGGGAATTCGCGGTCGGGATGGCGCACGTCGAACAGCGTGCGGCCGTACTTCGCCGCCGCCGCGGCGATCTCGGGCACGTCGGCAAGCTTGTTGTGCAGCCCGCTGGCGAGGTCCATGCCCGCCGCAAGCGCCCCGATCAGCACGTCGCTCCACGCCTTGGAGATCACGCCGCCGCGGTTGACCACGCCGACGATCATCGTCTTCGCACCCGCACGCGCGGCCGTGGCCACGTCCATCTCGGGGAAGCCGGCGTCGGTCTTGCAGCCCGGCAGGCGCAGCTGGCCCACGCATTTTTCCGGGCGCCACTGGCCCACGCCGATCGAAGTCTTGGCCGCGAGCGCGTCGGACGCCTCGCCGAGGAAAAGCAGGTAAGGGGCCTTGATCTGCACGTGCCGTGCTCCCGTGTTCGCGTGATTGACCGTATGTCGCAAGCCTGCAACCGGCATGCTAGGGTTTCCGACAATCCGGGGGAAGCGTGATGCGTTGCGATTCGATACTTTCCGGCGGCCTGATCGTCGACGGCACGGGTGTGCCTGCGGTGCGCGGCGACGTCGGCATCGCCGGCGGCCGTATTACGGCGGTAGGCGACCTGTCGCGCGCCGAAAGCGGCAGCCGCATCGACTGCACGGGACGGATCGTCGCACCCGGCTTCATCGACGCGCATACGCACGACGACGCGGCCCTGCTCGAATTCCCCGACATGCCGATGAAGACCAGCCAGGGCGTGACCACCGTCGTCGCCGGCAATTGCGGCGTGTCGGTCGCACCGGTCGAGCTGCCCGGCGATCCGCCGCCGCCGCTCGACCTGCTGGGCACGCGCGCGACCTACCGCTTCCCGCGCTTCGCCGACTGGCGCAAGGCGCTGTCGGCCGATCCCGCCGCCGTCAACTCGATCGGGCTCGTCGGCCATTCGGCGCTGCGCATCCAGACGATGTCGGGTCTCGGCCGGCCGGCCGACGCGCGCGAGGAAGCCGCGATGGCCCGTCTCGTCGAGGGTGCGATGGCCGACGGCGCGCTGGGGCTTTCGACCGGGCTGTTCTATGCGCCGGCGAAGCTTGCGCCCACGCGCGAGGTCATCGCGCTGGCGAAGATCGCGGGGGCCGCCGGCGGCATCTACGCCACGCATCTGCGCAACGAGAGCGAGTTCCTGGAAGAGGCGGTCGAGGAGGCGCTGACGATCGGGCGCGAGGCGAACGCCCCGGTCGTGCTGTCGCACCACAAGGCGGCGGGGCTTCCCTATCACGGCAAGACCGCGCGCACGCTTCCGCTGATCGACGCGGCGCGCAAGAACCAGCGCATCGCGCTCGACGTCTATCCTTACGTCGCCTCGTCGACCATCCTGACGACCGACCGCCCGCTCGCGGGCATGAAGGTGGTCATCACCTGGTCGAAGGCGATGCCGGAAGCGCGGGGCCGCGAACTTGCCGTGCTGGCGGCCGAGCACGGGCTCGACATCAACGCGATGGCCGCGAAGCTGCAGCCCGCCGGCGCCATCTATTTCGCGATGTCGGAGGACGACGTGCGCCGCGTGCTGGCCTGGCCCGAGGCGATGATCGGCTCGGACGGGCTGCCGCACGACTCCCATCCCCATCCGCGCCTGTGGGGCACGTTCCCGCGCGTGCTCGGCCACTATTCGCGCGACCTCAAGCTCTTCCCGCTGGAAGAGGCGGTCCGCCGCATGACGTCGCTGCCCGCCAGACGCTTCGGGCTTTCCGGGCGCGGCGTGCTGCGCGCCGGGGCCGCGGCCGACATCGCGGTGTTCGACGCGGCAAGCGTCATCGACCGCGCCTCGTTCGAAGCGCCCACCCGCCCGGCGGCGGGCATCGACCGGGTCTTCGTCAACGGGGCTTGCGTATGGGAAGATGGCGCGCCGACCGGCCGGCGGCCGGGCCGCTGCCTCGCCCTCGACGCCGCCGCACTCGATTACGCCAGCTGAAGCGATGGGGACCGAACGAATGGGAACGACGGCACGACGCGCGATCTTCGCCGCACTGGTCGCCCTCGCGGCACCGGCGCAGGCTCAGGACCTGACGCTGGGCACCAAGCTCGAGCTCAACACGCTCGACCCGCATTTCTTCAACGGCTTCCCGCCGGCGTCGAGCCACGCCTATATCTGGGAAAGCCTCGTCTATCTCGATTCCAAGCTGGTCGCGCAGCCGGGGCTGGCCACCGCGTGGCGCATCGTCGACGACACGACGTGGGAGTTCGACCTGCGCCGCGACGTGCGCTTCCACGACGGCACGCCCTTCGGCGCCGACGACGTGATCGCCACGCTGCTGCGGGTACCCACCGTGCCCAACAGCCCGGCGAGCTTCTCGACCTTCACGCGCTCGATCGTCCAGACGACC
>JAEUKY010000224.1 GCA_016794005.1 Rhodospirillales bacterium
GGACTAGTAGCCTTCGCGCTCCAGGCGCTTGCGCTGCAGCTTGCGCAGGCGACGGACGCCTTCGGCCTTCTCGCGCGCCTTCTTCTCCGAGGGCTTCTCGAAGTGGCGGCGCAGCTTCATTTCGCGGAAGATGCCTTCGCGCTGCATCTTCTTCTTGAGCGCGCGCAGGGCCTGGTCGACGTTGTTGTCGCGGACGATGACTTGCACGGGAACCGTGCTCCTTTCCCAAACGGAATCAACGGGTTGAACTGGTTGGTCGCGACTCGCGGCGGCGTTTCCGCCCACCCCGATTCACGACCGAGGCGCGGCTTATATCATACGCCCCAAGGGCTTGCAAACCGTCGAATGCGGCCTTCCCGGGGGGCCTCCCGGTCCCCTATCCTGCCCCCATGGCCATCCTGAAGATCGCCCGCATGGGCCACCCCGTCCTGTCCCGGGTCGCCGACCCGGTCGCCGACCCGACGGCACCCGAGATCCACATGCTGGTCGAGGACATGGTCGACACGATGATCGACGCGCCCGGCACCGGCCTTGCCGCCCCGCAGGTCCACGTCCCCCTGCGGGTCGTCGTTTTCCTCGTGCGACCCGAACGCACGACCGGGATCGAGGGCGACACGCCGGTCGACCTGACCGCCCTGATAAACCCCGTGCTCGAACCCATCGGGACGGAGATGAACGAGGGCTACGAGGGCTGCCTGTCCGTCCCCGGCCTCACCGGTTCCGTCCCGCGCTACACGCATCTGCGCTATCGCGGGCTCGACCTCAAGGGGAACACGATCGACCGCACGGTCTCGGGCTTCCACGCGCGCGTCGTGCAGCACGAGTGCGACCATCTCGACGGCATCCTCTATCCCCAGCGGATGACCGACCTGTCCAAGCTCGCCTTCGTCGACGAGATGCGCCGACGCACGGAGAAATGACCATGCCCTTCGACCGCATCCTCGCGCGCGACCGCATCGTCGAAGCGGCCCTGCCGCATATCCCGTTCGACGGCTGGAGCCTGCCCGTGCTGGCGCGCGCCGCCGAGGAGGCGGGCTATCCGCCCGCCACGGCGCTGCGCGTTTTCCCGAACGGTGTGAACGACGCGCTGGCGCACTGGTGCGCCATGTCCGACCGCGCGATGGTCGCCGCGTGCGAGGCCGATCCGGAATTCGCCGGGCTCAAGATCCGCGAGAAGATCGCGCGCGCGATCCGCCTGCGCCTCGCCCCGCTCGCCCCCCATCGCGAGGCGGTGCGCCGCACGCTGGGCCTGATGGCGCTGCCCGGCAATCTGCCGCTGTCGATGCGCACGCTGTGGGCGACGGTCGACGCGGTCTGGCAGCTTGCCGGCGACCGGGCGACGGACTTCAACTACTATTCCAAGCGCGGGCTCGCGGCGGGCGTCTATTCGTCCACGCTGCTCTTCTGGCTCGAGGACAGGTCCGAAGGCCAGGCCGATACGTGGGAATTCCTCGACCGGCGCATCGCCGACGTGATGGCCGTGCCCAGGGCGATGGCCGACGCGAAGGCGCGGCTCGGCAAGCTCGCCAATCCGTTCGCGGGGCTGGCGGCGAAGTTCCGCAAGACCGGCTAGCGCGACTTCTTCTTCAGATACGTGACGTGGCCCATCTTGCGGCCGGGCCGCGCTTCGGCCTTGCCGTAGAGATGCAGGATCGCGCGCCGGTCGGCGAGGATCGCAGGGACCGCGTCCACGTCGTCGCCGATCAGGTTCTTCATCGTCGCGTCCGAATGGCGCGACGGATCGCCCAGCGGCAGTCCGGCGACCGCGCGCGCGAGCTGGTCGAACTGGCTGGCCGGGCACGCGTCGATGGTCCAGTGGCCCGAATTGTGCGGGCGCGGAGCCAGTTCGTTGACGAGCAGCTCGCCCTTGCGGGTGCGGAACATCTCGACCGCGAGCACGCCGACCAGCCCCAGCTTGCCCGCGATGTGCAGCGCCATTTCCTCGGCCTCGCGCCGCGTGGCGGCGGGCAGCTTGGCGGGTGCGATCGTCACGTCGAGGATGTGGTGCTTGTGGCGGTTCTCGACCGGCACGTAGCAGGCGGTCCCCGAATTTCCGCGCGCCACCACGACCGAAAGCTCGCTGCGGAAATCGACGAAGCCTTCGAGGATGCCTTCCGTGCCCTTTAGCACCGCGAACGCTTCGGCGAGATCGTCGCGCGGACCGATCCTGATCTGGCCCTTGCCGTCGTAGCCCATGCGCGCGGTCTTCAGCACGGCCGGCCGGCCCAGCGCTGCGATCCCGCGTTCGAGATCGCGCAGCGTGCGCACGGCGGTCCACGGGGCGGTCGCGATGCCGATGCGGTTGAGGAAGGACTTTTCGAGGATGCGGTCCTGGCACGTCGCCAGCACCTTGGCCGACGGATAGAGGGGTGCGTATCCCGCCTTGGCGACGGCGGCCACACCCTCGACCGGGATGTTCTCGAACTCGTACGTCACCGTGTCGCACGCCTTGAAGAACGCGGCGAGCGCCTTGCGGTCGCGATAATCGGCGATCGTCGCCCGCGTGCAGACCTGCTCGGCCGGCGAATCCTTCTCCGGCCCGAAGCAGTGCGTGCGCAAGCCCAGGCGTGCGGCGGCAAGTGCGGTCATACGGCCGAGTTGGCCGTTGCCGAGGATGCCGATGGTCGAGCCGGGCGGAAGGCGGCGCACGCTCACTTGCGGGCCTTCTTCTTCGCGACTGGCGTTCCGTCGACCGGCTTCTGCGCGATCTTGGCGGTCTGTGCCGCCCGGAACGCGTCGAGTGCCCTGGCGACCTTCGGATCGGAAAGGGCGACGACGGCGGCGGCCAGAAGGCCTGCGTTGGTCGCCCCGGCGCGGCCGATGGCGAGCGTGCCGACCGGGATGCCGGCCGGCATCTGCGCGATCGACAGCAGCGAATCGAGGCCCTTGAGCGTGCGCGACTCGACCGGCACGCCGAAGACCGGCAGGCGCGTCATCGCGGCGGCCATGCCCGGCAGATGGGCGGCCCCGCCGGCACCGGCGACGATGCAGGCGAGGCCCGCCTTCACGGCACCGGTCGCATAG
>JAEUKY010000238.1 GCA_016794005.1 Rhodospirillales bacterium
CAAGATCATCCAGGGCATGAAGAAGGCCAAGGCCTCGAACCCGCTCTTCCTGCTCGACGAGATCGACAAGCTTGGCTCGGACTGGCGCGGCGATCCGACGTCCGCACTGCTTGAGGTCCTCGACCCCGAGCAGAACGCGACATTCGCCGACCACTATCTGGAGGTCGATTACGACCTGTCAGACGTCATGTTCGTCACGACGGCGAACACGCTGCGCATGCCGCAGCCGCTGCTCGACCGCATGGAGATCATCCGCCTCTCGGGCTACACCGAGGAGGAGAAGATCGAGATCGCGCGCGGGCATCTCATCCCCAAGCAGGAGGAGATGCACGGCCTGAAGAAGGGCGAGTGGTCGATCAACGACGAGGGCCTGCGCGACCTGATCCGCTACTACACGCGCGAAGCCGGCGTGCGGAACCTGGAGCGCGAGATCGCGGGGCTGGCCCGCAAGGCGGTCAAGGCGATCCTCGTCGAAGGGCTGAAGAAGATCCAGGTCACGCCGAAGAACCTCGAGAAGTACGCCGGCGTGAAGAAGTTCCGCTGGGGCGAAGTCGAGCACGACGACATGATCGGGCTGGTCAACGGCCTCGCATGGACCGAGGTCGGCGGCGAAGTGCTGACGATCGAAGCCGTGCTGTCGTCGGGCAAGGGCAAGATGACGATCACCGGCAAGCTCGGCGACGTCATGCAGGAATCGGTGCAGGCCGCACACGCCTACGTGCGCAGCCGCGCGGCGAGCCTCGGCATCAAGCCGCCGCTGTTCGACAAGCGCGACATTCACGTGCACGTGCCGGAAGGGGCGACCCCGAAGGACGGCCCGTCGGCGGGCGTCGGCATGATCACGGCGATCGTCTCGGTGCTGACCGGCATTCCGGTGCGCCGCGACGTGGCGATGACCGGCGAGATCACGCTGCGCGGCCGCGTGCTGCCGATCGGCGGCCTCAAGGAAAAGCTGCTTGCCGCACTCCATGCGGGCATCAAGACCGTGCTGATCCCGAAGGAGAACGAGAAGGATCTGGCCGAAATCCCCGAGAACGCGAAGAAGGCGCTCGAGATCGTGCCGGTCGGCACGGTCGACGAGGTGCTGGCCCGGGCGCTGACCCGGGTACCGGTCGCGATCGAATGGACCGAGCCGGAGATCGAAAACGTGCCGCCGAAAAAGGCCGGCGACGACGCGGCAGGTCTCGTCACGCACTGATCCGATTTGCCGTTTGCAAACGACCGGCGGCCGGAACGCGGGATCGCGTTCCGGCCGTTGTCGCATGCGGGGTTTGTCAAGCCGCAATTCCTGTGGGTTTCTGTCGGCGCGCGATTGACGGCGGCAGGCGACCCGCCTAGAACGGGGTCCGTTTTGCGGATGGCTTGAACGCCGGTCGCAATGCTCGAATTCAAGAACGGGAGCCAGTCCGGCCCGTGAACAAGAACGATTTGGTCGCGGCGGTCGCTGCGAAGACGGATCTCTCGAAGGATCAGGCGGCGTCGGCGCTCGACGCCACGCTCGAAACGATCGCGCGCCAGCTTCGCAAGGGCGACGACGTGAAGCTCTTCGGCTTCGGCACGTTCTACGTCGCCATGCGCAAGGCCAGCGACGGCCGCAATCCGCGCACGGGCGAGACGATCCGGCTGAAGGCGAGCCGTTGCCCGAAATTCAAGGCCGGCAAGTTCCTGCGCGACGGCCTCAAGTAGCGGGCGGTTAGCTCAGCGGCAGAGCGCCTCGTTTACACCGAGGATGTCGGGGGTTCGATCCCCTCACCGCCCACCATCCATCGCGGGAGTTGGCGCATGAAGGTCGACGGCAAGCATTTTCGCACGATCTGGCCGGCGGCCGGCGGCGGTGCTGTCGAAGTCATCGACCAGACGAAGCTGCCCCATCGATTCGAGATCCACCGTCTGGCGACGCTCGACGCGGCGGCCCACGCCATCCGCACGATGATCGTCCGCGGCGCGCCCTTGATCGGCGCCACCGCCGCCTACGGCATGGCATTGGGCATGGACGCCGATCCGAGCGACGTCGGCCTTGCGCGCGCCTACGACACGCTCGTCGTCACGCGCCCGACGGCGATCAACCTGCGCTGGGCGCTCGACCGCGTGCGCGACCGGCTGCGTCCGCTGGCTTCGTCCGCACGGCCGACGGCGGCTTGGTCGCTCGCGGCGGAGATCTGCGACGAGGATGCCGCGATCTGCGAAGCCATCGGGCGCAACGGGCTTCCCCTGATCCGGCGGGCCTTCGAGAAGCGGGGCGGGAAGGGGCCGGTCAACATCCTGACCCATTGCAACGCCGGCTGGCTCGCCACGGTCGACTGGGGCACCGCCATAGCGCCCATCTACATGGCGCACGATGCGGGCATCCCGGTCCATGTCTGGGTCGACGAGACGCGTCCGCGCAACCAGGGCGCCTCGCTGACGGCCTGGGAGCTGGGCCGGCACGGCGTGCCGCACCATATCGTGGTCGACAATGCCGGCGGGCATCTGATGCAGCACGGGCTCGTCGATCTGTGCATCGTCGGGACGGACCGCGTCACGGCGCAGGGCGACGTGTGCAACAAGATCGGTACCTACCTGAAGGCGCTTGCCGCCCGCGACAACGGCGTGCCGTTCTACGTGGCGCTGCCGAGCCCGACGATCGACTGGACTGTGGTCGACGGCGTGCGCGAGATCCCGATCGAGGAGCGCTCCGGCACGGAAGTCACCCGGATGAGCGGGCGACTTGCCGACGGGACCGTCGTCGAGGTCGATATCGCGGCCCCCGGCAGCCCGGCGCGCAACGACGCCTTCGACGTCACGCCGGCCCGGCTGGTTACGGCCCTCGTCACCGAACGGGGCGTGTGCGAGGCCTCC
>JAEUKY010000280.1 GCA_016794005.1 Rhodospirillales bacterium
CAGGTCGTCTTCGTCGGCGTCCATCTGCCGGCCTATGTCGCGGACAAGGGTCTGCCGGGCTGGGTTGGTGCATGGGCGCTGGCGCTTGTCGGGCTTTTCAATATCGTCGGTACCTACACGGCAGGCGTCCTCGGGCAGACCAAGCGCAAGAAGTACCTGCTGGCCGGCATCTATATCGGCCGCTCGCTCGTCTTCATCGTGTTCCTGATGGTGCCGATCAGCGAGGCCAGCGTGATCGTGTTCGGCGCGATGCTCGGCCTGCTGTGGCTGTCGACCGTACCGCTCACGTCGGGGCTCGTCGCCCAGATATTCGGCACCACCTACATGTCGACGCTCTACGGGATCGTTTTCTTCTCGCACCAGATCGGCAGCTTCATGGGGGCCTGGCTCGGCGGCAAGATGTTCGACCTCTACGGCAGTTACGACATCGTCTGGGGCCTGTGCGTCGTCACCGGGTTCGTCGCTGCCGCCCTCCACTGGCCACTGCGCGACGCGCCGCAGGCCCGTCTGACCGCACCCGCCGGGGCGTGATCCGGTGGGTGCCCCCACCCAGATCGGTTTGATCGCGGGGGCCGGGGCGGTCTTCCTCGGGGCGGTCTGGCTGTGGGCGACGCGGGGACCGGCGATCCTCCTCGACCTTGCGTTCCTCGCCTGTCTTTGAGAAAAGTTGCGACGAATTCCGCGCGCCGAATTCACGGCGCGCCGAGGGAGGATCGTGACGATGGCGAAGCTGGCATTTCTCGGACTTGGCGTGATGGGCTTTCCGATGGCAGGGCACCTCCAGAAGGCGGGCCATTCCGTCACCGTCTACAACCGCAACGCCAAGAAGGCCGAAGCCTGGGCTGCCAAGCACGGCGGAAGCACCGGCGCCACGCCGGCACTCGCCGCGAAGGATGCGGACATCGTGCTTACTTGCGTGGGCAACGACGACGATCTGCGCTCGGTCGTCTACGGCAAGGACGGTGCCCTTGCCGGCATGAAGGCGGGCGCCATCCTCGTCGACCATACGACCGCCTCGGCGGCGGTCGCGCGCGAGATCGAGAAGGCCGCGAAGGAAAAGGGCTTCGCCTTCCTCGACGCGCCGGTCTCCGGCGGGCAGGCGGGTGCGGAGAACGGCCAGCTCGGCATCATGGTCGGCGGTGCCGACGCCACCTTCGCGACCGCCGAGCCGGTCCTGAAGATCTACGCCAAGGCGCTGACGCACATGGGCCCGGCCGGGGCCGGCCAGCTCACCAAGATGGTCAACCAGATCTGCATCGCAGGCCTGCTGCAGGGCCTGTCGGAAGGCATGAACTTCGCGGTCAAGGCCGGACTCGACACCGACAAGGTGCTGTCGGTCATCACGAAGGGTGCCGCCGGTTCCTGGCAGATGGAAAACCGCGCCAAGACGATGGTGCAGGGCAAGTTCGATTTCGGCTTCGCGGTCGACTGGATGCGCAAGGACCTTGCGATCTGCCTCGACGAGGCGAAGAACAACAAGGCCCGCCTGCCGGTGATCGCCCTCGTCGACCAGTTCTACGCGACGGTGCAGGCGCGCGGCGGCGGACGCTGGGATACCTCGTCGCTCATCCACCTGCTCGCGAACGACTGATCAGGTCCGGCAGCTCGGCCATCCGGTCGAAAACGGTCGCACCCGTCGCGACGAGCGCGTCGCGCGCGGTGTGGCCGGCCCCGGCATAGGCGAACGCGGCCATCCCGGCCGCACGCGCGGCCTCCAGCCCCACGAGCGTGTCCTCGACCACGGCGCAGTGCCGCGGTGCCGCACCCATCCGCTCTGCCGCGAACAGGAACAGGTCGGGGGCGGGCTTGCCGTTCTTCACCTGCGTGGCACTGAAGGTGCGCCCGGCGAAGCGGTCGGCCAGGCCGCACAGCGACAGGCTCTTCTCGATGCGCGTGGGATCGCTCGACGAGGCGAGGCAGTAGGGCCTTCCGATCGTATCGAGTGCGGCTTCGATCCCGTCGACCGCTTTCAGCTCGCCGTCGTAGGCCGCAAGCGTACGTTCGCGCAGACGCTTCTCGAAGTCGGGCGGGAGCACGACCCCCCAGCGTTCGCGGACGTTCGCCACGGTCCATCCGGCCTTCCGGCCGACGAAGCTGCGGGTCGACTCTTCCAGCGTCAGGTCGACCCCGGCGGCGCGCAGATCTTCGTGCAGGATGCGGTTGGCGATGCGCTCGGAATCGACGAGCACGCCGTCCATGTCGAACAGGACGAGCTCGAACTTCATCGCACCAGTTCCGGTTTCGGCCACGCGAAGCGCATCACGCGATGCAGGCGTCCGTCGTGCTCGCGCTCGTCGTAGGGCTCGGACGCCACGCCGCCCATCCGCGCATAGAACGCGCGGGCGTTCTCGTTCGCGAAATAGACCGTCAGGTACATCGGCGTGCCGGGAAAGCGGTCCGCGACCCAACACGCGGCATCCGCCAGCAGCCTGCGGCCAATCCCGATTCCCCGATGGCCGGGCAAGACATGGAGATTGTCGAGAAGCGCGCCGTGCTCCGGCGCCATGTCGCGCATGACGCATACGAAGCCGCGCGGCGCGCCGTCGATCTCGGCGATCTCGGCGAAGGATCGTGCCGGGTTCCAGTTTGCCATACGCTCGGTCCAGACGGCCCGACGTTCGTCTTCCACGTCGTCGGCAAGGAACGCATCGGACAGGATGCCGCGATAGGCGTTGCGCCAACTCGCGACGTGAAGCCCGGCAAGGACGGGGCCGTCGTCCGGTCCGACGCTTCGTACCGTAAAGGTCATGTCAGTTGCGGCCGCGCCGCAGGTCCCGCTCGATGTCGACGGCAAGCTGCGTGGGCTGCAGGTTGCGGCGGTAGACGTGGAGATTCTCCATCACGCGCTGGACGTAGGTGCGCGTCTCTTCGAAGGGGATCAGTTCGACCCAGTCGACGACGTCCACTTCGGGTGAGCGCGGGTCGCCGAAGCTGCGCATCCATTCGCGCGCACGGCCCGGGCCCGCGTTGTAGCCGGCGATCGCGAGCACGTACGAACCGCCGAAGTCGTCGACGAGAGAGGCGAGATAGGCCCGGCCGAGGCGGATGTTGTAGGCCGGCTCGAACAGCTTCGCTTCGGAATGCGCGGCCTGCCCGTCGGACTTCGCGACCGCGCGCGCCGTCGCCGGCATCAGCTGCATCAGGCCGCGCGCACCCGCCCGGCTGACCGCTTCGGCCTCGAACTGGCTCTCCTGGCGGATGATCGCGTAGGTGAGCGCACGTTCCGGTCGGTCGCCGGCCAGCGGCATCGTCGGCCAGCCCAGATCGTGGAGCTGCACGCCGGCCGCCTGCGCCGAACGCTTGGAAACGATCACGGCCAGATCGTTGCGGCCGAGCTGGTGGGCGAACTCCGACACCAGCGCATGCTGTGCCGGCGTGCGCGCGACGTTGGCGAGGCGCACGAGGAAAGGCCGCGCGCGCTCGGGCTTCTCGCGCGTCTCGATCAGGATGCGCGCGGCGCGCACCGCTTCGGTCTGCTCGAAGGCGCGGCGTTCCTCGGCCGTCGGCACGATGGGTGCCGGCCAGGCCTGCCGCGCGTTGCCGGAAAGCCGGCCGTTGGCGAGCTGCCCGTAATAGGTGGTGTGATACGACGCGGCGCGCACGTACCATTCGCGCGCACCGTCGGCGTTGCCCTGCGCCTCGAACGCGCGCCCGGTCCAGTAGGCGCCGCGCGCGCGGGAAACCGGGAAACGCGCCGTCTCGTGGACCTTCTCGAAATGCGCGCGTGCGCCGGCCGGATTGTTCATCCGGCGAAGCGCGATCCAGCCCGAAAGGAACTCGGCCTCGAGGTAGTTGGCACCGTGCGCCGGCGACATGCGGTGTTCGGAAGCCAAGCGATAGGCCTCTGCGGCGTCGCCCGCGACGATCGAGCGGCGCGCGAGCGTGCCGCGTTCGCCCCACCACAGGTCGGGCTTCGAGATGTCGCGCGGCAGGGCGCGCAGGATGTCGCGCGCGGTCGCTTCGCGGTTGGCCTTGCGCTGGGCGCGCACGCGTTCGTAGAGCAGGCCGGAATCGTCACGCAGGGATTCAGGGACGCGGCGGTTCTGCGCCTCGGCGTTGCCGCCCGAGCGGATGCGCAGGCGCGCGTCGGCAAGCGTGCGCCGTTCGGCCGTGACCAGCGGGAAGATGCGGCGCGCTTCCTCGATCTTGCCTTCCCACAGCAGCCGGTCGAGCTTCGCCCAGTGCAGGTCGGGCGTGAACTGGCCGCGATAGCGCTCCATCCAGCGCTTGTGCTGCACGTCGTTGAACGTGCCGGAGACCCAGTGGTCGCGGATCACCTGCTGCGCGCGCGCCCGGTCGCCGGAAGCGGCGAGCGCGTCGGCGTATCGCATGGCGCCGTCGGGCGTGAGCGGGCTGCGCGTGCCGAACCAGGCGAGGACCAGCGTGTCGTTCGCCGGGCGGTCGAGAAGGGCCTCCTCGGCGCGGCGCGAGATCGTGTCGAGGGCCGGCCAGTCGGGATTCTGGTCGACGAACTGGACGATGTCCTCGAACGCGACGCCCGAGCGCGGCAGTTGCAGTTCGAGCCAGCGATAGAGCTTGTTGGCGACCGGGTGGTTGCCGCGGGCCAGCAGCGTGCGCGCGGCTTCCCAGCGGCCCGCTTCGACGGCGGCGAAGACCTGCGTGTAGATCTCGCGCTGCTGGGCGTTGAGGACGGGCGGACCGAGCGGCGGGATCGACCGGGCCGCCGACGTGATCGCCGCGACCTGCGTGCCGGTACCCGTGCGTGCCTGCGCCAGCCGGATTTCGCCGGTCTCGCCGACTGCCGCGACCTCGAACTCGGCGGCTGCGATCCCCGCTTCGGCGGCGGGGGCGCCCGAGGGCCCGGCCGCAGCGTCGCCGCGCGTGCAGGCGGTCAATGTCAGGGCCGCCCAGGCTAGGGCAGCGGCGAATCGGGGGCGCAAGATCATCCAAAGAGTTAAAACCGCCCGGCCCCTTCCGCGCAAGGCGCGAGGTGCAGGTTGCGTGACGGGGCTCGCAGGGCTAAGTTCCCGGCCCGACAACCAGAAACCGCCCGGAGATCCGATCCCATGTTCAAGGGTTCCTTCGTCGCCCTCATCACGCCGTTCCGCAACGGACAGGTGGACGAACCGGCGTTCAAGAAATTCGTGGCGTGGCAGATCGCGCAGGGCACCAACGGACTGGTGCCGTGCGGCACGACGGGCGAGTCCCCGACGCTGAGCCACGAGGAGCACGAAGCCGTCATCGAGATGTGCGTGGCCGCCGCCAAGGGCCGCGTGCCGGTGATGGCCGGGACGGGCTCGAACTCGACCGAGGAGGCGATCAGCCTCACGCGCCATGCCGAGCAGACCGGCTGCGACGCGGCCCTCGTCGTGACACCCTATTACAACAAGCCGACGCAGGAAGGTCTCTACCGTCACTACGCGGCGATCGCCAAGTCGGTGAAGATCCCGATCTTCATCTACAACATCCCCGGCCGCTGCGCGGTCGACATGTCGGTCGAGACGATGGGCCGTCTCGCGCAGATCAAGAACATCGTCGGCGTCAAGGACGCCACCGGCGATCTGACGCGGCCCGGCCTGCAGCGCCTCGCGTGCGGTGCCGATTTCGTCCAGCTCGACGGCGACGACGGCACCGCGCTCGCCTTCAACGCGACGGGCGGGACGGGCTGCATTTCCGTCACCGGCAACATCGCGCCCAAGATGGTGGCGAAGATGCAGGCCGCCTCGCTGAAGGGCGACGGCAAGGCAGCACTCAAGCTGCAGGACGCGCTGATGCCGCTGCACAAGGCGCTGTTCGCCGAAACAAGCCCCGGCCCGGTGAAGTACGCGGCCTCGCTTATGGGGATCTGCACCGACGAGGTGCGCCTGCCGCTCGGCCCGATCGCTTCGGAAACGAAGGACCGGGTGCGTGCGGCGATGAAGGGGGCGGGACTCCTGCGCTAGGAGTTCCGGCAAGCGGCACCGATGGCAGCACCGGATGACGGCCGCAAGGTCGCCGCGACCAACCGAAAGGCGCGACACGACTATTCGATCGAGCGCACGCTTGAGGCGGGCCTCGTCCTGATGGGGACCGAGGTGAAGGCCCTGCGCGCGGGTGCGGGTGTCGCCATCGCCGAGGCGCATGCGGTCGAGCGCGACGGCGAACTGTGGCTCATCGACGCGCACATCCCGGAATATGCCGGCGGCAACCGCCAGAACCACGAGCCGCGCCGGGCGCGCAAGCTGCTGGTCAACCGCGCCGAGATGGACAAGCTGATCGGTGCCGTCACGCGCCAGGGCATGACGCTGGTCCCGCTGCAGGTCTAT
>JAEUKY010000291.1 GCA_016794005.1 Rhodospirillales bacterium
GGTCAAACGGCGCGTATGCCCCTCGGCCAGCTCGAAGACGAGGTTGTGCGCGAGGTCGGCGTTCTGCGCCATGAACGTGACGAACTCGGCGAAGAAGCGCGTGTCGGCGAGCGTGTGTTCCGAGATGTTGACGAAGATGCCGGCACCTGCGTTCGTGCGCTGCATGCGGCGCACGAGCTGCACGCAGCGGAAAAGCAGCATGTTGTCGATCGCGGTGACGAGGCCGACCTGCTCCGCCAGTGCCAGATAGCGCTCCGGCCCGATGACGTTGCCGTCGGGGGCGCGCACGCGGCTGAAGCATTCGAAGTGGCGGCGGCGGCGCTGCGGCAGGTCGACGATGGGCTGCACGTAGAGCTCGACCCGGTTCTCGCGCAGCGCGTCGCGCACGATGTCCAGCACCTGCGCGTCGCCGTAGCCCGGATCGGGGCGCGCGGGCTCGCCCGCCTTCGGCACGGGCTGGCCCGACAGCTTCTCGACCAGGCCCTGCAGCACCTTCACCTCGCCCATCACGTGGCCGAGGTCGGGGCGCGTGCGGGCGGCGTTCTCGATCGCCTCGAGGATGCCGCGCGCTTCCTCGCGCGCGGCGGCGATCTCGCGGCGGATCTGCGCCTGCGCACGCACGGCGTTCTCGACCTGGCCGGCAAGCTTCGCGGCCACGACGATCGCGTGCACGGCGGCCCCGGCCGCGAACACGGCAAGACCGAGCGGCACGCCCGATGTCAGGCCGACCGCGAAGCTTGCGGCGACATAGGCGACGGCCGGCAGGATGAGCGAGAGCGGCGACATTCGAATCCCGGTATTCCCTATCCGCGCGCGTCGGTCAACGCCGAACCGGTCCCGACCGCGTCGGCGACCGACGCGAAACCGTCGGCGCGCAGCAGGGCCGGAAGTTCGCGGCAGATTTCCGCGGCCAGCCCCGGCCCGCGATAGACCATCGCGGAATAGAGCTGCACGAGCGAAGCGCCCGCCCGGATCTTGGCGTAGGCGTCGCGCGCGTCGGAGACCCCGCCCGTACCGACGAGGACGAGATCGCGCCCGGCGAGCACGCGGGTCTTGGCCAGCATGCGCGTGGACAGCGGGAAGAGCGGCCGGCCGGACAGCCCGCCCGTTTCGGATTTCTGCGGATCGAGAAGCGTGTCGGGGCGCGACAGCGTGGTGTTGCCCACGATCAGGCCCGCGAGCCTGCGATCCAGCGCCACGCGCACGACGTCTTCGAGGTCGGCGTCCGTCAGGTCGGGCGCGATCTTGAAGACCAGCGGCGGCGCGTTGGCGAGCGTCGCCAGCGCGTCCTGCACGCGCACGACCAGTCCGTCGAGCGCTTCGCGGCTCTGCAACGCGCGCAGGCCCGGCGTGTTGGGCGAGGAGACGTTGCACACGAGATAGTCGGCGAACGGGGCGAGTGCGAGCGCGCCCTTCACGTAATCGTCGGCCGCGTCCTCGGTCTCCTTGTTCTTGCCGAGATTGACGCCGACGATGCCGCGCCGCTTGCGCGCCGACAGGTTCGCGCGCGCGACCTCCAGCCCCTTGCTGTTGAAGCCCAGCCGGTTGACGACGCCGCGGTCGGCGGTCAGGCGGAACAGGCGCTTCTTCGGGTTGCCCGGCTGCGGGCGCGGCGTGACCGAACCGATTTCGACGAAGCCGAAACCCTGCGCCAGCATCGCGTCGGGCACGTCGGCGTCCTTGTCGAAGCCGGCGGCAAGCCCGACCGGGTTCGGGAAATCCAGCCCCCACAGCGTCGTGCGCAGCGACGGTTCGTCGACGGGGGCGGGCGTGGGCACGAAGCCGTTCGCCAGTGCTTTCACCGCATAGCCATGCGCCGTTTCCGGATCGATCCCGCGCACCAGCGGGAAGGCGAGATCGTACCAGTTCATGCGAGTCCCCACGGGAAGACGTGACGCCCGTCGGGGCCCAGGCGCAGCGGCGCGTGCCGCGCCACATGCGAAACGGCGAGCGCGCCGTAGAGATGCGGGAACAAGGCCCCGCCGCGCGAGGTTTCCCACTTCAGCGCGTCGCCCAGCGTCTCGGCCGGCACCTCGATCAGCACGAGGTCGTCCTGCCCGGCGCGGTGCTTCGCGGCACTGGCGACGATCTGCGCGGCGTCCGAGAAATGGATGAACCCGTCGGCCCGGTCCTGCGAGGAACCGGCATAGCTGCCGGAAGCTTCGGCCGCCGCCCATTCGTCGCGCCGGCACATGTGGTAGATCGGAGTCGCCATCGTGCGTCCAAGCTAGCGCCCTTCGACCGCGCGTTGAAGCCTGTCGAGAAGGCCCGGCTGCGGGTTTCCCGACGCCAGCGCCTTGTCGGCCGACCGCTTGTAGACATAGACGCCGAGCACCGAAAGGCCGACCGACCACACGACCGACAGCGCCCCCAGCGCCTCGATCACCGAGGCCGCCTCGGAAGGTGCGCGCACCACGATCCACGCGACCGCCCCCATCTGGGCGGCCCACGTGGCGGCCATCACGTAGCCGAAG
The DNA here is from genome assembly GCA_016794005.1 of Rhodospirillales bacterium. Lineage (GTDB taxonomy): Bacteria > Pseudomonadota > Alphaproteobacteria > CACIAM-22H2 > CACIAM-22H2 > Tagaea. The sequence continues at coordinate 2,475 of JAEUKY010000291.1, forward strand.
GTGGGCCGCATGCGGCGCACATAGGCGTCCTCGCTGGCCGCTTCGGCGCGCAGCGAGGCGTTGACCTCGCGGATGGTCTCGCGGGTCTCCTCGCTTTCGAGACGCGCCATCGCCTCGAGATGGCGGTTGGCCTCGGCGATCCGCTCGGGCGGCAGCGTCGCACCCGCCTGTTCGAGCGCTTCAGACGCCGCCTTCGCCGCCGGATGGTCGACGCGGCCCAGCGCGCCGGCGAGAAGGCGTGCCAGCAGCGGCAGGCCGAGCTGTGCGAGCAGTGCGGGGATCACGCGCCGGCCCCGTCGAGCTTCGCCTCGATGCGCAGCAGGTGCGCGGTCAGCCGGTTCTCGACGTCCTTGATGTAGCCGATCGACGCGTAGCCGCGCGCCACCTCCAGCTTGAACTCGGCCAGCGCCTGGCGCAGGTCGCGCGTCTCGTCGAGGCTGGCCTGGCGCAGCCGGTCGAGCACGCGTTCCTGGTCCTGGTGGCGCTTCCAGAACAGCCACGCGATCGCCCCGAAGCTCGACGCGTCGGAAGCCGCGACGATCGCGAGGCCGGGTGTGAGTTCGAACATGTCCATCGTCCTCCCCTTTTCAGATCTCGAATTCGGTGCGCGCCTTGTGCGGCGCCATGCCCGGCCGCCATTCGGGCGCCTGCGCGCGGGCAAGGGCCGGGAAGCGGACCGGATCGGCGGC